>NZ_JACJFD010000027.1:0-76349 GCF_014164415.1 Pseudoalteromonas sp. SG43-1 | reverse complement strand
GTGAGAATAGAAAGTCAGGGCTTTATCTACGGAGCAGTATTAAATACTAGACGCGAAGGCAAGCTCACTGACTTCGATGTGATAAATGATAGCTAATCATTTATCAATGAGAGATACAAGACGCGAAGCTTCGCCTGGATGTGGCGTAAGTACGCATTGCTCTAACATATACGATGAAGCTTGCTTAGCGAGTAAATTAAGGGCGTCTGCATCTATAACCAATGGCATTTTATTGTTTTGGCAATATTGCATTACTTCATCGAATGTTTGTTGTGCCCACTCGTCTTGCCCAAGCCCTGGGCCAATAACAACGCAGCTTGCCCACTCTAGCGCTTGATGTAAGTTATTACTGCTTACCATAAGCTCTGGTCTGCCAATACTAATAGGCGTTATTGAGCTTTCGTGTGTATACACCCTTACCATGCCAGCACCCGTTCTAAGAGCTGCTTCACTACTTAACCTAATTGCACCTGCAGTACCTTGATTGCCACCCACACATAAAAGCTTGCCATGGCTGCCTTTGTGACTATTGATTGCCCGCGTGGCTATTCCTTTAAAGCTATTAATATTTATCAAGGTTCCTGATGATTGAGCTATACAAGTAAACGCATCGCCAATTGCTAAATCATCAAAAACTAACTTACCGCTATATTGTTTACCTGCCGTCGTTGTGAGCCCTTGCTTTATACCTACAAAAGTAACGGTTGAAGTAGCTTGTACTGCGCACCCTAAAGGCTGTCCTGTATTTGCTTCAATGCCTGATGGAATATCAATGCTTATTACGGGCTTACCACTGTTATTTACAGCGTTAATTATATTCGCAAAATTATCGCGCACGGCGCTATTAAGCCCAGTACCAAGGAGCGCATCAATAACGATATCGCACTCATTAAGAGCATCTTTTGTAAAATGAGAAACCACCCCACCCGCTTCTATCCATAGCTGCTGCGCTTTTGCAGCATCACCTTTTAATGTTTTTTCGGGTTCAGCAGCGCATACTGTTACCTTTTTACCTGATTGCATAATAAGCCTAGCTACAACGTAACCGTCTCCAGCGTTGTTACCATGGCCAACAATGACTAATGCATGCTGCGCATCAAATAACTGCCATTGCTTATATACAGCCTCTCCTGCACGCTGCATTAGTGTAAATAAATCACAATGACTGTTTTTAGCCGCTAAAGCTTCATTGTCTCTTACTTGTTGTGCGGTAAATAAGGTTTTATTAAGCATAAAGGCTCCTTTACTAGGTGATACTTCACCTTATCAAATACTTATATCTAGCGGCTAGTTCTGTTGATAAATTTAAACTGCAATTTTATTTAAAGTCTAACACTCCCGCTTCAACTTGGGCATAGCTCACTTGAGCACGCCTAACTTGAGCAAGGTGAGCTAATTAAAGTATAATGCAGTTAATTAAAGGCTTGGTTTACTTGTAATCCAAGCCTGTTTATTTTTAGGTAGAGAAAAGCATGGCACAAACTCGCGGTAACTTATTTATTTTATCAGCCCCTTCAGGTGCTGGTAAATCAAGCTTAATCAATGCGTTATTAAAAAAACACGCTGACATGAAAGTATCTGTATCACATACAACTCGCGCCCCTCGCCCAGGTGAAGAAAATGGCGTGCATTATCACTTTGTATCTACAGACGAATTTAAAGCGCTTATTGCCAAAGATGACTTTTTTGAATGGGCTCAAGTATTCGATAATTACTACGGCACATCAAAGCAAGCTATTGAGTCGCAACTTGATGCGGGTATTGATGTGTTTTTAGATATTGATTGGCAAGGCGCTCAGCAAGTGCGCAAAATTATGCCAAGCGTACAAACTATTTTTATTCTACCGCCTTCAAAAGAAGAATTAGAGCAACGCTTAAATAATCGTGGGCAAGATTCGGCTGAGGTTATTGCCTCTCGTATGGCAAAAGCACAATCTGAAACATCACATTATAACGAATACGACTATGTAATTGTTAATGATGACTTTGAGAGCGCGCTTGGCGACATAGAAATGATTGTAATGGCTCAGCGCTTAACCCTAAAAGCGCAAGAAGAACGCCATCAAGTTTTACTAAATAGCCTGCTTAAATAATTTAAGTCTATTTAAATCAGGCTTAGACAAGTAAAACTGATAAAAATTGAACACTGGCTATTGGCGAAAGTGGCTGCTTGCAGTAAACTACGTCTTTGATTTAAATTATTTTTGGAGTGCTGTGATGGCCCGCGTAACAGTTGAAGATGCAGTAGATGCAGTTGGTAATCGTTTTGACTTAATTTTAGTTGCGGCTCGTCGTGCCCGCCAAATTGCTGTTGGTGGTAAAACTCCACTAGTAGACCCTGAAAACGATAAGCCAACGGTAGTTGCTTTACGTGAAATTGAATTAGGTTTAGTTGATAGCTCTTCAATGGACTTAATTGACCGTGAAGAACAACAACACCAAGAAGCAGCTGAATTAGCTGCTGTTGCCGCTATTGTTGGTGGCAACCAATAATCGACCTCCCGGTCTGATTTAGCCAACGGCGCAGTATTTCTACTATAGCCGTTGGCAATCCTCTCTTTTCATCGTATATTCGTAGCTTACCTAATTTACTTCACTAGGGCTGTTTATCTTTCGAGGTTAAATTTGCAGTAGTATGTTTGGTATTTAGGCAAGGCAGAGCCTATGTAGTGTGGTTATTCCCCATAAATAGGCGATAACGCAGCATAAATGCAAAACATGCGCTGCCTAAAGGGTTCTGCCTAGGGGCACTTTACTCTTTGTTGCTCGATTTTTACTTAGCCCGCTAGGCTAAAAACCTCGCGCCACAATTAAATCGCCCTAGATTGAACAAATTTTAATCCTGAAAGGTCAACAGGCCCTAGAACATTGGAGTGTGAATGTATCTTTTTGAAGGTCTTAAAAAGAAAATCTCAGAATACTTGCCCGCTGCTGATGTAGAGCTGGTTCAAAAATCTTACGTGGTAGCCCGAGAGGCCCATGAAGGACAAACTCGCTCGAGTGGCGAACCTTACATAACGCACCCAGTAGAAGTAACCCAAATTCTTGCAGGCATGCATCTTGACCATGAAACGCTCATGGCCGCGCTAATGCATGATGTAATTGAAGATACTGATTTTAGTCAACAAGATTTAGCCGAGATATTTGGCGAGACTGTTGCAGAGCTAGTTGAAGGTGTGAGTAAGCTCGATAAGCTTAGCTTTAAAGATAAAAAAGAATTCCAAGCTGAAAACTACCGCAAAATGATTATGGCAATGACTCAGGATATTCGAGTCATTTTAATCAAGCTTGCTGATAGAACACACAATATGCGTACTTTAGGCGCATTGCGCCCAGATAAGCGCCGCAGAATAGCGCGTGAAACACTAGAAATTTACGCACCAATTGCAAACCGCTTAGGTATTCACGATATTAAAAATGAACTTGAAGACTTAGGTTTTCAAGCTTTATATCCTATGCGTCATCGCGCACTTAAATCGGAAGTTGCTAAAGCACGCGGTAATCGCAAAGAAGTTATTACTAATATCCAACATGAAATAGAAGCACGTCTTGAAGAATCAGGCATTAAAGCAACTGTGTCAGGCCGTGAAAAACATTTATATAGTATTTATAAAAAAATGCTTAATAAAGAACTGCTATTTAACGAAGTTATGGATATTTACGCGTTTAGAATTGCAGTTGACTCTATGGATACGTGTTATCGTGTATTAGGTGTAGCTCATAGTCTTTATAAACCTATTGAAACACGCTTTAAAGATTATATTGCAGTACCAAAAACAAATGGTTACCAATCGCTTCATACTTCATTAGTTGGCCCACACGGTATACCTGTTGAAATTCAAATTCGTACTCATGATATGGATCATATGGCCGACAAAGGTGTAGCGGCGCATTGGATGTATAAAAAAGCAGGTGATGGCGCAGGTAATACTTCGCAGCAACGTGCTCGCCAGTGGATGCAGAGCTTATTAGAGCTTCAGCAAAGTGCGGGTTCATCATTTGAATTTATTGAAAATGTAAAAACTGAGCTATTCCCAGAAGAAATTTACGTATTTACACCAGATGGGCGTATTGTTGAGCTACCAATGGGTGCTACCGCAGTCGATTTTGCTTATGCCGTGCATACAGATGTAGGCAACACCTGCGTAGGCGCTCGCGTTAATCGCAAGCCGCACCCTTTAAGTAGGCCCTTAGATACAGGGCAAACTATAGAAATAATAACAAGCTCAGGCGCTCACCCTAATGCAACATGGCTAAACTTTATTGTTACTGGTAAAGCGCGTTTGGGCGTTCGTAACTACCTTAGAAGCCAGCATCATGAAGAAGCTATGCTTTTAGGGCGCCGCTTACTTGATTCAGCATTAGGTGAAAACAAACTAGATAGCATTGCTGATGAAAATATAGCGAGAGTACTTGAGGAGCACGAACTAACAACGCTTCTTGAATTACTTGTAGAAATTGGCTCTGGTAACCTAATGAGCATGTTAATTGCCAAACGCCTATTACAAAATGACAGTGACGACTTAACTGATATTACCAGCCAAGCCAAAGCGACCATTATTGGTACTGAGGGCATGCTAGTTAATTACTCTAAGTGTTGCCGACCTGTACCTGGCGATGCTATTACAGCTCATGTAAGCCAAGGTAAGGGCCTGACCGTTCACCGCCAAGAATGTAAAAACATCCGTGGCTGGGAAAATGAGCGCTCTAAATACTTAGTTGTAAAATGGGACGATAACCCAGAGAAAGAATATATTGCAGCTCTGAGAGTTGAAATTATTAATCATCAGGGGGCTCTGGCTAAATTAACCAATGTTGTTACTACAACCCAAGCCAATATTGTAGAAATAACCACCGATGAAAAAGAAAGTAATTTATACGTGATAGATTTAGGGGTTACCGTTAAAAACCGTATCCACGTTGCTAACATTATGCGCCGCATTCGCGTTATGCCTGATGTACAAAAAGTCTATCGTAAAAAGTAAAATAGGAAACACATGAATAAAGCATTTATCTCTACCGACAAAGCACCTGCTGCCATTGGCACTTACAGCCAAGCAGTTAAAGTAGGCACCGCTGTTTATTTATCTGGTCAAATTCCATTAGTGCCAGAAACGATGGAAATGATTTCAGAAGACTTTAGTGAGCAAACGCATCAGGTATTTAAAAATATCACTGCGGTATGTGAAGAAGCTGGCGGGCAAATTCAAGATTTAGTGAAAATAAATATTTATCTAACTGATTTATCTAACTTCGCGACTGTAAATGAAGTTATGAGCCAATACTTTAAGCAACCTTACCCAGCGAGAGCTGCATTAGGTGTTCGTGCACTTCCAAAAGGTGCACAAGTTGAAATAGATGGAATAATGGAACTTCCTTCTACCAATTAAGTATTACAGGCTATAGAGCCTCTCTATAGCCTTTTTTTCCCTCTTAGCACTTCGTTCTCTGTGACTTCTTGACTCAAATGTAAATTTCTAGCAATCTGTAGTTGTGTTTTAAAAAACAAACTTAACTTAAGTAGTAAAAAAGGATTAACTCGTGTTTAAGCTTGCCAACAATGGAAATGTTTTACTTGATGTAAAAGAACATATTCCTCCCAGCGCTGCATTTATTTTAGAGGCTCTCGAAAAGTCAGCTTTTTGCGACTGCAAAATAGATCATGACGCTATTAATGATTTTTTTAAAAACGAAAACACACAACACACTCTGGTTGTAGCAACAAAACACAATGCCACTTTAAATGTAACAATTAGCGACGATAAAATGCTGGCCATTGGCGAGCTAACCCTTGCCCAAGGCGGAAAATTATTAAGTTTAGAAGATGCAAAAAAACAACTCGTTAAAGCAGGAATTGTGCGTGGCTATAAGCAAGCATTTTTAGAGTTGCTACTGCAAAAACAGTTTGAGCATACAGCGGGTTCTGTCGTTAAGGGAGTATTAGCTAAAGGTAGGCTACCAAGTGATGGTTTGGCCACTAAACTAATAACAACCGTAGAGACTTTAAAAGACCGTTTAAAAACCCCCAAGCTCAAAGAAGATGGCAGCGTGGATATGCGCGACTTTGGCAAGCTTGCAAGCGTAGAGCCAGGCTCTGTGCTTATTCGCCAACAACCAGCAACCCCTGGTAAAGAAGGCTTCACCGTAATAGGTGACATACTGCCCGCAAAACCCGGAGAAAATAAACAATTAGTAGCAGGCGAAGGCACCGAAATATCAAAGCTAAATCCGCTTGAACTAGTCTCTACTATTGCAGGTGTTCCGGTTGAAATTAATAATGGTATGCGTGTCGACGATATTTTTACCATTTCAGATGTAAACGTAAAAAGCGGCCACATTGACTTTCAAGGAAGTGTTATTGTTACCCGTAATATAGACCCTGGAATGAAAGTAACAGCCAAAGGCGATATTACTATATTTGGCACTGTTGAATCAGGAGAGCTTACCGCAGGCGGAAACATCACCGTTAAACAAGGCATTATTGGCCATCAAAAAGCCGATGAACAATCACTGTCTTGTAAGCTTATTGCACGAGGTGATATTCACGTATCCCATTCACAGTATTGCTACCTAGAAGCAAATAATATTTTTATTGATCGCCAAACAAGCCACTGTGTAATGAAAGCTAAACGCTTACTGCAAGTTGGTCAATCCGACTTACCTAAGGGTAAAATATTTGGTGGCGAAATACTCGATGCAACGACCCTCATTGCTGGCGAAATAGGGAATGAATCAGGCGCTAAAATGATTATTAACCTAGCGGCTTCTGGCGCCGAAATAACCGCTGATACTGATAATTGCTTTAAAGACTTAGCTAAAACAGATGCACAGCTAGACACGTTGCAAGCAGCACTAGAAAAAACTGATTTAGTGAAGGATGCCGAGAAGAAAAAACTATTAATTACTAAAATTGGTGCTACTCAAAAGCATTATTGTGAGCAGGCAGAGCAATTAGAAAAACGTCTTTCAAACTTAGATCACGACTTACACGATTTACTTAACGACGCTAATTTAGCGGTAAATTCTGTTTTGCATTCAGGTGTAGAGATTCATATTTTTGATAAAGTACTCAAAACAATCCGCAATTACCCTCCGTGCAACGTTAAACTTTTGAATAACAAAATTGAAATAGAGTTCAAAACAAGCTAATAACTGAGTGCTCTATTGAGCACTCAAATTTATTCACATTTAAAGTAAACCGCTTACCTCAGCATGTGTTTGCTGCGGCCATACACCCACTTGTACTTGACCAATATGCTGCTTTTGTAGCAAGAGCATCGCTAAGCGCGACTGCCCTATTCCACCGCCAATTGTTTGCGGAAATTTACTTTGTAGTAGCGCTTTATGCCAATCAAACTCTAAGCGGTCTTCATCTCCAGTTGTACTTAACTGCGCTTTTAAAACCTCAGGACTTACACGTATACCCATTGATGAAATTTCAAATGCGTCTTCAAGTACTGGGTTCCATACTAAAATATCACCATTTAAACCCATATATTGATCGCACGTTGGCGTAGACCAATCATCGTAATCTGGGGCTCTTACATCATGGATTTTGCCATCACCAAGCGCGCCACCAATACCAATTAAAAATACAGCACCATATTCTTGTGCAATGGCTTTTTCGCGCTGTTTAGCGCTAAAGTCAGGGTACATTTTACGTAGCTCTTCACTGTGCACAAACTTAATGTCGTCCGGTAAAAAAGGCGTCAAACCATAAGACTCACTTACAAAAGCTTCCGTCTCTTTTATCCCTTTATAAATAGATTGAACAGTTTGCTTTAGTGTTGCCAGCGAACGCTCTGTGGTTTCGTTAATTACTTTTTCCCAATCCCATTGATCAACATATACAGAATGAATAGGACTTAATGAATCTTCATCTGGGCGCAAAGCTTTCATTTGAGTATAAATACCCTCACCAACACCAAAGCCATAAGTTGCCAGTGTTTTACGTTTCCACTTAGCCAATGAATGCACCACTTCGTAGCGGCTATCTGTAATCGCTTTTACATTTACAGCAACTGCGTTTTCATGGCCGCTTAAGTTATCTTGCGTGCCGTCACCTACTTTAGCCAAAATAGGGGCTTGAACCTCAACCAGCCCAAGTTGGGTTTCTAGTTGCTGTGAAAAAAATTGTTTAACTTTACTTATTTGCTGCTGTTGCTGCACATAGTGTGAACTCATAATAATTGGCCTCATTCCCAGTTATTGTTACTTGCTTAATTTATAAAAAGCGCCCTAATGAGCGCCTTTAATGAGGTTAATGTAACGATTTGATGAATTAATTCAACATCCCATAATAAAAATAGCTTTAACATATTAAAACCATCAATTAAGTGGTATAAAAATCATATATTCGATAATTTTATGAGAAAAATATAATGGAAAATTATTTAATCGATAATCTCGATAAACAGATACTTCATGCATTAATGGAAAATGCCCGTACTGCGTACGCCGAATTAGCAAAAAGATTTAATGTAAGCGCTGGGACAATTCACGTAAGAATTGAAAAAATGAAGCAAGCAGGGATCATTACAGGCACCCAATTAACGATTAATACTAAACAGCTAGGCTACGATGTGTGTTGCTTTATAGGTATTAATTTAAATAACGCACGTGATTACCCACAAACACTTATAAAGCTAGAAGCATTGGAGGAAGTGGTAGAGGCTTATTACACAACAGGTAACTACAGTATATTTATAAAGGTAATGACAAAGTCCATTGATCACTTACAAGATGTGCTGATTAATAAAATACAGGCAATAGAAGCCATTCAATCAACAGAAACACTGATTTCTCTACAAAATCCAATTAGCCGTACGGTAATGCCTTAACTGCAAAAATCTCGTATAATTGCCGAAAAAAGAGGATAACCATGCAGCAAACTCGCTATCAAAGAATCGAAGACGTACTTTCGCGCCGTCAAACAGACTTAACCGTGTGCTTAGAAGACGTGCACAAACACCATAACTTATCTGCAATAGTACGAAGTGCTGATGCGGTTGGTTGTCATCACGTACATGCTGTATGGCCTGAAAAGCAAAAATGGCTAACAAATAATACCTCAGGTGGCAGTAAAAACTGGCTAGAGACGCACTTACATAGAAATATTGATGATGCAGTTACTGCAATGCGTGAACGCAATCCAGAAATACAAATATTAGCGACTCACTTATCAGAAGATGCCGTTGATTTTAGAGAAGTAGATTACACCAAGCCAACGGCTATTATTGTTGGACAAGAAAAAACAGGGATATCAGAAAAAGCCCTAGAATATGCCGATCAAAATATTATTATTCCAATGCAAGGCATGGTGCAATCGCTAAATGTTTCAGTTGCTGCTGCGCTAATATTGTTTGAAGCACAGCGCCAACGCGAGCTGGCTGGTTTATATAATAGAGATATGTTGAGCGCCGAAGTTAAACATCCACTTTACTTTGAAGGCTGCCACCCTATTATCGCAAGGCAGTGTAAACAAAAAAAATTACCTTATCCTGCACTTGATGAAAACGGCGAAATAGTCGCTGACGAGCAATTTTGGCAAGCTTTAAAACATACTTGATGGACTAAAGCTCTGTAAGTACACTTAACTTATTCACAAATAATAAGATTGATATAATTTGTCTAAACCTAGCTTAAATCAATACCCAATTACAGAGCTCAAAGGGGTCGGCCCAAAAATGGCTGAGCGTTTGTTAAAGCTAGGTATTTTAACTGTGCAAGATATGCTTTTTCATTTGCCACTTCGCTATGAAGATCGCACTCGCTTATACGCGATTAATGAGTTGTCACTACATAGCCACGTGAGTGTTGAAGCAACAATTGAAACAAGCCAAATCACGTTTGGAAAAAGGCGCATGCTTGTTTGCCAAATCAATGATGGTACTGGCAGGCTAACACTACGATTTTTTAATTTTACCGCTGCACAAAAAAACGCATTTAGCGCTGGTAAAATAATACGTTGTTTTGGTGAAGTGCGCCGTGGCCGTGTTGGCTTTGAAATGAGTCATCCTGAATACAGCATCAGCGATACCTCTAACGAGCAGCCGGTAGCGACAACATTAACGCCCGTTTATTCAACAACCGAAGGCTTAAAGCAACTATCGATTAGAGCTTTAAGCGAACAGGCTATTGATTTACTAAATAAATACTCAGTAGAAGAACTACTGCCTTCACAGTGGCAGCCATCAAATATGCCGCTAAGTGACGCACTATTATTACTGCACCGCCCACCAAATAATGTTGATGTAGCTGCATTAGAGCAAGGTACTCACCCTGCTCAACAGCGCCTTGTATTTGAGGAGTTACTTGCTCAAAACCTCAGCTTATTAAAAGTGCGAGAGCAAGGGCAACAAGTTAAAGCCGTGGCATTAAATCCGGTAAACACATTAGAAAGCCAATTTTTAGAGCAACTTCCTTTTGCACCCACAAATGCGCAAAGCCGCGTAGTTGCTGAGATTAAAGGTGACATGCAACACGCGTATCCCATGATGCGTTTAGTACAAGGCGATGTAGGCTCAGGTAAAACCCTAGTAGCAGCACTTAGTGCACTAACAGCCATTGCGCAGGGCTTTCAAGTCGCTTTAATGGCTCCTACTGAAATTTTATCAGAGCAACATGGTGTTAATTTTACAACGTGGTTTAATCAACTAGGTATAACAGTTGCTTGGCTTGGCGGTAAAACAAAAGGCAAAGAGCGCGTAGCAACACTTGAAAAAATAGCCTCTGGTGAAGCGCAAATGATTGTAGGTACTCACGCTTTATTTCAAGATGAAGTTAAGTTTAATAACTTAGTGCTTATCGTTATTGATGAACAACACCGCTTTGGTGTCCACCAGCGTTTATCACTGCGTGAAAAAGGTAAGTTTGGTGATTGTTACCCTCATCAACTAGTCATGACCGCAACACCCATTCCACGTACACTCGCCATGACCGCCTATGCCGACTTAGAAACCTCTGTGATTGACGAGCTGCCACCTGGGCGTACGCCAATCACAACAGTGGCACTTCCTGATACTCGCAGAGACGATATTATTGCCCGCGTTAAATTAGCGTGTAACGAGCAAGGCCGCCAAGTTTATTGGGTGTGTACACTTATTGATGAATCTGAAGTACTGCAATGCCAAGCCGCCGAAGACAGTGCACTACAGTTAAAAGAAGCATTACCAGAGCTAAACGTAGGCTTAGTACATGGGCGAATGAAATCAGCTGAAAAACAAGCCATTATGAGCGAGTTTAAGGCAGGTAATATACATGTTTTAGTTGCCACGACGGTTATTGAAGTTGGTGTAGATGTCCCTAATGCGAGCTTAATCATTATAGAAAACCCTGAGCGCTTAGGCTTAGCACAGCTGCATCAGTTACGTGGGCGAGTTGGCCGTGGCGCTACTGCATCGCATTGCGTGCTTTTATACCACGCACCACTGTCTCATACCGCTCAAAAGCGATTAGGTGTACTACGCGATAGTAACGATGGCTTTGTGATAGCAGAGCGCGATTTAGAAATTCGTGGCCCTGGTGAAGTACTCGGTACAAAACAAACAGGGTTAGCCGAGTTTAAAATTGCCGATCTTACCCGCGATAAGCACATCCTCAACCAAGTTAGACCGATTGCACAGCAAATGCTTAAGCAACACCCAGAGGTTGTTGACCCGCTAATTCAACGTTGGTTGGGTAATAAGCAAAATTACGCGCAAGCGTAACCACTCTATTTTCTATATTTTTGAGTTTACTAAGTTAATTTACTAAATTAGCTTACTAAGGATATAAAAAAGTCAGCTCTAAACAATATAGAGCTGACTTCTGATATCTCAATAGAGCAGCATAAAAGCGATTTTCGCCCTTTACTTCTCTTAGTTAAATTTAAGCTTTATTAAGCTCAAATATAAGCGATGTTTGCGGGAATGAAATTGGCATTTGTAAACCAAACTGCATTAGCGCTTCACCTGTAAATGTTTGACCATTTACCGCAGCAATAGAAGATGGGCGATACTCTTCAAATTTTACCGGCCACACTAAATTAAGTGTGTACTGCGCATCGGAATCTAGGCCAACAAAACGAAGCTTATTAGGCGCTGTACGCGGTGTTTCGCGAACGCTGTTATAGGCAAATAACGCTTTTGTTTTTTGCGCATCAATTAAACCAAAGTTAATTGATAAATCGTCGCTATCTAGGCGGTATAAATCGGCAGCATGAATAAACTCACGATGCTCTTTATGAAGTGCTATTGCCGCTTTAAGTGCATTGTATTCGTGATCGGTCAGTTCACGTGGGTCCATTTCGATTCCCATGTGGCCAAACATTGATACCGCAGCACGCATTTCAATACTTACATTACGCCCTGTGATATGACAATCGCGTGGGCCTACGTGTGCACCCATAACCGACGATGGGAAAAAGAAAGAACATCCACGCTGTATTTCAAGGCGATCTAGCGCATCGTTTGAATCTGACGTCCATACACGATCTGTGTGTGCAAGTACGCCGTAATCTACACGTGCACCACCTGACGAACAGCTTTCTATTTCAAGACCAGGGTGCGCCGCTTTAATACGGTCAATTAAACGATAAAGTGCCAATGTTTGCTGATGCACAGCAGGCTTGCCATCAAAATTACCCGCATGGTTAATATCGCGGTTCATATCCCATTTAATGTACTTAATAGTTGGGTATTCAACTAAAATATCGTCAATCGCTTTGTATAGGTACTCAACAACCTCAGAGCGCGTTAAATCAAGTACTAGCTGATTTCTAAAGCTTAACTGCTCGTTATTTTCTGAGCCTAAAACCCAATCAGGATGCGCGCGGTATAAATCACTATCTGGGTTAACCATTTCTGGTTCAAACCAAATACCAAACTCCATACCTAAGCTATTAACATGATCAATGACTGGCGATAAACCATCAGGGTAAATTTTGTAATCTACTGTCCAATCACCTAAGCCTGCATTGTCGCCACGGCGGCCTTTAAACCAGCCATCATCAAGTACAAAACGCTCAATACCTAACGGCGCTACTTTGTCGGCTAGTTGCTTAAGCGTGTCTACGTCGTGATCAAAGTAAATACCTTCCCACGTGTTGTAATGCACAGGGCGCGCTTTTTCACGTTGCGCTTGGCTAAGTAAATTAGCTTTAACAAAACGATGGAAATTACGAGAAAGCGCACTAAAACCTTCACTTGAAAACGAGCCATAAATGCTCGGGCTTTGATACGTTTGACCTTTAGCAAGCGTAAGCTCACCAGGAAGTAATAGCTCACCCATTTGTACATAACGACGACCTTCAGCTAAAAGCTCTGCGCGTAGTTTATTGTTGCCGCTCCAACCTAAATGAAAGCCGTAACATTCGCCGTGTTGCTCGCCTGCATTTTCGTTATGCACTAATAAACCAGGAAACACATCGTGTGATGTTTTGCCTTTACGGTTTTCACGTACAAAGCTGCCAAGCACTAAATCAACAGATTGACGCTGGAATTCGTTTGACCAACGACCTTCAAAGCTCACTATTTTGCTTACGCTATCTGGCAATTGAAATGTTGGCGCGGCGCAAAAATTAACGCTCAGTGGTGAGTCACCTAAATTAGTTAATACAGTATGTGCACTTAGTACGTCACTGTTGTTGTCAAGCGTAATGCTGTGCACGACTTCAATACCACGAAGCTTATCTACACTTACAAACTCAACAGTCGCACTTGAAGGCTGACGCACTTCTTGAAGCTCTGGCCCAACTGACCATGCGATTGAATCATTTACTAGCTCAAGCCC
The DNA here is from genome assembly GCF_014164415.1 of Pseudoalteromonas sp. SG43-1. Classification (NCBI taxonomy): domain Bacteria; kingdom Pseudomonadati; phylum Pseudomonadota; class Gammaproteobacteria; order Alteromonadales; family Pseudoalteromonadaceae; genus Pseudoalteromonas; species Pseudoalteromonas sp. SG43-1. The sequence goes on along the minus strand of NZ_JACJFD010000027.1, from coordinate 62,579 downwards.
TGGCGCGCCAGTAAAGCCTTCGCCTAATAAAGGAGATAGAGAAATAGGCGCTTCTTCAACCACGGCACATTTTACCTCTTGACGGGTAGCAAGCTGAGTAAGCATTGTTTCTGTTGTTTGCTCAGATAGGCGTTTACCAAAGTACAGTAACGCCGGTGTTTTGCTCTGGCAGTCGAAAATAACGGTGCTGTTTACACTGTCTAATCGATAAAATGATTTAGTGTCGGCCATGATTTTCCTATCCTCTTGTTCATTGTGTGAGTTATAAATATAACGAAAATTAGTAAGCTACACTATTTACTAAATGTATCTCTTTGCTTGAGCCACAATCTATCAGATGGTGACACTCAATAATAGTATATATCATACAAATTAGTTTTTGATAGTCTTTACATCGCAAATAGTCAGATAAACTCACTGGAAGTACCACTGTAATAAAAGTTATTAAACTAACCTTTACTTTAAAATTCTGTTATTGCTTTTAATATATATAAAAAATCGGCCAGAGTTGCCCCATGACCGATTTTGTCAGCTTAAACTATTTACAATCTATTTTTGTACTTGTACTTGTCCTGCGTCATCAAGTGTCGGTGTTTTACCTGCCCACTGCGCATTCAAACCAAATACCACTTTATTTACTATCAATGCAAAAGCTACACATACAATCAGTGTAATTGGCATTAAATGAATGTAATGAATGTCAGTATGTAGTGGTGAGTTTGCAAACGTAAGCATGCCGTACATTACAACACCTAAAATTACTGCTGCAATACCTGCACGTGCATCAACATTTTTAAATAATAAGCCCACTACAAAAATTGAGAATATAGGCATACTTAATAAGCCGTTTAATTGCTGTAGCAAGTTAATAATACTGTCTGCTTGCTGGTAAATTGGTACAAGTACCAGTGTTAAGCTTGTTAGTAGCAATGTTACGTAACCGCTTAGCTTTACAACACTTGGCTCTTTATTAAAGTAAGCTTCGTGAATGTCACACACGTATAGTGCTGTAGCTGAATTTAATAAGCTGTTGTAAGTAGAGAGTACAGCGGCTGCCATTGCCGCTGCAAACACACCGGTTAACCATGCTGGCATTACATCACCTACAATTCGACCATAAGCAGCGTCGCCAATATCGCCGTAAAGTTTAAACGAAATGATACCCGGTAATACCACAATGGCAGGGACGATTAAAAAACGAATTCCCGCTGCGGCAAATATACCTTTTTGCGCTTCTTTAACATTAGGAGCAGCCATGGCTCGTTGCGTAATTGTTTGGTTAGTACCCCAGTAATACATTTGAATAAAGATCATACCGGTTAAAAGTGTTGGCCATGGAATAGGTGAATCAGCATCGCCGATGAGTGTTAAGCGCTCCTCAGGAATACCCGTAAAGTCATAATCAATCGCATTTAGTGCTAAAAACACCACTAAAACAGCCATACCCAGTACCAGTAAGCCGTTATAAGTATCAGACACTGCAACTGCACGTAGACCACCAAAAAACGCATAAATAGCACCTACAATGGCAAATGCGGTGGCAATATACATTAGCGGAATATCAACCTTAAACATGGTTTGCATAAACAGCGCACCTGAGTAAATTACCGCTGGCATGTAAATAAGTGCATTACCTAAAAAGAATAATCCCCCAATAACAGCGCGAATATGTTTGTTGTTATAGCGCTTTTCTAAAAGCTCTGTGGTCGTTGTACAGTTGTATTTATAATAAACAGGAATAAACACTTTGGCTAAAATAATTAAGCCAATAATCGCCGCAAGCTCCCACCAAACAAGCAAAGCCATTTGGTTACCGTTCATACCCACTAGTTGGTCGGTACTTAAGTTAGTAAGTGTTATTGAACCTGCAACAAACATCCAAGTAAGGCCACCGCCCGCTAAAAAATACTCTTTGGTTTGGCTTTGTCCGTTATTACGATTTTGGCCTCGGCATTTCCAATAAGTAAGGCCACCAATTAAAGCGGTGACAAAAACAAAAACCACCAGCTGTAAAATGTTATCTGACATGTGTGTGTCTCCTACGCGTTACGCGCAATGTCTGTGTAATAAAAAAGTGCACGCTACAGCGCGTGCGCATCTCGACTTAGTTCTAACTTAATTTGCTTTAAAGGCATAAGTTCGGGACGTTGGTTGTGCAGCTTTACCAATGCATTTAACTGAAACAGTGAAATAAGCATACTGTTAAGCACACTTAGGTAACCTTGCTTGTGTAAGTTTGCAACGGTATCGCTATCTAAAGTTTGCAGTTTGTCTTCATCAACGGTGCTCAAACCTTGAATAGTTTGGGTTTCGCCTTGTTCAAACTGCAATACAATATCTATGTTTTTAATAAGCCCTAAGCGCGCTACTTCTTGGGTAAATTGATACGTTTGATAATCATTTTTTAAATCGCTCTCAAGTAGCTTTTGCTGTGAATTTAAAAATAAGCTTGGCTTACCTTTAGCATCAAATAGTGCCTCGCCTTGCTGCGTATTTACGGCTGAGCTTTGATCATCAATCGCAATAAAGTAGTCGCTGCTATTTGCTTCACGGGTCATTAAATAAAGAGGGTGAGTTTGTATACATACCGGTGTGTAAAGTGCCTGCCATTGGTTGTTATTAACCAATAAACTTTGACCTGCACTAAAGCTGGTTAACGCTGATACGGTATAACTACCATTTTGTGTATTACGTGCTAAAAAAATAGGTAAGTCGCAGGCTGCTTTTGCCACTTCGTTAGCTCTTAAATTAACTAAATGCTGCGTTTTTGCATATTCAACACCTGCATTAGGGTTGATTTTTAATGTTTGGTGTTTAGTGTTTACGAGTTCACTAATAGCCATAGTTACACATCCTTAAACTGGGTTAGCCGCTAACCACTGCTCAATATAAGCGCGGTGTGGCGGCAAAGTTTGCAACATCTGCTGTGTAAGCTGGCTGTTACGTTCAATTATTTGTTTGGCTTGCGCGTCTTGTGAATACAAATAAGCCTGTTTAGTAAAGTCTGGTTTGAAGCCCATACCATATAAAACGTACTGGTAGCTGGCGGCTGGGAATAACTCTAATGCGCCATGAAAATCTTGAATAAGCGGGCCACGGCTTCCCCAAAGCAGTAAATCTTCTTGCAGGGTTTGTGGAATAGTGTCCGGATGTACATGCGCTTGCCAGTAAGGTTCTGGACGCTTGGTTAGCATGTAATGGAGCTTTAAAAAGTCGATAATGCGCTGCCAGCGGTAGTCCATTTGCTCGTTAAAGCGTTTAGCTACAATAGGCATTACTTGTGTATCTGCTGGCATATGCTCTGCTACAAAGCGTGCTGAAATTTCAACAAGCATAATAGCGGTTGCTTCAAGCGGCTCTACAAACCCTGCTGACATACCCACTGCAACACAGTTTTTATGCCAAAACTTCTCACGGTAGCCCGACTCAAAGCTAATTTTACGGGCAGTTAAACCGTTTGCTGCATCGCCTAAATAGTTTCGTAAGTTTTGCTCTGCTTCATCGTCTGATAAAAATTTGCTGGAATAAACATGCCCTACACCACGGCGATGCGTTAAACCTATATCCCAAATCCATCCAGCATTTTGCGCTGTTGCTATGGTATGGCTGGCTAAGGAGTCATCGTTTTCATCGTAAGGGACTTGCATTGCCAGTGCGCTGTCGTTAAATAGCACGTGGTCCATTTTTTTAAACGTTACGTTGAGCGCTTGGCCTAATAACAATGATGAAAAACCAGTACAGTCTATAAATAAATCGGCGCTTATAATGCGGGTTTGATCTTTTAGAGTAAGCTCATTTATTGCACCATCGTCATCAAGTTTTACCTGATCAACAGTACCAATAATATGCTCTACACCAAGCTTACTTTTACAATGCTGTTTAAGCATTTCTGCAAAAGCGCCGGCATCTAAGTGATAAGCATAATTACAATTACCTTGATATTCACCTTGCGCTATACCTCTTGGGGCTAAGCTTGCTTCGCAAATATCATGTTGAAAATTAGTTTGCTGTGCAAAGTCTTCAACATTATCTAAATAAGGGGCTAAATCTATGCGGCCGTAGCCTAGCGGTACAGTAAATGGATGGTAGTAAAAGTCGTTGTTGCCGTGCGTCCAATTTACAAATTTACCACCTTGCTTAAAGGTAGCGTTACAGGCTTTAAATACATCAACTTCACGCAAACCTATTTGCTGAAGTGTGTTTTTCATAGTGGGCCAGGTACCTTCACCTACACCAATTGTTGGAATATCTGACGATTCAACCAACATCACTTTTAAGCCATCACCATTTTTTCCTTGGTGATACGAAGCTATAATTGCAGCGCTCAACCATCCTGCTGTGCCGCCACCAATTACTGCGATTGTTTTTATTGTTTTATTCATAATGGACTACTCTTTGAGTATCTTTGATAACGTTTTATACAACAAATGCCCGGTAGGGCATTTGGATTTAATGTGGCTTCATTTTAGCCAATTAGGTTAACTAATACACATTACTGTTAAATTAACCTAATTGGTATTAGCACTAATGTGCTGCAATGAAACAAGAGGCGAGAAGTTCGCCTCAAACATTAATTAAAACGATCCGCGAATACCAAACGCGTAACGTGAGCCATTATCTTCCACTGAATAAATTTGGTTAGCAAAACGACCTGTTTGTACTAACTCTTCTTCAGTGATATTGATGCCTTCAGCAAAAATAGTGAAGTTTTCATTAATATCGTAGCTTGCACTAATATCCCACTGGCCGTACGTTTCTACGTTCACTGGTTCACCATTGAAGCCGTTATCAACTAAGCGTAAAAAGCCTTCACGGTTGTTAAATGCAACACGTGCTTGCCAGTTGTCTTGCTCATAAAACAATACTAAGTTTTGTGAATCGCCCAAACCTTCAAGTGCAAATGTTTGAGTTGTATCATCACCTACACTAATGTCGCTATTCACAACAGTCGCATTAGCGATAAAACCAAAGCCATTTTCAAACATGTGAGTAACACCCACTTCGAAGCCGGTTACAGTTGCAGACTCACCATTTTGAGGACGGCTTACAGTGTAAACTTCTGAGCTACCAATAAGTTCGTCATCTGTTTGGTCTGTACATGTAGTACACGCAAAATCAGGACCTGAACGGTCAGACATTTCGTATGTTTCTGCACCCGTTAACGTAACAATAAAGTCGTCAACTTCTTTACTAAATACTGCAAAGCTAAATAAGTTAGCATCGTTGTAGTACCACTCGTAAGAGATATCCCAGTTTTCTGATTGGAATGGTTTAAGTGCTGGATTGCCACCACTTGCCGTTAAGTTTTGACGACGTGGTTCGTTAAAGTTTGTCGCAGGAGATAACTGAGACATAGTTGGACGAGTAATACTATCGTACGCGGCAAAACGTAAAATCATATTATCTTGTAGCTCAAGCTTAACGTTGAAAGACGGTAGTAAGTTTGAGTAGCTAGTACCTTGTTCAATATTAGTCGCAGGACCAAATACGTTAGCAAACAATGTCGCATCTGACGTTGGAACTACATCGCTAATAAAGCTTTGTATAGCAGCAACTTCAATATCGGTTTCAGAGTAACGAGCACCCATATTAACGGTTACCGGCATATCAGCTAAATCAAAACCAAGCGTAAAGTCCATGTATAAACTAGTGATGTCTTCGTTAATTGTGTAACGGTTATTTTGTAGCGTTGGCTCTACTGGAAAACCTTGATCGGCTAAGTAATCAAGCATTTTATCGCCATCGTAGCTATAAAATGTATCGATCAAACCAGGGAAGTAATTACTCGCTGTGTATGCTTCAAAATCAATTTCATCAAGCGGTGCTTGTGTACCGTAACCACAAAATTGACATTGGCTACCAAAAATTTGGAAGCTAGATTTTTCACGCTCTTGGCGATAAGCACCAAAGTTAATACGCTCTACTGGGCCTTTATCTGGCACGTATTCAAAATCGGCTTTTACTTCAGTGATTTCATCTTCATCAGTAAATTGATTACCAATTTCGTTGTAGTGAAGACGCGCTAGGCTTGGATCTGGCAATGAACCATTTTCAAAGCCATCATGCTGTACGGTAGGAATGCTGCCTGTACCGTCAAAAGTATAGCTGTTAATAATACCCACTACGTTAAAACGATCATTACCTGCACGGTCGTTTTCAGCTGTTGAGCGAGATACATCAAATTTTGCTTTTAGTGACTCGTTTACTTGCCAATCTACATTAATACCAAATGCTTTATTAGTTACGTCACGTGAGTTACGTGTATGTGATACAAAGTCGCTTGCAGGGTCGCCACTTGGTGCGCCTAAGCCAACTTCTTGAGAGAAAGTTAAAAGCGTACCCGTTTCAGCATCAATTGTTGCGCTGCCTACACGGTCTGGTTCGAACCAAGATGCTAAATCACGCACCGACGAATCAACTTCAAATTTTGAAATCATTCCATCAACCGTAATCGTAACATCGTCAGATGGTGCGTATTGAAGTACTAAACTTGCATTTGTACGCTCGCGGTCTTGCTCATCAACTACTTGGTCCCAGTTACGTGGAATGTAGGCATTTTCAAACAATACACCATCAGTTGGGTTAGATATTGTTTGGCCACCGCGCCAACCTGCCGTTAAAATTTGGTTATTTTGAAGTTTACGTTGTTGATTAGTGATGGCAAAAAGCACACCTAGCTTGTCATCGTTAAACGTATTACTTATTAAGAATGATGTTGATGGAGATACTTCTTCAGAAAGGCTTTCGTACATACCTTTAACTGAACCTAAAATATGTAAACCACCAAAATCAAAAGGGCGTGCTGTAGTTACGTTAACCGTACCACCAATGCCGCCTTCTTGAAGCGTTGCAGTATTACTTTTATAAATATCAGCACCGGTGATTTGATCTGCTGCTAATACATCAAAATTAAATTCACGACCTGCACTGTCTGTCGCAATTTGACGACCATTAACAAGTACAGTATTAAATTGTGGACCAAAACCACGAATAGTTACCGCTTGGCCTTCACCACCACTACGGTCAATTGCTACACCTGTAATACGTTGCAGAGACTCTGCTACATTTAAATCAGGAAATTTACCAAGATCTTCTGCTTTAATCCCGTCTGTAACAACATTAGATGCTTTTTTATCTAACATTGATGAACGTAAGCTGCTGCGGATACCCGTTACTGCGATAACTTCAACATCTTCATTTACTACTGTAGGCGTATTGCCTTCAGCGCCTTGAGCTGCAACGCTTCCGCTTGCCAATATACCAGTGATAGCAATACTGAGCGCGGTTTTCTTGTTGAACGATAACTTATTGTTAATTACCATTTTTTAAAAACTCCTGATTGTGTGTAGTCGTTGTGTCGTTGTGGTAGTGCGTATAGTTTCAAATACTATTTATATTATAAATACTTTAAACCGGCAAAAAGTGCAACCTTTTCCTTAATTATGGATAGCATTCAATTACCGTATATTTTCTTTTGGTTTTCTTTTAATTAACATTAAAGAACTGTATTCACTCAGAAAAAGCGTAAATAATAACCTGTTCGTATTTCTCTGCTGGCAATAAATTAGCCTTTGGAAAATTTTCACGATTTGGCGCATCTGGCCAATTTTGCGCTTCAAAACACAAAGCTTGCCGTGCTTTAAAAGGCGAACCAACAAAGTTTGCGGTATAAAGCTGCATGCCTGGCTGCGTACTTTTAAGGGTTAAACTAACGTTCGTGTGTGGCGAAGTTAATGTAGCCATCGTCTTTAAACTGCTGTCATCATTAAAAATATAGCAGTGATCAAAGCCATTTCCAGCTTCTAGCTGAGGATGAACGGCGCTTAAGGCCTCACCAACTTGAGCTGGCTTAGTAAAGTCAAAGCAGGTACCGCAAACTAAAGCGGCTTCATTAAGTGGAATACTAGTTGTATCAATAGGAAGGTAACGATCGGTATTAATTTGAACAAGATGCTCATTAATTGATGAGCTGCCATCAAGATTAAAGTAGCAATGGTTAGTAAAGTTAACGAGCGTTTCTTTATTGGTTAGCGCTTTAAAGTGCAGAGTAAGCTCGCCGTTTTTAGCGCTAATAGTTTGCCAAACCTGCAACTCACCGGGGAAACCTTGTTCGCCGTCGGGCGAGCAATAATAAAGCTCAACTTCACTTTCAGTTTGTTTGGTTACTTGCCAAAGTACTTTATTAAAACCTTTAACACCGCCATGTAGGCTATTAGGACCGTTATTTGCCTCTAATTGATACTGCGTACCAGATAAGCTAAAACGCCCCTTTGCAATACGATTAGCGTATCGACCTACTGTAGCGCCTAAGTAAAATGGGTTTTCAAGATAGTATTGAGGGTCATCGACGCTAAGCGTCATTTCTTGTTTTTTAAATTTAATGCTTTTTATTATTGCGCCAAACGGTAAAATTTCAGCTGTTAAATTCTCACCATCACTGAGCTGAATAACTTGTAAAGGCTGGTTACTGGCAATAGATGTCACACGCATACTCCAATCAAATTACCGAATTAACATTTCCTGTTATAACGGCGCAACAATATATAATATAAATAGTATATAATTGGAGCCTGCAACTCAATCTAAATACGTTAAAATTTCTCGACAAAAATTTATACCTCTTCACTTAATTAAGTGATCTATTTTGAGGAAAAAAAATCGTGTTGATAACAAGGCAAAAATTTCGTTATTTAGTTGTTCTATATCAGAAATTTTTAACGCAGTTATCGTCAGATTTAATCCCTCAAATTGATTAAGTCTTATTGAGGATAGGTATTACAGCTGCCATTATTTATTTACACTAATCCAGCTCAGCATGAGCTTATATAAAATATAAGCTTTGTAAGGTTAACTCCCTTGGTAAATATGCTCGTTAAGCGCCGCTTTTTCGTCAATGCTAAGCGCTTGCTTTGATTTAGCAATAAAATCGTACCTCACCATCACAGCTTTTCCTATTGCGCAGCATTTATCGTGTTGCCATGCTTCTTGCCTAAGTGTAAAAGAGCTAGTGCCTATATGCTCTACAGAGGTTTTTACGGTCACTTCGTGGCCATAAAATAATTCGCCCACAAACGACACTTCAACTTTGGCGATAATCAATTTCCAATCATGTGGATTTAAGTCCGGTGTAAAAAACTTAAAAATAGGTCCACGCGCGACTTCAAACCATACAGGGAGTACGGTATTGTTGATGTGTCCGAGTGCATCTGTTTCGCTAAAGCGCGGCATCACTTTTTCAATAAACATAAAAATCCAATAATAATTATATAAAGGTAAACCATGACGGACTTTATACGCGTTATTAATAACGCATTAAGCGATGAGTTTTGCGATGAATTTATTTCCACATTCGCGCAAAGCCCGCATGTAAGACAAGGGGTAACATCGGGCGGTGTCGACTTAAAGAAAAAAGACAGCCACGACCTACACTTAAATAATCACCCCGAATATGCACAACAATTAAAACATATACAACAAACGACTGCACAGCATGTTTTTAAGTATGTTGAAGAGCATATTTTTATGATGATTGGGGCATTTGGCTTAAAGGTTTATCATCCAAAAACAGGCGAAGTAGTCGATTTAACCCAAGAGAATTTTGAAGAAGTGGGTAAACCGCAATTACCCGTTTTAGTTCAGCAAATTTTTAGACTCGGTAAAATTCAAGCGCAAAAATACGAAGTAAACAAAGGTGGCTACCCTTACTGGCACAGTGAAGTTTATCCGCAGCTACAGCACAATGAAGCTTTGCATCGCGTGTTGTTATTTATGTTTTACTTAAACGATGTAGAAGAAGGTGGTGAAACAGAGTTTTATTATCAAAACCGTAAAATCGCCCCTCAAAAAGGCACTATGGTAATAGCACCTGGCTACTTTACACATACTCATAGAGGCAATAAGCCAGTATCAAACAATAAGTATATTTTAACCTCGTGGGTATTGTTTAACCGTGCAGAACAAATATATGGTGCGCCTAAGAGTTAGCGCACCAAAATCAGTATTATTTAACCGAGCAGTGCATCAAATAAATTAAACAACTGATCTAGCTCTTCAATGGTGTTGTAGTGCATACAACCAATGCGCACTACGCCGCCTTTATCAAGCACATCTAATTGCTTGCACAACCCTTGCGCGTAAAAATTACCATCCCACACACAAATATGCTGCTTACCTAGAAATTCTGAAACGGCGCGTGGCTCAAGCCCTTCAAAAATTAAAGCAAAAGTAGGTGTACGCTCATTAAGGCGATCAAAATCATCAATACCAAATAACTTAATACGTGGATAATTAACTAAGCGCGTTAAAAAGTGTTCGCTAAGCGCCATTTCGTGCTGCTTAGTTTTAGCAAAAGCAACGCTTAACTTTTCGCGGCGTGAATGGCTATCGTCAAGTTCGCTAATCGCCGCAATGTAATCAACAGCTGCGATAAAACCAGCCATTGCTTCAAAGCTTTGCGTGCCGGTTTCCCAGCGACCTGGTGCTACGTCTTTAGCTGGCTCAACCTTGTAAGGCGTAAACCCGTCTAAATGTTCTTTTTTACCGTAAACCATACCTAAATGCGGGCCAAAAAACTTATACGCAGAGCACGCTAAGAAGTCGCAATCAAGTGCTTGCACGTCAACAAGTTCGTGCGGTGCATAATGTACGGCATCAACATAAACAAGTGCACCTACAGCGTGAGCAAGCTCAACAATACGTTTAATATTATTAATTGAACCTGTGGTATTTGAAGCGTAAGTGACCGCTACAAGCTTAGTGTTGCTGTTTAATAAGCTTTCAAATTGCGCCATATCTAAGCTGCAATCAGCTTCGTTAATTAAAGCCGTATTAACTTTAACGTCTTTATCTTCTGCAGCTTGTTGCCACGACGATACATTCGAGAAGTGATCGGCATTGGTTACAATTATTTCATCGCCAGCCTGCCAGTCGCGTGAAATTGCACGGCTAAAACTAAACGTAAGGCTGGTCATGTTTGGACCAAACACAATTTGTTGTGAGCTAGGTGCATTAAGTAAGTCTGCGGCGGCTTGGCGCGCATTCGCCATCAACTCAACCGTTTTATCACTTGAAAAAAACGCGCCACCTAAGTTCGAATTATAATGACCTAAATAAGCTGTCATCGCAGTAAGCACCGATGTTGGTACCTGCGAGCCACCTGGTCCGTCTAAAAATATTGGCGATTTACCATCAACGTTCTGCATTAATGCTGGAAACTGCTCACGTAATTGCGTTATGTTCATGCCTAACTTCCTTAAGACGTTAATACAAAACAATCCAGGTAACCTGGTTTGCTAGCATCAATTTTGTTCATAGGTGTTGCGTTATGCCACACTTGACGGTCGTTTATTAATGCAAACATGCCGTCTTTTATTTCCATTTTAAAACAAGGCTCAGCTTGCTTGTTTTCGTATACAAGCAGTTCGCCACCTTCTAAGTTCTCGTGAGAAACACCGCATATACATACATGGTCAAAACCATCTTGATGCACGCCTTCTGGCGCTGCAGGTGTATCGCTATCAATGGCAAGCATGCGGAACTGATGAATTTCAATATCACGCTGCTCATCAATACCGGTAAGTTGGCGAAACTCATTTACAATGCTTTTCATGCCCTCTGACTCAAGTAAACTTTGCTCTAAATTTTCGTAAGTACGCTCTACATTGCCTTGAAAAGTATTAATTGAATCATCTTGAACAAATGCTTTGGCTTGCTGTAGCTTTATTTCACCATTTTGCATTTTTACTACTGAATAACGACGTTTACGAAAGGCACCATCTGCATAAAGGTTTGCAGGAAGGTTATCAAAAGAAGGTTTAACCAAATCAATATTTGCTTGGTTAACAAAACGTAGTTGCAATAAATTCTGGTTGTTTAATGCTGTCATAAAATCTCGCCTAAAATAATGAGAATATTGATAAGGATTTTAATGCATTTTGATAGGAATTTTTGCGCGATTAATTACTTTAAAAGCAATTTAAGACTAGAGTTAATACAATAATACAAAAAAAGAAGCATGAACTATCTAATATTTGTTTTAGCCAATAAAAAACCCGCCGAAGCGGGTTTTTAAACAAACTCTAAAAGTTATACAGCTTGTTGAATAATCACATTGTCTGCTTTTTTAGTGTAAGCAGGCATACGGTGGAAGTTTAAGTAACGGTAAGTATCTGCAGCCGTTGCATTAATCTTCGCTGCGTATTCTTGGTACTCAGCTGGAGTAGGTAGTTTACCTAAAATAGCCGCTACTGCAGCAAGTTCTGCTGAAGCTAAGAATACGTTCGCGCCATTACCTAAACGGTTAGGGAAGTTACGTGTAGAGGTAGACACAACCGTTGCTTTGTCTGCAACACGTGCTTGGTTACCCATACATAGTGAACAACCTGGAGTTTCGATACGTGCACCTACACGACCAAAGATACCGTAGTAACCTTCGTCTGTAAGCTGATCTTTATCCATCTTAGTTGGCGGGGCAACCCAAAGCTGAGTTGGGATACGACCTTTAAAGCCATCTAGTAACTTACCTGCTGCGCGGAAGTGACCGATGTTAGTCATACAAGAACCGATGAATACTTCGTCGATTTTCTCGCCAGTAACATCAGATAATAAACGTGCATCATCTGGGTCATTTGGAGCACAAAGGATTGGCTCTTTAATATCTGCTAAATCGATTTCAAGTACATGTTTGTACTCTGCATCAGCGTCAGCTTCCATTAGTTCTGGGTTAGCTAACCAATCTTGCATTGCAGTAATACGACGCTCAATAGTACGTACATCGCCGTAACCTTCAGAGATCATCCATTTAAGCATAACAATGTTTGATTCTAGGTATTCTGCGATAGACTCTTTAGAAAGTTTAACCGCACAACCTGCTGCAGAACGCTCTGCAGATGCATCTGATAGTTCGAACGCTTGCTCAACAGTTAGGTGTTCAACGCCTTCAATTTCTAGTACACGACCAGAGAATTCGTTAATTTTACCTTTTTTCTCAACTGTTAATAAACCTTCTTTAATACCGAAGTAAGGGATTGCATGTACAAGGTCACGTAAAGTGATACCTGGTTGCATTTCACCTTTAAAGCGAACCAAAATTGACTCAGGCATATCAAGAGGCATAACACCTGTAGCTGCTGCGAATGCTACTGCACCCGAACCTGCTGGGAATGAAATACCTAATGGGAAACGTGTATGTGAATCACCACCAGTACCTACAGTATCTGGTAATAACATACGGTTTAACCATGAGTGAATTACACCATCACCTGGGCGAAGTGACACACCGCCACGGTTCATGATGAAATCAGGAAGCGTATGGTGAGTGTTTACATCGATTGGTTTAGGGTAAGCCGACGTATGACAGAAAGACTGCATTGTTAAATCTGCAGAAAAACCTAAACATGCTAAGTCTTTAAGTTCGTCACGTGTCATAGGACCTGTTGTATCTTGCGAGCCAACAGTTGTCATTTTAGGTTCACAGTATTGGCCTGGGCGAATACCTGGAACGTTACACGCTTTACCAACCATTTTTTGCGCTAGTGTGAAGCCTTTTTCAGACACTTCTGTCACTGTTGGTACTTTAAATACATCAGTTGGACCTAGGCCAAGTGATGTACGTGCTTTATCAGTTAAACCACGACCAATGATAAGTGGTATACGACCACCAGCACGAACTTCATCTAAAATTACATCAGATTTAAGTTCAAAAGTTGAGATTACTTTGTCAGTACCGTGGCTCTTAACAACACCTTCGTACGGGTAAATATCGATTTGCTCACCCATGTTAAGCTCATCAACATTTAATTCGATTGGTAATGCACCTGAATCTTCCATTGTATTGAAGAAGATTGGAGCAATTTTATTACCTAGACATACACCGCCAACACGCTTATTTGGTACGAATGGGATATCATCGCCCATGAACCAAAGTACAGAGTTAGTTGCAGACTTACGAGAAGAACCAGTACCAACAACATCACCTACATATGCAAGTGGTAAGCCTTTAGTTTTTAATTCTTCAAGCTGAGAGATTGGACCTACTTCGCCTGGCTTGTCTGGTGTAATTCCATCACGTTCAATTTTTAGCATTGCTAAAGCATGAAGTGGGATATCTGGACGAGACCATGCATCTGGTGCTGGTGATAAGTCATCAGTATTTGTCTCGCCAGTTACTTTAAATACAGTAACTGAGATCTTTTCAGCAACAGCTGGCTTATTAGTAAACCATTCTGCATTTGCCCAAGACTCAATAATTTGCTTAGCGAATGTATTACCCGCTTTTGCTTTTTCTTCAACATCGTAGAACGCATCAAACATAAGTAATGTATTTGAAAGGCCTTTAACTACGATTGGTGCAAGTGTTTCGTCATCAAGTAGGTCAATCATTGGCGCGATATTGTAACCGCCCAGCATTGTACCTAATAATTCTGCCGCTTTTTCTTTAGAAACAAGTGGAGAATTAGCTTCACCTTTAGCTACAGCTGCTAAAAATCCCGCTTTAATATAAGCAGCATCATCAACACCAGCTGGTATACGCTGAATGAACAAATCTAAAATGAATTCTTCTTCACCTGCAGGTGGGGTTTTTATTAATTCAATAAGATCAGCAGTTTGCTGAGCATCTAATGGCGCTGGTACGATACCTAACGCGGCACGTTCTTCTACGTGTTTACGATATTCTTGTAGCACAATATTGCCCTCTTGGTGACGTGAAAGTATCCGGTAGCGCTTTGGGCGCAAATAAGTTACCCAATACTTATAGTATTCTAACGCGTAATTATAAAGCTTTTATGGATAGATGAAAATCCATCCAGTTGCGCAACTGATTATACCGATTATAAATACTATGAATAGTGGTTGTAGTAAAAACTATTTTCATGAATACTTATTAAGTAAGAATCATTACCATTAACTAATATTAATTTATTACAGGCATAAAAAAACCCAGCACTTGGCTGGGTTTTTATTACAAACTATTTAATTAACGTAAAACTTTAACGTTTTTGATAGTTTTGATATGCGCTTCTACACGACGGTTTTCTGCGTTTGCAGCTTTAGTGTTTGCATCATTTTTAAGACGCTCTTCACCTAAACCAACTGTAGTAATACGGTCTTCAGCAATACCATCAGCAACAAGTTGCTTAGCTACAGCATCAGCACGTTTTTTAGATAACCATTTGTTGTAAGTTGCTTTACCTACAGCAGAAGTGTGACCTTCTAATAGTACTGTTGTATCTGGGTACTCTTTTAAGAATGCAGATACTTTTTCAATATCATTTAAGTATTGAGTAGATACTGCAGAAGCATTGTTAGGGAAAGTCACTAATAAGCTTACTGTTACTTCTTTATCTTCATATAAAGTACAACCAGTACCATCCACAGCATCAGTCATTGGTGTGTTAGCACACTTATCATCTGCATCAGGAATGTTATCGTTATCGCTGTCTACAGGAGCTACAGCTACTTCAACTACTTTAGGCTCTGGAGCTGGTTTTACTGGCTCTACAGGAGCAGAGTTTTGGCCAAATAAGTAGTTAATACCAATTTTAGCACCAACATCTGTGTAACCACGGTCAAGACCTTGGTATACAGCTGTTTCAGCATTTACAAATAAGCCATCTGTAATGAAATGTTGGTAACCAACACCTGCATTTAAGAATGTGTTGTCATCAACTACGTCAATTTCTTTAATACCGAAAAGACCATAGAAAGGACCGCCGTCTAAATGGTAAAGAGCATCAATACCGTAACGCTCGCCATCAATATTGTTACGGTTGCCAGCAACTTTATCAAAAGCATTAAAATCCATGTCTGCATATTCAAGACGTGCGCTCCAGTAATCACTGAAACGGTAACCAGCTTCAACACCCCAGCCAGTTGATTCGTTTACGTCAAGACCGGCTTG
This sequence comes from Pseudoalteromonas sp. SG43-1, assembly GCF_014164415.1. Lineage (NCBI taxonomy): Bacteria > Pseudomonadati > Pseudomonadota > Gammaproteobacteria > Alteromonadales > Pseudoalteromonadaceae > Pseudoalteromonas > Pseudoalteromonas sp. SG43-1. The sequence goes on along the minus strand of NZ_JACJFD010000027.1, from coordinate 46,681 downwards.
GTCACGCATGTTTTTCCAAGATGCGTCATAGTAGTCGCCAAATGCGCCAATGTAGAAACCTTCTTCTTTATCAGCAGCGAATGTAGATGCGCTAGTTGCAGCCAACGCGATTGCAATTGTAAGTGATTTTAATTTCATTGTTTTCTTCCCATTTGAACAATTTTAAATTGTAGCTAATCGATACTAGCTCAATCAGTTTTATATAGACTAACTGAGCCTTTGTTAATCAATACTTAACGAAAAATAAAGTTTATAACTTTTTTCTATGCCTTGTCGCAACACACATCCACTTACTATAGGCGAAATTAAAACTTTATTGAAAAATAAATATAGTAGTTTATTGTAAATTAGTACTTAGCAAGGAATGTAAGAGCAATTAAATTAAATGCACTTATAAATGCAAAGAAATATTGCTTGGTTTTAATTGTGCGCATAATACCACCAGAATTAGCATTCCCCTAGGTATATGCGCATGTTTGATTAAAAAATGACTCTTTTTAATCATGCGGTTATATTTAAAGTTAAGTATTAAGTACCACAAAAAGTCTGGTAGTCATTATCATTCGTCGGTGGAGAGCAAAATTCTGATAACTCTTCACTGTTAGAATATGGATTGCTGGCTATTTTTATAAAGCGCTGTAGCAACTCGCTGGATCCTGTAGCGTTATATTGTGCAATTATTTCTTCGATCACATGATTACGCGGTATTACACGAGGATTTGCCGCTCTCATTACTTCATAACTATTATCGTCAGTTAAACTTACCCACTTAGCTCTCCATTCAATTAGCGACTCAGGTACGCTTTTTTCTCCTTTTAAGGATTCAGTAAGCGCATCAAAGGCATTGGTGTAGTCGAGCTGATTATCTTTTAATAGCGTTAACAACTCTGCTATTAACTCGCCACTACTATCGCTAGATTCATTTAAACCCAGTTTTTGTGCCCACATAGCCGTAAACTCAGTATTAAACTGCTCAGCAAAACTATTAATAAATGGCGTCATTAATGAAACCGCTTGCTCGTCATCATCGCTAATAAGCGGTATTAAACTCTCAGCTAAGCGTGCGCAGTTCCAGTTAGCTATATTAGGTTGATTACCGAATGCATAGCGGCCTTGTTTGTCTATAGAGCTAAATACGGTATCAAAATCAAAGCTATTCATCATGGCACACGGACCGTAATCAATGGTCTCTCCGCTAACTAGCGTATTATCTGTATTCATTACTCCGTGAATAAAGCCAACACGCATCCAGCTCACAACTAGCTTAACTTGGTTTTTAATCACAGCGCCTAAAAATGCTAAATATCGCTGCGAACCTGTATCGGTTATTTCTGGGTAGTGTCGCTCTATAGCTAAATCGGCTAAATTTTTAAGCCCTTCAACATCGCCTTGCGTCGCTAAATATTGAAACGAGCCAACACGAATATGACTAGTTGCTACACGCGTAACGATAGCCCCTGCTTGTGGCGGATTACGATAAACCGTTTCACCACTACCAACAACCGCTAAGCAGCGTGTGGTTTTAACTCCCAGCGCATGCATTGCCTCGCTCATTACGTATTCACGAATAGCAGGACCAAGTGCGCAACGCCCATCCCCTCCTCTTGAGTAAGGAGTAGCACCAGAGCCTTTTAATTGAATATCCCATAACTGGTTTTTATCATCACTAATAGCGCCCAGTAAGTGCGCTCGTCCATCGCCTAAGCGTGGTGAAAAATGTCCAAATTGGTGCCCAGAGTAACCAAGTGCTACTGCAGGAATCGCCTGTTTTTCGTTACCGCTAAAAGTGCTGGCACGCAAATCAACCGCAACGTTAATATTAAACTCTTTTGCTAAGCTCTCATTCCACAGTAATAACTGAGGAGAGGCGACACTTGCAGGGAAATCTTCTATTGCGAAGTTTTCCGCAATATCTGTGTATCTTGGCACTAATTTCATTGTAATTCCTATTGTTGCTGACTTATACCAACACGGTTGTCACCTACGCCATAAGCAACAATTAAGCTTAATTCTTGCATACTTAAGCCGCTTTGCTTTTGCATTTCGTTAAAAAAAGCTTGGGCTGCATTTAGTGACTTTTTAGTTTGTAAGCCGCCGTCTATAATTTTATGGGCACGCAAATAATTCTCTACATCGCGTGATAGTAAAAATGTATCTTTACCAAGTGCTCGCAGCGCATAAGGCCCTGTATTTCCGCCTAAACGCGAACCATGTTTTTTTAAATACGCCCACAAACCAATAATATCGTCTGTCGGCCAATTAGCGATAAACTGACTAAAACTGCCATGTTCCCCTGCTATTTCGTGGATCATGTAAGCATTTTCGGTAATTGTTTTTACTTTTTTATAGTTACGAACAATTCGCTCATCCGTTGCTTTTTGTTCCAGCATATCAGGTGGCATCATTAATAACTTATCAACGCTAAAATCCCAAAAAACCTCTCTAAAGCCTGCCCACTTATTATTTATGACTGACCAATAAAAGCCGCTTTGAAATACTTTTCGAGTAAATTCTTCAAGCCAATCGTCGTCACTTAACGTGCTTAGTTGTTTTTTAGATAGCGGTTTTGCAAGTAATAACTTAAGCATTTTTTCAGAGCCTTTTCGCTCTACCGCTCGCTTATAAATATCGCTAAATTTTTCCATACTAATTAAATACCTCACTACTTATATTGCTAGTGTACGAGAAAAGCACCTAATACGTAACCACCCCTCTTTTCGATGAATTAATCTGTATTTAGTCGCTTGACACCTAGACGGCTAAAATGCTTTAATCGCCGTAATTACCCTATTTAAATTGCACAGGTTTGTAAGTTTTACTCTACAAACAGGTGCAAAGGGCTAGAAGAGGTGCGTTATTCAGGTAGCGTATGTTAGGAGCGCAAACTCCAGCAAGCATACGTGAGGGGAATTAACGCCGAGAAGTAACCACTTTTGCGAGGTGTTTATTTCGGGCGACTAGGTTGAACCCTAGCGACTGTCACCAATAGCTGCTTATAAAAAGCAGCTTGTTAGTTTGGTGGAGAGCTTCTGGTCTTAAATATTAAGGCCGTGCGCCCTATTATTTTAAGCCCATTCGCTCTTCGAATTATTAGTTCGAACGACGTTAATGCGGCTCCTTCCATAAAGCTTTTTAACTCTTCGAATAATACCAATTGCATTAAATTAGTTATCGCTAAAATGATCACGTTTTTAATAAAATTGGTACAAATTATAAGTTCGTGAGAGATGATCAACAACTTCAATTTAAACGACTACTCACTGTGGACCGCGCTCGTTACGCCATTTGATCAACACGGCGATGTTGACTACAACACGTTAACTAAGCTGGTTAGTGATCAAGAAGCGGCACATAACGGTATTTTGCTACTTGGCAGTACGGGCGAAGGTTTAGCACTAACGCTAAAAGAACAACAAGCCATTGTTGAGCACGTATGCCAGCTAAAACCAACAGTACCACTCATGGTAGCTGTGGGCGGTAGTAACTTAAAGCAACAAATTGAGTGGGTTAACTACTGTAATACACTCCCAATTCATAGCTTTTTACTTGGCTCACCGCTTTATGCAAAGCCTGGCGCTATAGGTCAAACTCATTGGTTTGAAAGCCTACTAAATGCAAGCGCTCATCCATGTATGCTTTATAACGTACCCGGTCGAAGCGCTGTTAGCATCCCAGCGGCAACAATTCAAAACTTACAAAACAATAAAAATTTATGGGCGTTAAAAGAAGCGAGCGGCAGTATTGCTCAGTTTGAAGCTTACCGCCAAGCGGCGCCTAATTTAGCTATTTTTAGTGGCGACGATGCGCTAATGCCTTATTTTGCTCAAGCTGGCGCAAAAGGTTTGGTGTCGGTAGCTGCAAACGCATGGCCTGAACAAACTCACGAGTTTGTTAAGCGCAGTTTAAGTGGTCAACACCCTAATTTATTTGCCCAGTGGTCAAGCGCTATTAATAGCCTATTTGCTGTCGCAAACCCTATTCCCGTAAAGGTACTGATGCATTTGCAAGGCCGCTTAAGCAGCCCGCAACTTCGTCCACCTTTAACACATCTTGAGTTAACTCAAACCGATTGCATTACAACTGCAAACAACACCATTTTATCTTGGCATTAAATACAGGTTTTTATAATGAGCTGGTTAGAACTATTAAATAATTTAGAATCGGGCGCAGTACGCGCTGCATCACAAAACGAAAGCGGCCAATGGCAAGCTAACGTAGAAGTAAAGCAAGGCATTTTAGAAGCCTTTAAAAATGGCACTAATACTGAATTTGCAGGCGGCTTTGTTGATAAACATAACCTAGCTCCGCAAGAATTTAGTACTGATGATGGCGTCCGTATGGTACCAGGTGGCTCAAGTGTTCGCCGTGGTGCTTATGTTGCTAAAGGCACGATTATTATGCCACCAGCGTATGTAAACATTGGCGCATATATCGACGAAGGCACAATGGTAGATAGCCACGCATTGGTGGGTTCTTGTGCACAAGTAGGTAAAAACGTACATTTAAGTGCTGCAGTTCAGCTTGGTGGTGTACTTGAGCCAATTGGTGCAAGCCCAGTAGTGGTTGAAGATGACGCATTTATTGGTGCAGGCTGTATTATTGTTGAAGGCGTAGTCATTAAAAAAGGCGCAGTACTTGCCCCTGGCGTGCGTTTATCAGCAACTATTCCAGTATACGACTGCGTAAACGAGCGCCAACTAGATAAAGGCGAGCCAATCCCAGAGTACGCGATTGTAATACCGGGCTCTCGCCCTGCATCAAACGAATGGGCGCGCGAGCAAGGCCTAAGCATGTCGTGTGCGTTAATAGTTAAATACCGCGACGAGAAAAGCGATGCATCGTTATTGCTTGAAGAGGTTTTACGATAATGAGCTTTTTGAGCACGCCTATCAAAACCGCTGTAAATACTATTACACAACAACTTGATACACCTTTTTTTGTTTACGACCTAGATCAACTAAACACGCATCTTGCGCGTTTAGTTGCGCAAACCGATGTAAAGCTGTGGTACGCGGTAAAAGCAAACCCACTGTCTAAAATTATTCAAAGCTTAGACAGTGCTGGCTTTAATTTTGACGTAGCAAGTAAAGGTGAGCTTGAGCAAGTACTAGCACAAGGTATTAGCTCGCAGCGCGTGCTCAACACAGGGCCTGCAAAAAGCCCTAAACAAATAAAACACTTTATTGAGCGCGGCGTGCGTATATTCGTAGCAGAAAGCCTCAATCAAGTACGTTGGTTAAACCAACAAGCGCAACTACAAAATACGCAGTTACAAGTATTACTGCGTGTACAATTACGCTGGCCTGAAGGTGAAAAAAACCCACTGGGCGGCGACAGCCTTACGCCGTTTGGTTTGGGTTGTAATGAGTGGCAAGCACTCAATGTAGCTGACTACCCTGCGCTTAAATTTGACGGCCTGCATATTTTTCAGTGGGGCAACATGCTTAGCACTCAAAAACTAAGCGACTTGTGGTCACAAATGATTGCACCTCTTAGCCAACTTGCCAGCGATTTAAATATTAGCCTTAAAATTCTCGATTTAGGCGGCGGTTTAGGTATTCCTTATACACAAAACGAAGCAACACTTGATTGGGATGACTTAATTGCTGCGCTAGCTAAAATTAAAAATGATGCGGGTGTAGAAGAATTATGGATGGAACTTGGTCGCTATGCCGTTGGCGAATGCGGTCATTACGCAAACCCAGTAGTAGAGCGCAAACAAAACTACAATCAAGAACAAGTAATTTTAAGCGGCGGTATAAATCACTTATTACGCCCTGCTGTTACCAGCCAGGACTTTCCTGCTGCATTACTGCGTGAATCCAGTGCTAAAACTCAAGCGGTCACTTTATATGGCCCACTTTGTACAGCGCTTGATTGCTTGGGTGAACATAACTTACCAAGCGATTTAAATGAGCACGACTGGCTAGTGTTTAGCCAATGCGGTGCTTACGGCTTTACCGAAAGTATGCCGTATTTTTTATGCCATGAGCTAGCTGCTGAGTACACCTTGCAAAACGGTACACTTACCTGTGTTCGCCAAGCCGAAAATGCCAGCCATTATTTAAGGTAACAAGTATGAGTAATACAACACACATTAGCCAAGAGAACATTGTAGTAGGGGAAGTTGCAAACGGCTTACCACTTACAATTCCTGTGTATCGTTTAAAAGGTGATGGCACAGGGCCAAGTGTTTACATTCAGGCCAATATGCATGGCGCTGAAGTGCAAGGTAACGCAGTTATTTTTCAGCTGCTTGAGCAATTAAAACACCTTAACCTTAGTGGCGATATTACCCTTGTACCTTATGCAAATCCGATTGGCTGTAATCAAAAATCTGGCGAGTTTACCCTTGGCAGGTTCGATCCGATTACGGGCACTAATTGGAATCGCATGTATCACTACAATAAAAATTTAGTGGCACAGTTTGCACAAAATCATACTCAGTATGACGACGCTACATTAAAAAGTAACTTCAAACAGGCACTTATTGACGAAGTAGATAGCAAACTTAACGGCCCTGCTTATTTACTCAATACGGGTAAACGCATTGCGCTTAACTTACAAAAGCTCGCTCATCAGGCTGATATAGTACTCGATTTACACACAGGCCCTATTTCAAGCAAGCATCTGTACTGCCCAACCTATGCAACCGACAGCGCACGTTACTTTAATATTGAACATGTATTGCTTATTCCTAGTGATTTTGACGGCGCTATGGATGAAGCTAACTTTTGCCCATGGTGGCATTTAAGTGATGCGCTTAGCGGACAAGGTCGCGAATTATCAATAGCTGTAGAAGCATTTACTGTAGAGCTAGGCAGCCAAGAAAAAATAGACTTAAAAGAAGCATTAAACGATGCAAACAGCATTTTAAGTTACTTAAATCACAAAGGCGTATTACAAAACGCACCGCATACGCCAGTTAATATGACTCGTTATGCATGTAATTTAGATGACTACTTTGCCTATTACGCCCCTATTGGCGGCATGGTTGAATACTTAGCCCCACTTGGCGGGCACATTAAAGCCGGTGAGCCTATTGCCAATATTTTACGCATGGAGCGCTACTTAAGTGAGCAACCATTGCAAACACTTACTCTTGATTGCGATGCAATTGCTATTTTGCACTTTGCCTCAGCGAGTGTTAATCAAGGTACCGAGCTTTATAAGTTTTTTACTAACATATTTGAGCTTTAGCTCACCCTTCTCATTGCGTGAGAGTAATACCAATTGCATTAAATTAGTGATCTATTATAGCGATAAGGAAATAGCTTAATAACAAGGCTAAAATTATGGTACATAGTTGTTCTATATAAATAATTTTTAACGTAGTTAGTGAGTTATTTAATACGCTAGAATGATCATGTTTTTAACAAAATTGGTATAAATTAACTAAAGTAGTTAATTTGCATTAGAAAAGCGGCTTAGGCCGCTTTTCTTTTGATCTATATTTACTTTGTATACGTATGGACCTTGTTATGAATACAAATTCAGTAAAAGTTCACCGTTACATATGTAAAAAGACGTTATAATTAAATTAACGCATACAACAACCCAAACTCACAAGGAATTACAATGAGCTGGCGCCACTGGATAACTCTTTCTGCTTTAATTAGTACCGCTACCTTCGCACAAGAAGAAGAAGTTGCTACAAACGAGCAAGACAACGACATCGAGCTTGTAAAACAGTGTATTTTAAATGAGGTAATTGGCGGAGATGGTAAACAGACATTAGACGACCTTCGTAAAAAGTGTTCAGCTCTTGAAGAAAATAAACAACTTACCGCGCTTGATAAACGCCAAGCCCGTGAAGAAGTAGGTAAAAAAAATAGAAATGTAATTACGCCACATAAGCGTAACTATATTTTACCGCTTTCGTACGTATCACACCCAAACGATCGCCCTTTTGATGGTTTTGATGCACTAACAGATGATAGCGACGGCGAACCGCTCGACAATCTAGAAGCCAAATATCAGCTATCGATAAAAGTGCCTCTTTACGATGATTTTTCGGATAAAGACCAAGCCATATTTTTTGGCTTTACACTGCAATCATATTGGCAGATTTATAACTCAGAAATTTCGTCTCCATTTCGTGAAACAAACTACGAACCAGAGATATTTTGGATAAATTACCTCGACCCAGAAAACGTATTATGGGGCGACGAAATGGCAATCGCATTAGGTATTTCGCACCAATCAAACGGTCGAAGCCAACCAAACTCGCGTTCGTGGAACCGTATTTACGCAGACTTTATTTGGGAAAATAGGGGCTTTGTTTTTAGCTTTAAACCTTGGTATCGCATAGCTGAGGACGAAAAAGAAGATATTTTAGAAGCCAATGGCGACGACAACCCAGACATATACAAATACATGGGTTACTTTGAATTTAGCGGCGCGTATCGTTTTCATGACCATGAATTTAGCTTTATGACGCGTAACAATTTAAATTCAGATAATCGCGGTGCAATTCAACTCGACTGGTCGTTTCCTTTATGGGGTCGCGTTCGTGGTTATGCACAATACTTTAACGGTTATGGCGAAAGCTTAATTGATTACAATGCGGATGTAGAACGTATTGGTGTCGGTATATTATTAACCGATTTGCTGTAATACTTCCCTAAGTTTTACGCACAAAAAAGCCAAGCATTGCTTGGCTTTTTTGTGTTTTGAACAGCTAAACAGTTATTTTTTTACTACAAACTGCCCTTCAAATTCTGCAACCACGTTATCACCATCGTAAATAGTTACTGGCACTACGTAACTTGCTTTACCGTCGGTTTCTAAATCGCTTAACTTGCCCTTACAGGTTTGTATATCAACACAACCACGTGGGTCGGTAGTAAGCGGTTTTAAGTACTTAATGTTAGCATCGGCTAATACAATATTACCTTCAAGCCCAGCTTCTTTAAGTGCTAAGTACGTAGCGCCCCAACCTGTTAGCGTGGCCAAGCTATAAATAGAACCTGCAAACATTGTGTTATGTAGGTTTAAGTTAGCGTCTAGGTCGGCGCTGGTTGTAAATTGCCAATCGGTATAGCTTTCTACCTTAATACCCATCGCGTCACTAATTGGAATAGACTCACGCCACGTATTTTGTAGTACTTGCGTCCAATTAGGGTGACGAAACCAACCTGGCTCAGACGGTTTTTGCTTTACCATTTTAAAGTGTTGAACATCGCCATACGCTAAGTGCGCTTTTTCTTTTAATTCGTAACCGTGGCGTTTATAAAACTCAAGCGCTCGTTCGCGTGCAAACAATACAAGCTCGCCTGCGTTTTGAACCCATGCAATTTTTTCAAGCTCGTGCAGTAAGCGACTACCAATATGCTGGTTACGATTACCCTCTGCAACCGCCATATAGCGCACTTGTGCTTGCTCATGATTGTTAAAGTGCAAACGTGCTACACCTAGCACTTCGCCTTCTTTATTTTTTATAAAGCGGTGCTCAGAGTCTTGTTCCATATCGTCTTGTTCAGAGCCACGAGGCTCGCCCCAAGGCGCGCGTAATACTTGCCAACGCAATTGATAATACGCTTGCCAATCTTCGCTACTTTGTGGGGTGCTTACCTGAAACATACATACTCCTGTTGTTATATAAGCCGTAAATAAAAGTCAAAAAAGGCTACGGCGCTATACTAATAGTATTGATTATCTACCAAACTAAAAAGCTTAAATAATTAAGTCCGTTGGTATTATTTATGGCAAATACCATACTCCATCTTAAAAAAACTGCAAATACGACTTTGGTGATGGCTGTAAAATAACGTAAAAAATAATGGCAAAGGCCATTGCGCTTTAACGTTGCTAGTTTATGCTGAGAATATGATGGAAAAAATCAATTATATAAATTCACTGACGGGTTTGCTGGGCGATCAATTTATTGAAAATAGCCACAGCATTGGTCAGTTAATCTATTGGCATAAATGCAGTGGCGATCACATTCAAGTACGTGAGCACGAGCCGTTACGCTGGTTACTGATTAACGACACTCTTCAATCTGTTATTGATTTAAATAACCCGGATTTATTACTTTTTCCACATTTATTATGCCTAGGTAAGCATTGGCAGGCTCTTAAGCCGCCACAAAAAGTGTTAGAACTAGGCCTCGGCGGCGGAGCAATTCGTAATTATTTACAATACAAATACCCTAAAGCACAAATAACATCGGTTGAAAAAAACGCTGATATTATTGATTGCTATACCCAATTTTTTTCGTCAAATAAAAATGAGCAACTGCTTTGCGCCGATGCGCAACAGATTTTAAAAAGTGCGCAAAATATTGATTGGATTATTTTAGATTTGTTTAGCCAGATAGATGCACCTCGATTTTTATTTGAAGAGGCATTTTATAAAAAAATTTACTCGGCTTTAAATAACAACGGTGTGCTATTTATTAACTTTTTATCGCAGCATGAGTCGCAATTAAAGCAACTTCAGCAGCTATTACTCGATGTATTTGGTTGTAATGTTAGCCCGCAAAAAATTACGGGCTATGTAAATCATATTGTCGTGGTAACCAAAAACTTAAACAGATAAGTTAAACGTAACGGGCCCATCGTTACACAAGCTTACTTGCATATCGGCACCAAACTCACCGGTGGCTATTGTAAGCCCCAACTCTTTAGCTTGAGCAACAAAGTACTCGTAAAGCTCATTAGCTTGGCTTGGCGTTGCCGCAGATGAAAAGCTAGGGCGCATACCCTTTTTAGTATCAGCCGCTAGCGTAAATTGCGAAACCACCAGTAACTCACCTTTAATATCTTTAAGGCTTAAGTTCATTTTGTCGTTTTCGTCAGTAAAAATACGATAATTACTTACCTTGTGTAAAAGCTTATCGGCCGTTTGCGTATCGTCGTGTTTTTCAACGCCCAGCAACAACAATATACCTTGGCTAATTTCACCTACTACTTGGTTGTTAATTTCTACTTTGGCATGCTTTACGCGTTGTATTAAACCTTGCATTTAAACTGTGTCCTTTACTGCTGGTTCATCATCTTCTAGTTCAAGTTCTGGTGTTTCTGGAATATCATTTGGGCTAATACACGCAGTAAATTCAGCGCCAAGCAAAACAACGACCCACGATAAATACACCCATACAAACAAAATAGGAATGGTTGCTACTGCGCCGTAAATAACTTCGTACGAAGGAAAATGGCTAATATAAAGTGCAAACCCTTTTTTAGTCAGCTCAAATAAAAGTGCCGCAAAAAAAGCGCCAGGTATTGCCGCTCTGAACGATACACGCGTATTAGGCACTAAGGTGTAGAGCATAATAAAGCCCACCATCGAAATCCCATACGGCAATAACTTTAACAAAAACCCGCTAAACCCAGGAATACCCTGATCAGCAAACGATACCAAAGATACAATATAAGAGGTAACACCAATACTCGCTCCGAGTAATACAGGCCCTAAGCTCAAAACCATCCAGTACACAGCAAATGAGATCATCATTGGGCGTTTTTTCTTAATTCGCCAAATTCGATTTAGTGTGGCATCTACATTACGTATTAACAGCAAGGCTATTGCAGCTAAAAAGCCAATACCTACCGCCGTCATTTGATTAGCGTTACCGGCAAAGGAGCTAATGTGCTCTCTAATAACATCGGTAGAGGTAGGGACAAAGTTGGTAAACAAAAAGCTCTCAATTTCCATGCGAGTAGATTCAAAGCCCGGAAAAGCTGAAAATATAGCAACACCCACCGCAATTAAAGGCACTAAAGAAAGAAGGGTTACGTAAGCAAGGTAACCTGCATTAACCGTTATTTGATCGTCTATACACCGATTAAAATACTGCATCCACCAACCAGGCTGCTGGCGTATAAAGGACTTAACTTGCTGTTTGTAATGTGAGAGCTTATCATTCATACAATTGACTTGTGCTTATATAGTTTTGATTATAATAACAATCAGCGCCATAATTTACAGCACTAACGCTCGTAAACAGGAATTCAAATGAAAAAACAAACATTACTCAGTGTTTCAATGCTTGTCGTAGCACTTACTTTAACTGGCTGCCAATCAGCTTATTATTCTGCGATGGAAAAAGTGGGTGTTCACAAACGCGATATTCTTATTGACCGCGTAGAAGAAACCAAAGACTCGCAACAAGAGTCACAAGAAGAATTTAAATCGGCACTAGAGCGCTTAACTACTCTAATCGATTTTAATGGTGGCGAACTACAAGACACTTACAATCAATTAAACGACGATTACGAGTCGAGCTTAAATGCCGCTAACGAAGTATCAACTAACATCAACAAAGTAGAAGACGTGGCAGAAGCTCTGTTTGATGAGTGGAGCGATGAGTTAGAGCAATACAAAAGCGCGTCACTTAAGCGTGAAAGCAGCAAAAAGCTAACCGCGACTAAGCGTCAATTTGATCAGCTATTACGCTCAATGCGCAGCGCAGAGAGTAAAATGGAGCCAGTATTAACCTCGCTTCATGATAACGTTTTATACTTAAAGCATAACTTAAATGCACAAGCGGTATCGGCTATTAAAGGTGAATTCACTAACCTTAAGCGCGATATTCAATTGTTGATGAACGACATGAACAAATCGATTGCCGATTCAAATAAATTTATTGAACAAATGAATAGCGCTGGCTAATCATTTGTTACTTTAACAAGCCTGCTTAATTGCAGGCTTTTTTATGTTAAAGGGAATGCTAAAAGGGATTTACAATGAAACGCTTTTTAATCGCAGCAATACTCTTATGTATATTAACGGCCTGCGGTGCACCTAATAATATTAATCGTATTACCAGCTCTGACTCAGTTGTTGTTATTAATGATAAGAACGGTCGTTATAAAAATTTATACACAGGTGAAAAAACATATCCCACTACCTGTACTGAAAACTGCTACCCAGCTCACCCAGACTTACTATGCAAAACCGGCAGCGAAAACTGCCAGTACCAAGGCCAGCAAACTAAACCACAACTTAGCACTGGCTATACCGTACGCTGGCTTGGTCACGCTAGTTTTGTTATTAACACTCCAAATGGTCAAAGTGTGCTGTTTGATCCGGTAAAAAATCAGTTTGATTCTCCAGTGGCACTTGGCTTTAAACTCGGCGGTGGCATTTATCGTAAAGCAGGCGCTTGGCCTAGTGAGCAAGAACTCGAAAATATTGATGCGGTAATGTATTCGCATATTCATTACGATCATTTTAATAAAGCCGATATACAAAGCATTGGCAATAAACCTCGCTATTTAACACCACTCGGGATGGCCGACAACTTCCCTACCGGCGGTTTTAACATTAGCGAAATGCCGTGGTACTCAACAACCAACATTGACGACTTAGTTATTAACGCCGTGCCAGCTCATCATTTTAGCGCTCGCGTATTAGTGCCCTTTATTTACGAAGATAACAATAAAGACTTATGGAATGGCTGGCTGCTTGAACAAAACGGTAGCACCTTATTTTTTGCAGGCGATACAGGCTACTCAAAACATTTTAAAGACATACAGCAAAAATATGGCGATATAGATGTATGCTTAATCCCAATCGCTTCTTACTACAGTAAAGAAAGTGGTAAATTTTATCGTTACGTTCACACCACACCAGAAGACGCGCTCAACGCAGCACAAGAGCTTAACTGCAAAGTAATGATACCGTGGGGATACGGTAACTCAAGTTGGAAAATGGGCGACCACAGCAGTCATTCAGCCCTGCTGCGCTTATTGCATATGTACAATAAAATGGATTCAAAAGTACCGCTGTATATTTTAAACGAAGGCGAAAGTATTTCACTGTAACTATTTACTTAGCTGTTTTAAGATTGTTATTACATTAAGACGAATCGACAATAAAATTGAGAGATTAATGAAGAAATTAGCACTCGCCTTAAGCTTTTTATTAAGCACGCCAGCAATGGCTATTGATGTTGAACATACATCAACTCCAATTACTATTGATGGCGTATCAGAAAGCGTATGGGATAAAGCCGCTTGGCACGACATGCCTTATCTAATGGATGGCACACTGCCATCAAACGATGCCGACTTTAAAGGGCGTTATCGTTTATTGTGGGATCAAAACTATTTATACCTACAAGCCGATATTGTGGATGATGTTCTAATAGATACACACGCAGATCCAACCTATAAATATTGGGATGACGATGCGCTTGAAGTATTTATTGATAGCGATGCATCGGGTGGTAATCATCAATTTAATCACACCGCATTGGCGTACCATATTGGCCTTGATAACCAAGCTGCCGATTACGGACCTGATAAAAAAGCCCATTTGTATACCGACCACCTAGTTAGTAACTGGAAGCGCAACACCACCGCGCCCTTTAACATCACCTGGGAAGTAGCGATAAAGCTCTACCCAAATGATTATAAAGAAGGTGCTAATAACACCCCAATTACACTTAGCGAAAAGCAAGTAATCGGGTTTATGTTAGCGTATTGCGATAACGATGGCAGTGACGTGCGCGAGCACTTTATGGGCTCACACGAAGTACAACCAGTAAATGGCGACAGAAATCGTGGTTTTATAGATGCCGACGTATTTGGCAAAATAACCCTACTTCCTAAAAAGTAAGTTACTACCAATAAAATAATTGAACATGTATGTTGGGTTGAGCGAAGTGAGACCCAACGACCCCCCCACCAAAAAACACAGATACTTTGCATTATCGGCTGTTTCAGCTCTCTCTCTTTCTTCTCCTTGTGCAAAAGATCTTTAAGTAAATTATTCACAAAGAGGTTAAGAGGCGCTGCGCTTTTAGAGGTAAATATATTATGGAAATTTCATCTCAAAACAGTAGTCATATAATTTTTAACTAAATACTTTCAACTGACGACTATAGCTAACAGCTCTTATTTTCATCCACAAAAAAGCCGCTGTATTTTGCAATACAGCGGCTTTTAAAATCATTATTCTAAATTAATAGATTATGACTTAGGTGCACGACCCGCACGTTTACGTTCGTTTTCTGTAAGGTGTTTCTTACGGATACGAATGTTTAGTGGAGTAACTTCAACTAGCTCGTCATCATCGATGAACTCAAGCGCTTGCTCAAGTGAGTAGTTAAGGTGTGGAGAAAGCGTTTGCGCTTCATCAGTACCAGATGCACGTACGTTAGTTAACTGCTTGCCTTTAAGGGCGTTAACTGTAAGGTCGTTATCACGGTTATGAATACCGATAACCATACCTTCGTATACTTCAACACCGTGACCGATGAATAAACGGCCGCGCTCTTGTAAGTTGAATAATGCGTTAGTAAGTGCTTTACCAGTTGCGTTTGCAATCATTACGCCGTTCTTACGAACGCCGATAGCGCCACCTTTATGAGGACCATAATGATCGAACGTATGGTACATCAGACCAGAACCCGAAGTAAGCGTCATGAAATCAGTTTGGAAACCAATTAAACCACGGCTTGGGATCATGAAGTCTAAACGCATACGGCCTTTGCCATCTGGAGTCATGTTAGTAAGTTCACCTTTACGTAGGCCAACTTGTTCCATAACAGAACCTTGATGCTCTTCTTGACAGTCAATAGTCACTGTTTCAAACGGTTCTTCTAGAACGCCATCTACAGTACGTAAGATAACTTCTGGACGAGAAACTGAAAGCTCGTAACCTTCACGACGCATGTTTTCGATTAAGATACCTAGGTGTAATTCACCACGACCAGAAACACGGAAGCTATCTGGGCTTGCAGTATCTTCAACGCGAAGTGCTACGTTGTGTACTAATTCTTTGTCTAAACGCTCACGGATATTACGTGACGTTACAAACTTACCTTCTTTACCACAGAAAGGTGAGTTATTTACAGAGAATGTCATTGTTACAGTTGGCTCATCAACACTTAGTGGTGGTAATGCTTCAACGTTTCCTGGGAAACAAACTGTGTCAGAAATCTTAAGCTCACCAATACCTGTTACAGTTACGATGTTACCAGCGTAAGCTCTATCAGTTTCGATACGCTCAAGACCTAGGTAGCTTTGTACTGCACCAATTTTACCATTACGTGTAGTGCCATCAGCACTGATAATAGTAACTTGTTGGTTAGGAGCAACAGAACCACGTTTAATACGACCAATACCAACTACACCAACATAAGAGTTGTAATCTAGTTGAGAAATTTGCATTTGGAAGTCACCTTCAGGATCTGCATCCGGTGGTGATACTTCTTCAACGATCATCTTGAACATAGGTTCCATGTTGTCTGATGGTTCGTCTAAATCTAGTGTTGCCCAACCGTTGATTGCTGAAGCGTAGATTACTTTAAAGTCTAACTGTTCGTCAGTCGCGCCAAGGTTGTCGAATAAATCAAAGATTTGATCCATAACCCAATCTGGACGAGCGCCTGGCTTATCAATTTTATTGATAACGACGATTGGCTTTAAGCCTTGCGCGAATGCTTTTTGCGTAACGAAACGCGTTTGCGGCATTGGACCTTCTTGAGCATCAACAAGTAATAATACTGAGTCAGCCATCGAAAGTACGCGTTCAACTTCACCACCGAAATCGGCGTGTCCCGGGGTATCTACGATATTGATATGGTAGTCATTCCAAGAAATGGCTGTGTTTTTAGCCAAAATGGTAATACCACGTTCTTTCTCAATGTCGTTTGAGTCCATCACGCGCTCTTCGTTACCGCCGCGTGTTTCTAATGTACCTGATTGCTCAAGTAGTTTGTCAACCAGTGTTGTTTTACCATGGTCAACGTGCGCGATAATCGCTATATTTCTTAACTGTTCGATGCTCATATATTTACTCAGAGAAATTAAATTCTCATTGATCCTGCAAGATCTACGCACTCATCCACGCTTTCGCGAGATGTCCCAGCATAGGATTTAAAAGGGCGCATATTATCCCTCATTAATGACATGGATGAAAGTTTATCCAATATAAATTTCAAAACTTTCTCAATACTTTTACTAAGTATCTGTTTTATATATGACAATTATATGAATTAAATTTCAAATTTTTTTTGTAAAACAGCCTTTTTGGCTATTTTGCTGATCTTTTTGGTACTCTTTTGCATTTAGGTTATGCTATTTTCGAGCGATTAAATTAGCAGCAAATTGTGCCCTGTAAATTTTGCACCAAAAAGGAAAATTTACGCACCAATATAGTGCGTTTGTACATTCCATTTTGATGCAACGATATTTTTTTAATTTATAAACAGCTAGTTATAAAAATGGCACAAAATCAGCTTAGTAAATCCCAAAGCAATTATGCAGCAATAACAAAACCCAATAGTTGGAGGACACATGTCACAATCGGTTTTAGATTTTATTAAAGAAAATGACGTTAAGTTCATTGATTTACGCTTTACTGACACTAAGGGTAAAGAACAACATGTATCTATTCCTCATCACCAAGTTGATGAAGACTTTTTTGAAGACGGTAAAATGTTTGACGGTTCTTCAATTGCAGGCTGGAAAGGCATAAACGAATCAGACATGGTATTAATGCCAGTTGCTGAATCAATCAAACTAGACCCTTTCACTGAAGAATCAACATTAATCGTACGTTGTGACGTAGTAGAGCCTTCTACGCTTCAAGGTTATGAGCGCGACCCGCGTTCTGTTGCTAAGCGTGCTGAAGATTACATGCGCTCTACAGGTATTGCAGATACAGTTTTATTTGGCCCTGAGCCAGAGTTTTTCGTATTTGACGACGTTAAATACAAATCAGATATGTCTGGTTCTATGTACAAAATTGACTCTAAGCAAGCTGCTTGGAACTCAGATAAAGAATATGCAGATGGCAACACAGGTCACCGTCCAGGTATTAAAGGCGGTTACTTCCCAGTTGCTCCTGTTGATGACTTCCAAGATTGGCGTTCAGCTACGTGTCTAGTTCTAGAAGAAATGGGCCAAGTAGTAGAAGCACATCACCACGAAGTTGCAACAGCAGGTCAAAACGAGATTGCTACTCGCTTTAATACAATGGTATTAAAAGCGGATGAAATTCAAGAAATGAAATATGTTATCCATAACATGGCTCACTTATACGGTAAAACAGCAACGTTTATGCCTAAGCCAGTTGTTGGTGATAACGGTTCTGGTATGCATTGTCACCAGTCACTTGCTAAAGATGGTGTAAACCTTTTTGCTGGTGATAAGTACGGCGGCCTTTCTGAAGATGCGCTTTACTACATTGGTGGTATCATCAAGCATGCTAAAGCAATTAACGCTTTTGCAAATGCCTCTACTAACTCGTACAAACGTTTAGTACCAGGTTTTGAAGCACCAGTTATGCTTGCATACTCTGCACGTAACCGTTCTGCATCAATCCGTATCCCAGTGGTTCCATCTGAAAAAGGTCGTCGTATTGAAGTACGCTTCCCTGATCCAACTGCTAACCCATACCTTGCTTTCTCAGCAATGCTTATGGCTGGCCTTGATGGTATCAAAAACAAGATCCACCCTGGCGATGCTATGGATAAAGATTTATATGACCTACCAGCTGAAGAAGCAGCAGAAATCCCAACTGTTGCAGCATCACTTGACGAAGCACTATCTGCACTTAGCGCAGACCGTGAATTCTTAACTCAAGGTGGCGTATTCACTGACGACTTAATCGATGCTTACATCGAACTTAAATCTAAAGAAGTTGAAAAGCTTAACATGACAACTCACCCAGTTGAGTTTGAAATGTACTACAGCTGTTAATTTAGCTGTATAAAATATGTGTGTTCTCAAGCCCGCTTTGCGGGCTTTTTTAATGGTAAAATTAATCAATCTCCACTAAAGTTAAGTTACCGACAAAAATGCAGGGCTGCAGAGTGAACAACAAGATTTTATTACTATTAATTGCTTTAGGATTAAGCAATTATGGTTACGCTGGTGAAACAAAGATATACGCTTGGAAAGATAAAAATGGCGTATTAGTGTTCTCTGACACCCCTCATAAAGGTGCTAAAGAGGTAAAGCTTACCAGCCAAGATCTTAATATGCCTGCAACAAATACTGACATTTTTGACGAGCAACCCCAGCCCCAACAAGCGGCCTTTAGTATTGCCATTTCCTCACCTGATCATAACCAGACTATTCGTGAAAATACCGGCACTGTTTATGTTACTAGCCGAATAAAACCACGCTTTGAAACTGGTTTTACTATACAACTTTTTATTGATGGCAAAGCACATGGCCCAGCCAGTGACAGTTCAACCTTTGCAATAAGAGATGTAGAACGTGGTGAGCACACACTACAATTAAAGCTTTTTAATAGTAAAAACCAAGTTATTGCTATAAGTGAGCCCTGCATATTTTTTATGCACCGAAAAGGGCTAAACCTAAGTAACTAAATTGGGGCATTACTAAACGTGCAGCAGTGTATTTTACTATATAACTTGCTTGTAAATATTTACGCACTAAAATGGTGCAACTATGATTAATAATAAAAACTTTAGCCCTGAGCTACTCGATGCTATTTGGCAAAATCAAACAACCGCTATCATGTTGCTTGATAAAAACTTCACCGTTGTCTATGCCAATACCAGTACTAGCGAACTGCTTGGCCTTGGTAACAAGCGCCTATTAGATCAGCCTTTCGATAGTCTTTTTAATTACCATTCAATCGATTTGCAGCGTATAGAACAATACTCATTAGTTGAAGGTGTAGATTGCCAGCAGCACAGAGCTGACGTGGTTTTTAGCGATTCTCGCCATGCAAAAGTAGCCGTAAGTACACGACAAATTAAGTTTGATGGCTCACTTTATATTTTATTTGAGTGGCGCCAAACCGATGACGAAATTAAGCACGACCAAGCGTCTAATCAAATGCATCAATACCAAGCAGCCCGAAATCTAATAAGAGGCTTAGCTCACGAAATTAAAAATCCTTTAGGTGGAATTCGCGGAGCGGCGCAGTTATTGCAGTATGAGGTTGATCAACAAGAAAGAGACCAATGTGCTGAACTTATCATTGAGCAAGCTGACCGATTACGCGAATTAGTAGATAGGCTTTTAGGGCCAAATCAGCTTCCGCAAAAATCGTATGGCAATATACATCAATCACTTGAATCAGTTGCACGACTAAGTACGTTAGATAATTGTTCTAACATTAGCTTGGTTAAGGATTACGACCCAAGCATTCCTGATGTATACATTGATCAAGGTAAAATTCAGCAAGTAGTATTAAACATTGTTCGAAATGCTCAGCAGGCGCTTGTAGATGGCGGTGAAATAACAATAAAAACCCGCATTAATCATCAGCATCGTCGCCCAGGTAAAGCACCTAAAAAAGCCTTGTTGATCCAAATATCTGATAACGGACCAGGTATTGATCCCAGTGTACGTGAAACACTGTTCTACCCTATGATCACCAATAAAGAAGATGGCTCAGGGTTAGGACTCTCAATAGCGCAAACGCTGATAGATCAACATGATGGCTATATAGAATGTGATAGCTGGCCTGGACATACTGAATTTAATATCTATCTGCCCTTTGCAGATTAATGTTTGGAGTTTGCATGAAAACAGTTTGGCTTGTAGATGATGATGCTTCTATTCGATTTGTACTTGAAAAAGCACTAACCCGTGCAGGGTTTAACGCAGAAAGCTTTGCTAATGCGCAAGATGTATTAAGCGCATTAAAGTTTAGTCAACCTACTGTTTTAGTTTCGGACGTACGAATGCCTGGTATGGATGGCATGGCGTTGCTTGAGCTTATAGCAGAGCAAAACCCTGGGCTGCCAGTTATTATAATGACTGCCCACTCAGATTTGGACTCTGCAGTTAATGCATTCCAAAAAGGTGCTTTTGAATACCTAGCTAAGCCGTTTGATTTAAACGAAGCAGTGGCGCTAGTCGAAAGCGCATGCAGAGCAAACTCCACTAAAAAAACTAAGCGAAAGCAAGCTCCACCAAAAAGTGCCCACATTATTGGTGAAGCACCCGCTATGCAAGAAGTGTTTAGAGCGATAGGTAAACTATCGGCCTCTAGCATGAGCGTATTAATAAATGGTGAATCTGGCACAGGTAAAGAACTTGTCGCCAGCGCCCTGCATAACCATAGCCCACGTAAAGAAAATCAATTTATTGCACTTAACATGGCGGCCATTCCAAAAGAGCTTGTTGAGTCAGAGTTATTTGGCCACGAAAAAGGCGCGTTTACGGGCGCCGATAGCGTACGTAAAGGCCGCTTTGAGCAAGCCAATGGCGGTACACTATTTTTAGATGAAATTGGTGATATGCCACTTGATGTGCAAACACGTTTATTACGCGTTCTTGCCGATGGTGAGTTTTATCGCGTTGGTGGCCATCAAAGTATAAAAGTGGACGTACGCATTATTGCAGCTACGCACCAAAACCTTGAAGATTTAGTTAAACAAGGCAAGTTTAGGGATGATTTATTTCATCGTCTTAATGTTGTGCGCCTACGTTTACCTGCTCTTCGAGAGCGTACTGAAGATATAGAAAGCTTATCGCAACACTTTTTACATAAAAGCGCTAAAGAGCTACAAGTAGAAAGTAAAGTACTGAGCCCTAAAGCGACTGAGCAATTACGTTTATTTAATTGGCCAGGTAATGTACGCCAATTAGAAAATACGTGTCGCTGGCTGACAGTTATGGCACCGGGTGAGCTTGTAAGCGAGCAAGATTTACCGCCGGAAATTCTGGATGCTTCACCGACCCAAGAAGAAGGTGATTGGCTAGATGCGTTTCAGCAATGGCTTAATCAAGAGCTTAAACAAGGCAAAGAAAATATTTGGCCTGACATTCAAGCCCAGCTAGAAACTCGTTTAATTAAAACCGCCCTGGCTAATTGTTCTGGTCATAAGCAAGATGCTGCTATAAAAATTGGTTGGGGACGCAACACGTTGACCCGAAAATTAAAAGAGCGCAATATTAGCTGATTAAACGCTTTTAACATATTTGGTTATTGATGAAGCTAATCGAACATATTCCTTTGTTTAAACAAATGGAAATTATAAACAGGCTGCACTTTTTTAAGGAATTTACGCTCAGCGAGCGCCAAGTCTTATTGGAGTCGTTCGGCCTGTTATATTTAGTAAGTCAGCATCAGTTTTTATTTAAACAATACGATAACGACAAGCGCTTATATATTGTACTTAGCGGCGCGCTATTAGTATTTAAACATAATCATTTGCTAGAACTTGGTACTATAGAGCCCGGTGAATTTATAGGTGAAGGCGCTTTTATAAATAACCGAGAACGCAGCACTAGCGCACGCGCTAAAACCGACAGCATAGTTCTTGCTATTACCCCTGAAGCACTTACCCGCTTGCCTAATGTAATACGTGAAAAAATTAAAGACCGAATTATAGAAGGTATGAGCTTGCGTATTGCAAAGCTCAGCGAGCATATAGAAACTCACGGTTAATTTTATCACTCAATCCATATAAACAATTTGTAATGAGCAGTTAAGCCAAGCTGGTTTATTTAAATGTGCATTGTAAATAAAAGTATCTGACGGTTTTTGACCAAAGGGTGTGCTTATTTTAGGCGTAGTATGCGTGTACGATTGCGATGTATTTTGATAATAAATAACTAAGTACGGTTCAATAAGCTCCCAATCCAACATCACTTTAGCACCACTTGGTAATGTAAATTGCGCCTTTTTTCCGTCAAATGAAACGCGCATATTGTTATATTTATCGTTTAAGCAACCCGTTGTAAGCATAATATTTGGCATACTTAGCTCGGTGCTTTGTAAAGCTGAACGTAAATAAAAACCTATATTTCCATTAGTGTAGTGATGATTCTCTGCTTTGCTGTAAATAATGTCAGGTTCAAATCCCATGCTTTGCATTATTAGTGTTAAGTGCTCTAACTGCCCGCTATCAAAGTCGTTATAAGAGACAATTAACGTCGCATTTTTATATGCTTTTGGTACTGCAATATTTTGGTATTTATAAGGTAGAGTTTGAGCAGCCAGTTTAGCTTCTAGCTGCTGCTTTTGATTTGCGCTCAATGCTTGTGTATAAACATACACAGTGGGTTGCTGACATGCACCTAATAAAAAGGCCAAGCACACTAAGAGTATATTTTTCATCATCAACCCCAATTAGATTACAAGTGTAGTCTAATTGAAATTCGATAAATAGCAAATCAGCTAATTTGGCTATTTAACCACGCATCAACACTTTTACGGGTGTATAAAACTTCTTTAAATAAACGATGGCGTTGAAATTCAAGTACCGATTTTTTTTTCATATCGCCACTCACTAAGCGACTATGGTGATCGTTAAATTTTGAAATCACAGAAAAACCACGTTCAGCATTTTCCTTTTGCTCTTTTACTTGATTAGTAAGGTGTGACCTAACATCATCTGCGGTCAACATATCTGAATTATCTAAGCCCATTAGCTCTTTTTTCATTGCTAATCTTACGCCCATTTTCTACTCCGTTTTATATGTATTCATTACACATTGATTAATCCGCCAGAGTTTTAGCAATTAGCGAGCCATACGTAAAAAAGATTGCAACGAAGCTTAACTTTTAATTGCTTCAGTTTTTTTAAAGACAGATAAAATACCTAAAAACTTTCATAACTAATTGTGTATTACAGCTATCTAAAGTTACTTGCTTTGGTGCAAAAGTCGCTGTAAGCCTTTATACTAAAGCCTGTGCGTTACCCCACCGAGAGCAAATATGAACGAAGAATATATAGAAATAGAGTTAGAAGAAGAGCCGATTGAGCTTTGTAAATTATTAAAAGTATTAAACTTAGTTGAAGGTGGCGGCCAAGCTAAAAACCTAATCACTGAAGGCTATGTGGGTGTTAACCATGAAATTTGTACAATAAAGCGGAAAAAATTATACAGTGGCGATGTACTAGAATTCGATGGTGAGTTTTTTCAACTTGCGTTAAGTGAAGATGCAGTTCCTGCAGAAAAACCTGCGGCACAACCTCAAGCAGAATCAAAGCAAGCTGCACCACAACCAACAAATCAGCCAGCTAAAGCTAAGCGCAAGCGCACTAAAAAGCCTAAAGTTGACGATAAAACAGGTCGTCGTCCTATTTCATTTGGTTAAGTATTTAAAAAACCCTCTTTTTATATAAAAAGGCCACCTTGTATAGTTGGCCTTTTTGCTCTTTAATTACCTAGCTAATAATAATAAAAACAAGGTAATAATATGTCACAAAACACACCAGCCACCTGGTTTAAACCCGCGGTATGGGCGGCACTCGTATGGAACTTACTTGGCGTTATTGCATTTGCTATGCACATGATGATGACACCCGAAATGATAGGTAAACTTCCGTTAGATCAACAAGCTGCCTACTCTGACATCCCTCTTTGGTCAACCATTGCATTTGCTGTAGCTGTATTTGGAAGTACTTTGGGTTGTCTGTTTTTACTTGCTAAAAACGCGCTGGCAACACCTACTTTTGCGCTATCGCTCGGCGCTATTTTAATTCAGCAATATTATAATTTTGTGGTCATAAATAGTATTGAGCTACTTGGCGCAAGTGCGGTATTTATGCCTATTTTTGTAATCATTATTGCCATCGCTTTACTTTGCTTGAGTATTAAAGGTAAGCAACAAGGTTGGTTACAGTAATTAATAAGGGTCGAAATAACTTTTGACCCTATCTCTTCTTTTAAATCATCTCTTGAAATTAAATTTTTCAGCATCATCTCTACTATAATAACTGTATAAAATTCGTTCTCTAAACGCGATTTTTTACACTGGTATGTACTTTGCAACTCGAACACTACAGAGGTCACTCTTCAAAACATTTTTATAATTCATAAAGGGGCAAATAATGAATAATAGTTTCGATACCCAACATCAGCTCACAATAAATGGTGAGCAATATCATATTCATTCTCTAAAAGGACTTGGCGACAAAGCGAAACGATTGCCCTTTTCCTTAAAAGTACTACTTGAAAACCTTCTTCGTAACGAAGATGGCGTAAATATAAAAGAACAAGACATTCAAGCCCTTCTTAATTGGGATCCTCAAGCAAAGCCTGCATCTGAAGTTGCCTTTACTCCCGCCCGTGTTGTTATGCAAGATTTTACCGGCGTACCCGCTATTGTAGATTTAGCCGCGATGCGTGATGCAATGGAAAAGCTAGGTGGAGATCCTGCAAAAATAAACCCGTTATCGCCTGCTGAACTTGTGATTGATCATTCGGTACAAGTAGATGGCTACGGAAATGATGGTGCATTTGATTTAAATGCAAAACTTGAGTACGACCGAAATAAAGAACGTTACGAATTTTTACGTTGGGGACAAACCGCTTTTGATAATTTAAAAGTAGTGCCTCCAGCAACCGGCATTGTTCACCAAGTAAACCTAGAATACTTAGCGCGCGTTGTTTTTAATGAAGAGCGCGACGGCAAAAAATTCGCTTACCCAGATACGCTTGTAGGGACTGACTCTCACACCACCATGATTAATGGCTTAGGTGTGCTTGGTTGGGGTGTAGGCGGCATTGAAGCTGAAGCAGCCATGCTTGGTCAGCCAATTAGCTTACTCATTCCACAAGTAGTAGGTATGAAGCTAAGCGGACGTTTACCTGAAGGTACTACCGCAACCGATTTAGTGTTAACAGTAACCGAAATACTGCGTAATCATGGCGTAGTGGGTAAATTTGTAGAATTTTATGGTGACGGCCTTGCCGACCTACCACTTGCCGATAGAGCAACCATAGCCAATATGGCACCAGAATACGGCGCTACGTGTGGTATTTTCCCAATTGATGATGAGACCATTAACTACCTTCGCTTAACAAACCGCGACGAAAAACACTTAAAAGTAATTGAAGATTACGCTAAGCATCAAGGCTTATGGCGTAACGATGGCGACGAAGCTAATTATACCGATACACTTGAGCTTAAATTAGATGACGTTGTACCAAGCCTTGCAGGCCCTAAACGCCCACAAGATAGAATTGCCTTAAACGAAGCTGGCAAAGTTATTGGCGATCATTTAAAAGGCTTCCAAGACGAACGTATGGCTCGTCGCGATAAAAGCGATGAAGAACAAGCTCGTATTGAGAGTGAAGGGCCGACAACAAATCCAGATGAGCCAGTTAACGAAGCGCAGTTTATGGGTGCCGCTAAAGTTAAATTTAAAGGCCAAGAGTTTGAGCTAAACGATGGCGCTTGTGTTATTGCCGCAATTACCAGCTGTACCAACACCTCTAATCCAAGTGTTATTTTAGCTGCTGGTTTGGTTGCTAAAAAAGCGAAACAGTTAGGCATTAATGTAAAACCTTGGGTTAAAACATCACTTGCTCCAGGCTCAAAAGTAGTTACCGACTACCTAGAAAAAGCAGGCCTGATGGATGACCTAGAAAGCCTAGGCTTTAACTTAGTTGGCTACGGCTGTACTACGTGTATTGGTAATTCAGGGCCACTTGCAAGTGAAATATCAGACGCGATTCAAAAACATAAATTAGTAGTGAGCTCTATTTTATCGGGTAACCGTAACTTTGAAGGGCGTATTCACCAAGATGTTAAAATGAACTTTTTAGCCTCTCCTCCGCTTGTCGTAGCTTATGCCATTGCAGGTAGAACCGATATTGACGTATACAACGAACCCCTTGCTCAAGATGCTAACGGTAACGATATTTACCTTAAAAACATTTGGCCAAGCGTTAAAGAAGTAAGTGACTTAGTTAAAGAAACCGTAACTAAAGAAATGTTTGAAAAAAGCTACGCTAACGTTTACGAAGGCGATAGCCGTTGGCAGCAAATTAAAATACCGGATGGCAAACTTTACGATTGGGATGATGCATCTACCTACATTAAAAAAGCACCCTTTTTTGATGGTATGAAAGTAGAACCACCGGGCATTCCTTCTATCGAAGGTGCACGTTGTTTAGCTAAACTTGGAGATTCAGTAACCACTGACCATATTTCTCCAGCGGGTGCTATTAAAGCAGAAGCGCCAGCAGGTTTATACTTGCAAGAGAAAGGTGTAGATAAAGCGCAATTTAACTCGTACGGCTCACGCCGTGGTAATCACGAAGTAATGATGCGTGGAACGTTCGCTAATGTGCGTCTTAAAAACTTACTAGCTCCTGGTACTGAAGGTGGCGTAACACGTACTCAGCCTGGCGATACGCTAGAGAGTATTTATGATGCAGCAATGGAGTATCAAAAAAATAATACTCCACTCATTATTTTAGCGGGCAAAGAATATGGCACGGGTTCATCTCGTGACTGGGCTGCTAAAGGCTCACTTTTATTAGGCGTTAAAGCCGTTGTAGCACAAAGCTATGAACGTATTCATCGCTCTAACTTAATTGGTATGGGTGTATTACCGCTGCAATTTAAAGAGGGTGAAAGCTACGAGACACATGGGTTAACAGGGCAAGAACAATTTGATATTGATGGCCTGTACGATAAAACCGATGAAGTTACCGTTATTGCTACAAATGCCGAAGGTAAAAAAGTAACCTTGAGTGCAGACGTACGTATTGATACCCCTAAAGAGTGGGATTACTACAAACACGGCGGCATTTTACAATATGTACTGCGTAATATGCTCGACTAACAAAGACAGTAGTTAATACATCTAAAAGCCCAGCTTAGTAATAAGCTGGGCTTTTTTATATGTGTTGTTTGTTGTCTTAAATCAATGCTAAGCATTTAAAGCGTGCCTACTGAGGTAACTATGTCGCAAACAATGATAATTAGGCTGCTTAAAACATCAATAATGCTTGGGTTGTGCCTTATTGTTACTGGCCATACGTTACTTGTATCGAACTACTTTACTGTCAAGCATGGTATTAAAGGAATAATTATAGCGGCGGCATGCATTGCTGTAGGCGTGCTGCTGTCGCTTCCCACTAAAATATATTTAACAGTATTATTGATGGAAGCCGAAAAACGTTATTTAAAAAACCATAAAAGCACTCACTCTAAATAATTAAAGTGCACTTAAATTATTAATTTCTTTATTACGTTTTTCTAGGTTGTCTTTTACATTTTCGGCGTCATTAAATAGCTTTTTAACCGAATCTGGGTTCAAAATACTGATCCCCTCTGGTGCAGCCGACATTGTGTTTGGAGTTGAAGAGGTATTTAAAATAGACGTGTCTTCTGCAGCAATAACAGTAATATCTTTAGGATCGAGTTTTACTTCAATACTTTTTGCATGTGGGTTAGGTGTATCAGAAAAGTGCCATTGGCCTGTTACGTCTTGCCACTTAAAAATTTTACCACTTGAGGTAGTATTTGCAGCAATTGGTTCATCAGAAATACTGCTCGCAATTTTATCGCCAGCTTGCTGAACGCCCTGCACTGCTTGGTCCAAAGTACTGCTAGATAGCGCGACCATTCTTTCTTTAATTTGCCCAGATTCACTGCTAATTGATGATGCAGAAAGCCATGTTTGACCATCGGGCTTTTTTAGATAAAACAAAGAGATGACTGCAATAGCCATAATTGATATAGCTAAGTAGGTAAAGTATTTCATAGCGTTCCTGCTTTAATTAATCCTTTAATGCCTTGAGTCTAATAAAAAATACTTAATTAGGCAATTTTTTGTACCCGAATAAAAGAAAATAAAAACGCAGCCGAAGCTGCGTTTTTATTTGCGATTTAACTACATCGTAGTGACGTTAAATACCGTCACCATCCATGTGCAGTCCACATTCTCGGTTTAAGCCAAAAAAGCGAGTTT
This sequence comes from Pseudoalteromonas sp. SG43-1, assembly GCF_014164415.1. NCBI lineage: Bacteria > Pseudomonadati > Pseudomonadota > Gammaproteobacteria > Alteromonadales > Pseudoalteromonadaceae > Pseudoalteromonas > Pseudoalteromonas sp. SG43-1. Next base: position 18,078 of record NZ_JACJFD010000027.1, on the reverse strand, counting down.
CTTCCTCTGTCATTCCTGGTTCTAACTTACGTGTTGTATGTACGTCACCCATCGATACATAACCTTGTTCCCATAATGGGTGGTAAGGTAAATCGTGCTTAGTCAGGTACTGATACACGTCGCGGTTAGACCATTCAATAATCGGGTACACTTTAACGGTACCACGGCTTATTTCTACAAACTGTTTATCAGCACGTGTAGATGATTGATCGCGACGCAAACCACTAAACCACGTGCCCGCTTCTATCTCTTTAAGTGCGCGGGTCATCGGCTCAACTTTATTAAGCTGGTTATATTGCTTAATGCCGTCCTCGCCTTGCTCCCACAACTTACCAAACTTAGCTTCTTGCCATGCAGGGCTTAGCTGCGCTCTATACACCTTTAAGTTAAGTGATAAACGCTCACTCATTTGTTCAATAAACTGATACGTTTCAGGAAATAAATAGCCTGTATCGGTTAATACAACGGGAATATCTGGACGTTGTGAGGTCATTAAATGCAGCATTACTGCCGCTTGAATACCAAAGCTAGATGATAAAAAAGCCGTATTAGGCAAGTTATCAAGCGCCCATGCAACACGCTGTTCTGCGCTCATATTCGCTAGCAAACCATTAGCATCAGCTAACATAGCCGCTTGGCTTTGTTTATCTAGCTGTAAAATGTTTTTAAATTCACTCATGGTAAATTCCAAACCTCACCAGCGCTTTGGCGCTGGTATTTAATTAAGCGTGAAAATCGGTTACTGATACTTTTACTTCAGCAACTATGCCTTTGCGTATAACAAAGTCACCAAAACACTCACCATCGTTACGCTCTTTTGCCCATTGCCCAATGAGCTTATCGAATGCTTCTAGGTAAACGTCTTCGCCTACGTTCTCAAGGTACAATTTAGGAATACGTGTACCTTCTAAATTACCACCTAGGTAAACGTTGTACTTACCTGGGCCTTTACCCACTAAACCAGCTTCTGCAAGCATTGCGCGGCCACAACCGTTAGGGCAACCTACAACGCGCATAATAATGCTGTCATCTGGTATACCGTGTTTAGCAAGTAATGCTTCAGTTTTTTCTACTAGGCTTGGTAAGTAACGCTCTGCTTCGGCCATTGCAAGTGGGCACGTTGGCAGTGAAACACACGCCATAGAATTTTTACGCTGCTGCGAATCTTTGTCATCAATTAGGCCATGGCTACGTGCAATTTCTTCAATCACGGCTTTTTGATCTGCAGGTACGCCAGCAATAATTAAGTTTTGGTTTGCCGTCATACGCATGTCACCTTGGTGAACTTCTGCGATTTTACGACAACCTGTTTTAAGCGGCTTGCCTGGGTAGTCTAAAATACGACCACTTTGAATAAATAGCGTTAAGTGGTGCTTACCATCAATGCCTTCAACCCAACCAATACGATCGCCACGATGAGTAAACTCAAACGGACGGCTTGGTGCAAACGTAACGCCTGAGCGCTTTTCAACTTCTGCTTTAAATACATCAACGCCAACACGGTCTAATGTGTATTTAGTTTTTGCATTTTTACGGTTTGAACGATTACCCCAATCGCGCTGCACAGATACAACATGCTCTGCAATTTTTAAGGTATCTTCGAGCGTAATAAAGCCAAAGTCATCAGCCTTACGCGGATAAGTTGCTGTATCGCCGTGCGTCATGGCAAGGCCACCACCAACAAGTACGTTAAAGCCAACAAGCTTTCCGTTATCAGCAATTGCCACAAAGTTTAAGTCATTCGCATGCACATCAACTTCGTTATTAGGCGGAATGGTTACCGTTGTTTTAAATTTACGCGGTAAGTAGTTAGATCCTAAAATTGGCTCTTCTGTGGTTTCTGCCTTTTCGCCATTTAGCCAAATTTCAGCATACGCTTTCGTTTTTGGTAATAAATGTTCAGAAATTTTTGCAGCCCAGTCGTAAGCTTCTTGGTGTAACTCAGACTCAACAGGGTTAGTAGTACAAAGCACGTTACGGTTAACATCGCCCGCAGTTGCAATAGAGTCTATACCTACGCTGTTAAGCATTTGGTGCATGCCTTTAATATTCGGCTTTAATACACCATGAAACTGAAACGTTTGACGCGTAGTTAGACGAATGCTGCCGTAGCTTGTTTTTTCATCAGCAAACTTATCAATTGCTAACCACTGCTCTGGCTTAATAATACCGCCAGGCATACGTGCACGTAACATTACATTATGTAGCGGCTCTAGCCTTTGCTTGGCACGCTCACCACGTATATCGCGGTCATCTTGTTGGTACATGCCATGAAAACGTATTAACTGAAAGTTATCTGCAGTAAAACCACCGGTAATTTCGTCTTTTAAATCTTGCTCTATGGTGCCACGTAAAAAGTTACTTTCTCTTTTCAAACGTTCGTTATCAGAAAGTTTTACGTTTTTATCTTGTTCGCTCATTTTAAATCCTAAATTTGTTACAGTGACGGCTGCTAGCTGTTAAATAAAATAAGAAACGTGATTAATACACGTCTTTCTGATAGCGGTTTGCGCTACGCAAATCTTTTAAATATTGCTCTGCGTCTTCATTGCTCTTGCCTGTGTTTTCTTTAACGATATCAACCAAGGCGTTGTGTACATCTTTTGCCATGCGATTTGCATCGCCACAAATATAAAAGTGAGCGCCGGCTTCTAACCACTCAAACACGTCTTTACTGTTACTGCGTAATTTGTCTTGTACGTATACTTTTTCTGCTTGGTCACGGCTAAATGCAACATCTACTTTGTTAAGTAAACCCGATTTTAAATAACCCTGTATTTCTACTTGGTATAAAAAGTCTTGAGTGAAATGTGGGTTACCAAAGAACAACCAGTTTTTGCCTTGCGCTTCACGCGAATCACGCTCTTGTAAAAATGCACGGAACGGCGCAATACCCGTACCAGGACCAACCATAATCACCGGTGTATCATCGTTAGTTGGTAGGCGGAAATTGTCGTTGTGTTCGCTAAATACTTTAACTTTACAACCTTCTTCTGCACGACGAGTTAAGTAACCAGTACAGCCACCTAAATGCTCGCTATCAAATGCATCAAACTGCACTAGACCTAGTGTTAAGTGTACTTCGTCTTCAACTTCGCTTTGGCTAGATGCAATTGAGTACAAACGAGCTTGTAGTTTACGTAGGCAATCTACTAATGTTTGCGCATCAATTTTTGCTGGATTTTGGCGAATCACATCAAATATTTGGCGAGGTTCAATATACGCACGCATTGCAGCTTTATCTTCTACAAGCTTTAATAATTCAGGCGTACCTGTTGCTGTTGCGTATTTTTCTACAAAACCTGGGTACGACTGAGTCAGCTCTAGTTTTTCAATAAGTGCATCGCGTACGCTTAGCTCTTCATCACCTACTTTTACAATGCTTGTTGCATCAATTTGAGTAAGTGTAAGTACTTCATCAACTAATACATCGTCATTTAAAAAGTACACACCTAATGAATCACCAGGCGTGTAAGTAATGTCAGAACCTTCAAGCGAAATTTCAACATGGCGTACATCTTTAGTTGAGTCGCGACCGGTAATTTTTTGAACAGTTAATAGCTCTGCTTCAAATGGATTTTGTTTTGTATATTGGCTTGCTGCAGAGGTTGGAGCGCCAAATGGCATTGATACAACTTGACCACCAGCGGCCTCTTGTTGCGCTTTTAAATCAGGTTCGAATGCGTCAATTGCGCCCGCAATCCATGTTGCAGCTTCTTCTTCATAATCTACATCTAAATCAGCACGTTGATATATGGTCTGTGCACCTAGTTTATTTAAACGCTCTTCAAAGTCTTTTGCTGTTTGGCAGAAAAACTCATAGCTAGAATCACCTAAACCAATAACGGCTATTTTTACATCGTCTAGTTTTGGTGCTTTTTTAGTTGCTAAAAATTCATAGAGTGTTTCTGCGTCTTCTGGTGGCTCACCTTCACCGTAAGTAGATACAACGATGGTTAAAAACTTTTCTTTTTTCAGGGCTGTTGGTTTGTAATCTGACATGCTAACCAATTTAACCGCTAAGCCGCGCGACTCAGCCTGCTCTTTCATTTTGCTTGCTACGCCTTTTGCGTTACCCGTTTGCGAACCATATAAAATAGTTAGCGCTGCAGCATCTCCTGCAGCCGGTACGCCAGCAGTAGGAGCACCTAATGCAGCTGAGTTAGCATTTGCGGCTAAGTAACCACTTACCCATGCTTGTTGAATTGGATTAAGCTCAGCCACTAAACCTTGCAGCTTTTGTACTTGATCTTGCGATAGCGGGCTTGCCGCAGCATTTAGTTGACCTAACAACATGAATCGATTCCCCATAACCCTGAAAATTAAACACAACACACTTTGTGTATTGTTAAAAATGAGTTTTACCTCATCCAGAGTGTATCTGTTGAGGTTTTCTAAGTATGCAGGATAACGGGCTAAGCATAGATAAAAAAAGAATAGAATCTGCTTTGATATTCCATTTAGTTATTAATTTATAAAAATACCTTCAAAAACAGATTAAAGACTTATTATTGCTTTTTACTGCACTTTAAATTAACAATTTTGTAACCTAACTAATGTAGGGTATATTCTTCATTCAAAATAAAAATAGGAACAACTATGTTACACGGGAAATATAAAAATAAACTACTTAGTACCGCTTTGTTACTTGGCTCATTACCTGTAATGGCCAATGTAGCTAATGGCGGATTTGAACAATGGTCAGGTAATACACCTAGCTCTTGGAGCACTATTGATAGCGGAATCAGCTTAACGCGCTCAACTAGTACAGTTAAAAGCGGTAGTAGCTCTGCTGCTGTCAATGTAACAACAGGATCGCAAAGTAACACTGATTTACTACAACAGGTTGCTGTAGAAGCGGGTAAAACCTATAACTTTTCGGCTGATGTTTACCACACCGAAGGTAAAATTAAAGCGCGCTTATATGTAGATGGCTATCAAGGCTATTCAAATCAAGCACAAACTAACCAATGGCAAACAATTAGCCATAGCTATACAGCAAGCAGTGATAAAACAATTAGTGTTGGGCTTAGGTTTTACGATGTAAGTGGATTTGATGGCAGCGAAACCGTATACGTAGATAACTTTTTACCAAATACTGATGGCAACGCATCAACAAGTTGCACCGACAATAGCCTTACTTTAACGCTTAACACCGATAATTACGGTAGCGAAACTAGCTGGGCCGTTAATAATAATCAAGGTAGCGCTGTTGCTAACGGCAGTGGTTACGCATCAAACACTCAGTATGATGAGCAAATATGCCTAACTGATGGTACTTACACACTTGTTATTAGCGACAGTTACGGCGATGGTATGTGTTGTTCAACAGGTAGTGGCAGTTATGCGCTTAAGCAAGGCTCTACCACACTTGCTAGCGGTGCAAGTTTTAATAATACAGACAGCACGGCATTTACTTTAGGTAGTGGCTCTGGTGATGGCGGCGGGACTAACCCAACACCCACTGGCTACTATGTTACTGCTCAAGGGTTATCAGGTTATGCACTAAAAACTGAGCTTTATAATATTATTAAAGATCATAATGCACAGGGTTACTCGGCTATTTGGAATTTTTACGACTCATCTGCACGTGATAAATACTTTGAAAACGATAACAGCATTTTAGATATGTATAGCGAGAAACCAAACGGCTCAGATAGCTACAATTATACTGCGGTGAGTGACCAATGTGGTAACTATAGTGGAGAAGGCGGCTGTTACAACCGTGAGCATTCATTTCCTAAAAGCTGGTTTGGCGGCACTATTGAGCCAATGAACTCAGATGTGCATCATATTTACGCAACCGACGGTTATGTAAACTCAAAACGTAGTAACTTCCCATTTGGTGAAGTAGCAAGCGCTTCATTTACATCAACCAACGGAAGTAAATTAGGCTCTGCCGCAAGTTCATTAAATTACTCAGGTACTGTATTTGAGCCAATTGACGAATTTAAAGGTGACTTTGCTCGCGCTTATTTTTACATGGCAACGCGCTACGAAAATGTAATAGGCACTTGGCAAACCAAAACGACCTCAAGTAATGCAGTGCTTAATGGTTCAAGCAACCAAGTGTTTGAAAGCTGGGTTGTAGCCATGCTGCTTGACTGGCATAACAGCGATCCTGTAAGCCAAATGGAACTTGACCGTAACCAAGCAGCCTTTGAATTTCAAGGTAATCGTAACCCGTATATCGACCATCCTGAATTTGTAGAAATGGTTTGGTAAAAGTTAGCAGTTAAAACATAAGCCTTTGCAATTGCAGAGGCTTTTAACCTTTAGTGTGTAATATTTTTGAAGGGATTACCTCACCACTTAACGTATTTTCAATAAAAACACTCTTTTAACAACCACTAAGACTAAAGGATAATAACCTGCCATTAACACTATTCCCCGCTATAAAAAGTGATCAAACTCCTTAAAATAAAAAACAAGCCATTGATTTATAGTAATTTTAAATCATTTTGTGTAGTTTTATAATTTTTAACGTAAAGCTGATTGTCAGATTAACTGTATTAAAAACAACCATGCACGACCTTTTGCCTATACATAGCAGCCTAAAAGCTGATCTACCCTGCATATTCAATATTCATTTGCTTTAACAAAAGCCGTATTTATTTGATTAAGCAACAATGTTGCAGGAGAACGCATGCAAACTACACCACCCGGTGATGCACCATCAAACACGCACAAGAATGCTCAAAGCTACGAGCAGCTTCACAAACCGAGTTCAGAGTTTAATACTCGCGACGAGTATCTCGAACATGAATTACAGATTATGCAGCCTAAACGCTGGCGTCCTAATTTACCGTTTAGAGATTACCGATTTGAATTTGAAGACACCATTCCAGCAATGGCGGGCACTATTGGTAAAGTCGTTATGGTGGGTGCTATTGCGGCAACATTTGCAGCGCCTCTTGGATTAAGCGATGCCTTTGTTTTAGAAAATGTACGTTATGAATTACTCATTGTTTCTATTTTTATCATTTTATTTTCAGGCTTTATTTTACCCACGGCCAACTTAGCCGGTACTCATGGCCCGCTTATTCCGTTAATTCCTATTGTAGTTGCTGCTGGCGGTCACCCTATGGCGTTTGGCTTACTCATTGGTGCCTTTGGTTTTATTTTGGCCATAACCAAGGGAGGAAGTATGCTCGCGCGCCTAACCAGTAAAGGTGTATGTGGCGGGCTACTCATTTATTTAGGTTTTATTGGTACTATTTCGCAGGTTAAAAAGCTGTTTGCCTGGGCTGAGGCCATTGATATGGCGCATATTGCGTTTATTGTTATTTTAGCCACCATTTTATTGTATGCACTGTTAGAGCACTTTAAAAAGCGTTGGTTAGCCGTGCCGTTAAGCTGCCTTATTGGTGGTGTGGTTGCCTTTGCTCTAGGTGCACCGTTTGAGTTTCATACAGCTCCCGGTTTACCAAATATGAACCCCGCTTACTGGTGGGGCGAAAACACGGGTTGGATGCTTGGCCTGCCAACGCTTGAAAGCTTTGTGGTTGTACTCCCATTTGCAGTGCTCGCCGTTGCTATGTGGTCACCTGATTTTTTAGGTCATCAAGTATTTCAAAAAATAAGCTATCCGCAACGTACTGAAAAAGTACAAATGAATATCGACGACACCATGCTGAGCGCATCGGTTAGACAAACATTTGGCTCACTTGCTGGTGGTGCTAACTTTACCTCATCGTGGGGAACCTACATTGTACCTGCTGCTATTGCTAAACGCCCTATTCCGGCTGGCGCCATTTTAACAGCCGTATTTTGTATTATTGCTGGTTTATGGGGTTACCCAATGGATTTAGCCATTTGGCAACCTGTGCTTTGTGTAGCGCTTATTGTAGGTGTGTTTATTCCGCTACTTGAAGCTGGCATGGAAATGACGCGCGAAGGCAAAACAACGCAATCAGCCGCTATTGTGGTATTTGCCTCAACCTTAGTTAATCCGGCTTTTGGTTGGTCGCTTACTATGCTACTTGATAACCTAGGGCTTATTGGCTGTAAAGAACGTAGCGCAGAGCTAACTAAAATGAGCCGCTGGGTGATTCCACTTATTATGTTTTTGCTACTTACTACTGTAATGGCAATTGTAGGCATGTTACCTGGTATACCTGCGTTAATGGCTGACTTTAGACATTAAGCCTTAGGTACTGAACCTAATATTTACCCACAAAAAAGCACGGCAATTGCCGTGCTTTTCAATACGTGATTTTACTATATACAAGTTAAACAATTACTGCCAAGGGCGCTCAGCTGCTAGTTGTTTTTCAAACGCATCAATCTGTGGGTTTAGTGTTTCGGTTACACCAATAAAATCTAAGCCACTTAATAGACGCTCTTTTACGTCTTTACGAATATCAAAACTAATTGGTGCAAACTTACTGCTTGTTAGTGTTTGATTTTCAAGGTCGATTTCAATGTTAATATCGTCGTGCTGCTCGCTAAGTACAAACAATTGCTCAAGCGTGTCGGCAGGTAACGCAATGGCTAACATTTGGTTGTTACCACAGTTATTAAAAAAAATATCAGCAAAGCTTTCAGCTAAAATAACTTCAAAACCATATTGCTTAAGTGCCCATGGCGCGTGCTCACGAGATGAGCCACAACCAAAGTTGTCGCGCGTTAATAATATTTGCGCGCCTTGGTAGCATGGGCGATTTAAAATAAAGTCAGGGTTTGGCTCACCGTTATCTAGGTAACGCCAATCATAAAACAAGGCAGCATCAAAACCTTCGCGGCTAGTTGATGTTAAAAACTGCTTAGGAATAATTTGGTCAGTATCTACATTGTTTTTATCAAGTGGAGCCATTAAGCCACTAAAAAATACGCTCATTATGCTTCTCCTCTAATATCAACAAAGTGACCATGTATTGCAGCGGCTGCAGCCATTGCAGGGCTAACTAAATGGGTACGCCCGCCACGACCTTGACGACCTTCAAAGTTACGATTAGAAGTAGATGCACAACGCTTGCCTGCTTCTAGGCGGTCATCGTTCATCGCTAAACACATAGAACAACCTGGTTCGCGCCATTCAAAGCCTGCGGCTTTAAAAATATCGGCTAAGCCTTCGTCTTCAGCTTGTTTTTTAACTAAGCCAGAGCCCGGTACAATTAACGCCTCTATGCCGGCTACAACTTGCTTGCCTTCAACAATTTTTGCAGCTGCGCGTAAGTCTTCAATACGGCTATTAGTACATGAGCCAATAAATACCGTGTCTACTTTTGCGCTTGATAATTTATCGCCCGCTTTTAAGCCCATGTATTTAAGTGCGCTGCGAATGGCATCGGCTTTAATTAAATCTGGTTCTTTATCTGGATCAGGTATGCACTCATCAACACCAATTACTTGCTCTGGGCTTGTGCCCCAGGTAATTTGTGGCTGAATGTCGTCAGCATTTAGCTCAACAACTAAATCAAAGTGTGCGCCTTCGTCTGTTTTTAAGGTTTCCCAATATTCAACGGCTGCATCAAAATCTGCGCCTTTAGGTGCAAACGGACGACCTTTTAAATAATCATAAGTAATTTGGTCAGATGCAATTAAACCCGCTTTTGCACCCATTTCTATGCTCATATTACATAGCGTCATACGGGCTTCCATTGAAAGCGCTTCAATGCCTGCACCACAAAACTCTGCTACATAGCCTGTGCCACCAGCAGTACCTAACTTGCCAATTACCGCCATAATTAAATCTTTAGCCGTAACTGTTGGACGCAATACACCGTTAATTTGAATTTTTAACGATTTCGCCTTTTTTTGCTGTAGCGTTTGCGTTGCTAATACGTGCTCAACCTCAGACGTACCAATACCATGCGCTAATGCGCCAAACGCACCATGCGTAGAAGTATGGCTATCGCCACATACAATGGTTGTACCTGGCAAAGTAATACCTTGCTCTGGGCCCATTACGTGGACAATGCCTTGGTTAATTGAGTTTAAATCGTAAAGTACAATACCAAACTCTTTACAGTTTTTATCAAGCGCCATTAATTGGTTTTTAGATACTTCGCTTGCCGCATCAAGTGATCGGCTTTTAGTCGATACGTTATGATCCATCGTTGCGAAGGTTTTTTCTGGGCAACGTACAGTACGGTTTTTTTCACGTAGACCTGCAAAAGCCTGCGGAGAAGTAACTTCATGCACTAAATGGCGGTCAATATAAAGTAAGTCGGTTTGCTCATTTATGCTGGCAACGGTATGTGCTTGCCAAATTTTGTCGTATAACGTTTGGGCCACTTGCTAATTCCCTAATCTGTTTGAGTTGCAGCATAACGGTGCTGCAACTTTAATATGTTATTAAATGCGTGAAACGATAGCGGCTGCCACATCGCTTGTGCTGTAACCGGCATTTGGATATATATCTGGCGTGCCTACACCTGCTTCAACGGCTTCTGCTACTGCTTTTTCAATGGTGCGCGCAGCTTCGTCTTGCCCTAGCGAGTAACGTAACATTAATGCGGCACTTAATATTTGTGCTATTGGGTTTGCAACGCCTTTACCTGCAATATCTGGTGCTGAACCGCCTGCTGGCTCATACAACCCAAAACCCGATTGATTCAAGCTTGCCGAAGGTAATAAGCCCATTGAGCCTGTGATCATCGCGCACTCATCTGACAAAATATCGCCAAATAAGTTATCGCAAAGTAGTACGTCAAATTGGCTAGGCTGTTTAACTAACTGCATAGCGGCGTTATCTACGTAAATGTAATCTAGGCTTACTTCTGGGTAGTCTTTGCTTACTTCGGTGACTACTTCGCGCCATAATACGCTTGATGCAAGTACGTTTGCTTTATCAACAGAGGTAACATGGTTACTACGTAGTTTTGCAGCTTCAAAAGCAAAACGAGCAATACGTTCAATTTCTTTACGCGAGTATGTTTGCGTATCAAAAGCAGCTTCTTCAGCGCCTTCGCCGCTACGGCCTTTTTCGCCAAAATAAATGCCGCCGGTTAGCTCGCGCACACATAAAATATCAAAACCTTTTTCGCTAATATCAGCGCGAAGTGGTGACGCTGCACTTAATGCAGGTAATAACTGTGCAGGGCGCAGGTTACAAAACAAACCAAAGTGCTTACGAAGCGGCAATAACGATGCGCGCTCAGGCTGCTCGTTTGGTGGTAGGTTTTCCCATTTAGGACCGCCTACCGAACCAAATAAAATAGCGTCAGCGTTTTCACACGCTGCAAGTGTGCTCTCTGGTAATGCTTTACCAAATTCATCAATTGCTGCGCCACCAATTGCATAATGCTCACGGTTCAGGGTAAAACCAAACTTATTGCTCACAGCATCAAGTACTTGTTCTGCTGCTGCCATCACTTCTGGACCAATACCGTCGCCAGCTAATACGGCAACGCTGTAGTTTGTTTTACTCATCCTGCTTTCCTTTGTTGTTTTAAATCAGACACTTTTTGTGCACGATAAATTAAGTTATAAACACGGATCATGGCGCGTACCGACGCTTCAACCACATCCGCTGCAATGCCCGCACCGTGGTAAGGTCGGCCATCGTATTTAGCTATAATATTTACTTGGCCTAATGAGCTTGCACCTTGACCTGTCGCTTCTAAATTATATTCAATCATTTCAACGCTCATACCGGTTAAGCGCTCAATAGCTGCAAACGAAGCTTCTACTGGGCCATTACCTGTCGCGGCTTCTTGTTTAGCTTCGCCATCAATTCGCATTCCAATGGTAGAGCTTGCTACCGATTGTGAGTTAGAGGCTGAGTTAACAAATTCTAATTGGTATTTTTCGTCTTTGTCGTTAATTTGATTAAAGTAAATCATCGCCTCAAGGTCGTAATCGTATACGGTGCCTTTTTGGTCAGCCAACTCAATAAAGCTTTTATATAAGCCATCCATATCGTAATCAGATTTTTGATAGCCTAACTCTTCTAGGCGATGCTCAATAACATGACGACCCGAACGCGAAGTCATATTTAATTGGTTACTTGGCACACCCACGCTTTCTGGCGACATAATCTCATAAGTATTTTGCGCTTTTAATACACCGTCTTGGTGAATGCCAGAACTATGCGCAAAGGCGTTTTCGCCAACAATCGCTTTATTTGGTTGTACTGGCATATTACAAATTTTAGCCACTTGACGAGATGCGCGGTAAATTTCTTCACTTTTAATATCTGTGTATACTTTTAAATGGTCTTTGCGCATTTTCATGATCATTGCCACTTCTTCAAGCGAGCAGTTACCAGCCCGCTCACCAATGCCATTGATAGTACACTCAATTTGGCGTGCACCCGCTTGTACAGCGGCCACAGAGTTTGCTACTGCTAAACCTAAATCGTTGTGGCAATGCACACTTAAACGCGCTTTATCAATATTTGGCACGTTATTCATTAAATGGCGGATCATTGCGGCGTACTCATCTGGCGTTACAAAACCAACGGTATCTGGCAAGTTAATAGTAGAGGCACCGGCGTTAATTGCCTGTTCAACAATTTTACATAAATCCCAATGCGGCGTACGACCGGCATCTTCACACGAAAATTCAACATCATCAGTATAGTTACGCGCCAATTTAATTGATTTAACAGCCATAGCCGTTGCATCATCTAGGCTCATACGTAATTTATGTTCAAGGTGCAAAGGGCTTGTAGCAATAAAAGTATGAATACGGCTTTGCTGAGCTGTGCGAAGTGCTTCGCCACAGGCTTCAATGTCTTTAGCAACAGAGCGTGCCAAACCACAAATAATCGGGCCTTTTACTTCGGTTGCAATACGTTGCACCGAGCGAAAATCAGCAGGGCTCGAAACTGGAAAACCCACTTCCATCACATCCACATTCAAGCGGCTAATTGTATGCGCTAATTGAATTTTATCATCTTCAGTAAGGCTTGCTTTAAGCGCCTGTTCGCCATCACGTAAGGTGGTATCAAAAATCCATACTTTATCTTGCTCTTGCATAACTGCCCCTCATTCCTATGTTACCCAAATTTCAATTAATCCCAGCCGCGAGATAAAAAAAACCCCGCAATTGCGGGGTTTTTAGTGTTCAACTCGATGCAAACACACTAATCCCCGCTCACTGACCATAGCAGTAAGAGGTTAAGTTTTAGTGTAATTAAACGAATAATATGCATCTTGTTTTCTTGTGTGTGTGTTCAGTGAAGCCTATTTTTAACATTACAAAGCGACGGAAGCAAGCATAAAAATTCCACAAAACAGATTTAAAAACGATTCAATTGGGTTTTTTAATTCAACCAAGGCACCTATTAAGAATTAAAATAACAAATACATGACTAGTGACGCTTAAATTAATAAGCACTGCAATATACCGTGCTTATATTAACTTTTTACAATTTTTTTAAGCTATGCTTCTTTACTCGTTTCTCTTACGTAATGCCCGGCTCCACGAGTAATATAACGCAGCTGCCAAATAACGCGCTCAATCAATTCGTCGCGTTGCAATCCTTCTATATCGAGCGCCTCTGCACCCGCATTAAATACGAGCGTTACCATAGATTCCGCCTGAATATAGGCATGCATAGCATTACATTTAGTTTCGCTTTCTAGATAGTGAGCCAACTCTAAAATAAAATGCTTTACCTCGCGCGCTACTGCGGCTCTAAATGCTTTAGAAGTCCCAGAGCGTTCTCGCAGCAACAACCTAAATTGGTTACTTGAGTTATCAATAAACTCCATAAAAGTAACCACTGAGGTATTTATAACACTGCCGCCATCGTTTGCTATTCGTCTGCGAGCTTGACGCATTAGTTGGCGAAGGGTTAAACCGGCTTCGTCTACCATGGTTAAACCTAGCTCATCCATGTCTTTAAAATGACGATAAAAAGAAGTTGGGGCAATACCAGCTTCTCGTGCTACTTCGCGTAAACTTAAATTCGAAAAACTATGATCAGCACTCAGCTGATTAAATGCCGCTTGAATTAACGCCTGTCGTGTTTTTTGTTTCTGTTGTGCTCTAACACCCGACATCAACAGCTCCCTGAATTATTTTATATGAATATTTAGTGATATTAGCTCAATTGTCCAGTCTAATACTTGACGACAAGAGTTTGAAATACTATTTTAGCTTACAGTTGTACGCTGAGATTGAGAATTATGAATAAACCACCGATTATTTGGACAAACGTCCTATTTTTTAGCCTAACCTTTTTGGCGGCTGCCACACTTGTACCTTGGTACGCCATTAGCTACGGATTTACCAGCGCGCATTGGATTGCTTTTGTAGGCTGCATGTTTTATGCAGGCTTATCAATTACTGCCGGCTACCATCGATTATGGGCACATAAAACCTATAACGCACACCCTGCAGTTGAATTTATTTTTGCGCTTGGCGGTGCTTTTGCGCTGCAAAACAGTGCATTGCATTGGAGTAGCGATCACCGTATACATCACGGTCAAGTTGACGACCCAATAAAAGACCCTTACGCGGCGACCAATGGTTTTTGGTATAGCCATATCGGATGGATGTTACGTGACTACCAAGGCGATAGCTACGGTGATTATAGTAATTGTCGTGATTTACAGCGCAATAAAATAGTTATGTGGCAACACAAACATTACTTAAAGCTTGTGATTGCTATGAACGTAGGCTTGCCTCTAGCACTTGGTTTATTGGTTGGTGATGTGTGGGGGATGTTAATTCTTGCAGGTTTACTACGCTTAGTACTGAGTCAACACTTTACCTTTTTTATAAACTCAGTTGCACATATTTGGGGCTCTCGCCCATACACCGAAAAAAATACGGCACGTGATAACGGCTTTTTAGCGTTATTTACATACGGTGAGGGGTATCACAACTTCCACCATATTTTTGCAAGCGACTACCGTAACGGTATTAAGTGGTTTCATTACGATCCAACAAAATGGATGATTCGCTCTTTAGCAGCTGTTGGTTTAGCCAATAAGTTAAAGCGTACTCCTGTTGAACGTATAGAAAAAGCGAAGGCCGAAACGCTCATGAGCAAAACGCAAACGCGCCTTGCAAAATTGCCTTTAGCACAAGATAAGATTACATTATTACAACAAGAGTACGATTTACTGCTGAAAAAACTGCAAAATTATTGTTCACTACAAAAACAAGTGTTAGAAGTTAAAAAAAATAACATGGCAAAGCAGTGTGAACGCTCAGCATTAATGGCACAATACCATGAGTTGGAAGCCGCCTGGGAAAATCAAAAACAGGCATGGCTAGCACTTAATGCGAGGTTATTAAAAGCCTCTTTTAATTAATTTAGGAGTGGCTGTGGCCAAACAACCAGAACAAAAAAAAGTACCCGTGACATACCAATATGATGCAATAATTATTGGCACGGGTCCTGGCGGTGAAGGTACCGCCATGAACCTTTCAAAAAACGATAAAAAAGTAGCGGTTATTGAACGCCAAGAATCAGTTGGTGGCGGTTGTGTACATTGGGGAACAATTCCTTCAAAAGCGCTTCGCCACTCTGTTAGCCGCTATATTGAATACAAAGCAAATCCGTTATTTAATGTTGGTGAGCGCCCTAGCCGCTTAACATTTCCTGATATTTTACGTCACGCAAGTTCTGTTATTTCTAAGCAATCTAATTTACGTAGTAGCTTTTACGATCGTAACCGCATTCATATGTTTCAAGGTGATGCGAGCTTTGTAGATAAGCACACAATTGAAGTAAAACGAAATGATGGTTCAACTGAGCGACTGACTGCTAAAACGATTGTTATTGCAACGGGTTCACGCCCTTATCGCCCACCAGAGGTAGATTTTACGCATTCTCGCATTTACGAAAGTGACACAATACTTGGCCTTGAGCATGACCCTCATCGTGTACTGATTTATGGTGCAGGTGTAATTGGTTGTGAGTACGCGTCAATATTTAAAGGTTTAGGCGCTAAAGTTGATTTGGTTAATACACGCGATCGACTACTTGCTTTTATGGATGCAGAAATATCTGACGCACTTAGCTATCACTTTTGGAATAGCGGTATTGTTATTCGCCATAACGAAGAGTTTGACCGAATTGAGACGCGTGACGACTGCGTTATAATGCATTTAAAATCAGGTAAACGCGTAAAAGCTGACTGTATTTTATTTGCTAATGGTCGTACTGGTAACACTGACACACTAAATCTTGAAGCCATTGGCTTAAAAGCCGATAGCCGTGGTCAATTAAAAGTTAACGAAACATACCAAACAGAAATTGATAACGTTTACGCTGTAGGTGATGTAATTGGCTATCCAAGCCTTGCAAGTGCTGCGTTTGACCAAGGTCGTATAGCTGCTGATGCAATTGCATGTGGTAACTGCGATGACAGGCTGATTGTTGATATTCCGGCTGGTATTTATACCATTCCAGAAATGAGCTCAGTAGGTAAAACCGAGCAAGAGCTTACAGCCGCTAAAGTACCGTATGAAGTTGGCCGTGCTCAGTTTAAGCATTTGGCTCGCGCGCAAATTGCTGGTACTGAAGTAGGTAGTTTAAAAATATTATTCCACACCGAAACCAAAGAAGTACTTGGCGTACATTGTTTTGGCGAACGTGCCTCTGAAATTGTTCACATTGGCCAAGCTATTATGGAACAAAAAAATGGTGGCAATAATATCGACTACTTTGTAAATACCACATTTAACTACCCGACCATGGCTGAAGCCTACCGTGTTGCGGCATTAAATGGCTTAAATCGCTTATTTAAATAAGTAGTTTTAAAAGCCTTTATAAATAGGTAACAAAAAACCCGCAACTTAGCGGGTTTTTTACTTTTAAACAGTTTTAAAGCTCGTTTAAGTGACTATTACTTATGGTACTTAGCACTTAGCTCATGTACTGCATTAATAAATACGCCAGCATTTTCAGGGTCTACATCTGGTGTAATGCCGTGGCCTAAGTTAAACACGTGGCCATTGCCTGTACCAAAGTCTTCTAAAATAGTGCCGACTTCTTGGCGAATACGCTCTGGTGTACCGTGTAACATAGATGGGTCCATATTACCTTGTAGAGCAACTTTATCACCCACGCGGCGCTTAGCGTCGCTGATATTAATAGTCCAATCAAGACCGATTGCATCACAGCCTGTTGCTGCAATAGCTTCAATCCATTGACCACCATTTTTAGTGAACAAAGTAACCGGTACTTTACGACCGTCGTACTCACGAATTAAGCCATCTACAATTTTATGCATGTATTGTAATGAAAACTCATTGTAATCGCGCGGGCTTAATACACCACCCCATGAGTCAAATACCATTAGCGATTGCGCGCCTGCTTTAATTTGAGCATTTAAGTAATCAATAACTGAATCAGCTAGCTTATCTAGTAATAAATGAAGTGTTTGGGGCTCTGCAAACGCCATTTTTTTGATTTTACCAAATACTTTGCTGCTACCGCCTTCAACCATATACGTTGCTAGTGTCCAAGGTGAACCAGAAAAACCAATAAGTGGTACTTCACCTTTAAGTTCACGACGAATAGTGCTTACTGCGTTCATTACGTAGCCAAGCTCGTCTGTAGGGTCTAACTTTGGAATTTTTTTAACATCAGCAAGAGATGAAATAGGACGTTCGAACTTAGGGCCTTCGCCAGTTTCAAAGTAAAGACCTAAACCCATCGCATCTGGAATCGTTAAAATATCACTAAATAATATAGCGGCATCTAACGGGTAGCGACGTAGTGGCTGCAGTGTTACTTCACATGCAAGCTCAGCATTACGGCACAGGCTCATAAAATCGCCCGCTTGTGCACGTGTAGCGCGATACTCTGGTAAATAGCGTCCTGCTTGGCGCATCATCCATACCGGAGTTACATCAACAGGTTGTTTTGCAAGTGCACGTAAATAACGGTCGTTTTTTAATTCGCTCATGGCGTAAATGATCCTAAGACTTGTATAAATTGTGCAAGATTGTACCACCATATTCTCCGACCCTCTATTGCTTAGGGACGAAAACAGCTTTACCTAGAGGTAGATCAATAGAATAGAGTTTTTTAATCCATTTTGACTATAAAATAAACAAAAATAAATAACATTTAAAACTTTTTATTAATATGTTTGCAACATTACAAAAACCTTGTTATTGTTTGTCCCGCGTTAACAAAAACAACAATAAAAATCTTAAAACAAT
>NZ_JACJFD010000026.1:0-79620 GCF_014164415.1 Pseudoalteromonas sp. SG43-1 | reverse complement strand
TTATCTACGGAGCAGTATTAAATACTAGACGCGAAGGCAAGCTCACTGACTTCGATGTGATAAATGATAGCTAATCATTTATCAATGAGAGATACAAGGCGCGAAGCTTGCTCGCGCGAAAAGCGAAGCTTTTAAATTGTAGGTGGGAGTTTCTCTCGCGTTTTTTGAACTTAAGCAGTATTCTTATTCGGTACTTCAATGATATTCTAAGCAAATACATGATTGAAAGGACGCCTCATGATTCTAAAAGATAAAACCCTCATCAACAGCAACTCATCTAAAATACAAGCAGGTCAAAAGCAAGAGCTCGACGTTGCCTTTTATTTACGCCGCGCCTTTAAAGATCATAGTCAGGTATTTGTGTTTAACGATGTAAAATTTAAACACAATGGCGAAACCGCACAAATAGACCATCTAATCGCATACACCTATGGCTTTATTCTTATCGAATCTAAAAGCATTACAGGCGAAGTAACGATTAATGAACATCAAGAATGGAGTCGCAGTTATCGCGGCAACTGGCAAGGTATGCCATCGCCAATAAAACAGGTTGAATTACAACTAGAGCTATTAAAAAGCCTAATGCGCGACAATGCACCAAAGCTACTCACTAAATTATTTGGCAAGCTGCAACAGGGTTTTGGTGGCAGAGAGTGGCATAGTATTTGTGCCATATCGAGCAACGCCATTATCAACCGGAAAAACACACCAAAAGCAATTGAAGACCGATTAGTTAAATCAGAATTTATAACTGATAAATTACTCGAAATAATGAAGCTTCCTGCGTCTAAACCTAATCCGCTTCATCTTTTTACAACGAACGTTCGACCGTGGTTCAGTGAAGAAACACTGGATAGAATTTGCCAGTTTATTTTAGAGCAAAATATATCACCTATCTTACAAGAGCCTTCATATGTATCTGCAAAGATAAGCGAATCAGAACCTGTTTACGATGATACTTTAATAGCGACCAAGCAAACCATTACTGAACAAGTAAAACCTAAAACTGATCTAATCAAAGAGATAACATTAGCTTGTAAGCAATGTAATAGTTCGAGTAATTTACAGCCTCTTTCCGGACGTTATGGTTACTTTGTGAAATGCGGCAATTGCAGTGTAAACACACCAATGAAATCACCATGCCCTGAGTGCTCAAGCATCAATACTAAAACAAGCAAACGTAAAGAAAATTACTCTTTAGTATGCAAAGATTGTGAGATAAGTACGCCTATTAAGCTTTAGCACTTGTAGGTGCGATTTTACATCGCGCTTTCTCTTTAGTAACTAGCTCATTACCTCAATCAACGCTACAAAACCCACCTAAACACCTGTAGGCGCTCAGCTTGCTCGCGCGAAAAGCGTAGCTTTTAAAATAATTTACAAATATCGCATTGGCGATGGCAACCAAGGGGCGGTCTTCTTCAAATAAGCTCTGCTGCTAATATTTCATCCTTGAAGCCGGGTTCCTGTCAGCATCCATGCTTCCACTTCCTCAAGCTGCAAAGCTACGCTTTGGTCATTCGTCACCCACGGCGCCCCTCAATTTCACTTATCTTTAAACACTAAATTAATATGAACGTAAACGCGATGAAAGCACATCCATGTGCAAGCATCGCTTTCCTCGAATCCATGCGAGGTAATTACTCATTAATTATGTGTTTGCAGGTGAAGTTGAAGGGGAGAATTGTCTTAGCTACAGTGCTAACAATTAACTAAATCAACATCACAACTTTAACTGTTCCAACTTTTCAACTATTTCAGCAATAGGTAATGACTCTGTCATATGACCCCATGAAACTCTTATTGCACCGGAAATACGTTTTTCATCCAATTGCATTGCAGTTAAAACATGTGAAGGTGTATAACTTGATGATGTACACGCAGAGCCGTTAGATACAGCTGCGATCCCTTTTAACATAACCATTGCCGCCTCAGAGTTAATACCTGGAACGGAAAAGTTAAGCACAAAGGGTGATGTATTCTCACCGTTGTATTGCGCATCAAGAGTATTTAAAGCTGCGATCAATTCATCTTTTAATTTTTGTGCATGTTTTTGCCATGCTAAAGCATTTTTTTGTGCTATTTCACAAGCTAAACCAAAACCTGCAATTAGTGGTACCGCTAAGGTGCCTGGTCGTAGTCCTTTTTCTTGCCCACCGCCAAACATGATTGGTTTTAATGGCGGTTTTAAAAAGCCACGCTTTCGCATGATTAAGGCACCAACCCCTTTTGGGGCATAAACTTTATGTCCGCTTGCGCTAATTAAATCAATGCGTTTATTTTTTAAATCGTCGCTCAACTTTCCAAAACTTTGAGCTGCATCGATATGTAAAAATGCTGAATGTAACTCAAGTACATCGCAAATATCAGTAATAGGCTGTATAGAGCCTGTTTCGTTATTCACATGCATGATCGAAACAAGTAGCGTATCTTCTCGCAATAACTGTTTGAGTTTATCGGAGTCAACAACACCACTCTCATCAACTTCTAAAAAGCTAACTTCAAAGCCATTTTTAACTAAATACTCAATAGGCTCCAATACAGCTTTATGTTCAATTCGAGTGGTAATTATATGCTTTTTAGATTCTTGCTCACCGAATTCACGTAACCCAAGAATCGCAATGTTATTACTCTCTGTTGCGCCACTAGTAAAAATAACTTCCGATTTATCAGCATCCACAACTTCAGCTACTTGTTTACGTGCTTTTTCTACAGATTTTTTAGCATTAGCACCAAACTCATGAGTACGACTACCCGCATTTCCGTATTCATCTAAAAACATTTTTCTAACTAAATCAGCAACCTCATTAAGCACCGGTGCCGTGGCATTCATATCTAAATAAGTTGTCATTTTATCCTCAAAATAAACTCTTACACTAAGCAAGACAGGCCTGACATTTTCATGTAAAATCTCCGCCCTAAAGTTCGTACGAACAAAGCAATAAATTCACGAACAAATTTAACTATAACTTATTTGTAAAATACTATGAACCAAATCGTGTCAGGAACTTCATTCCCAGCTATTAAAGGAATGCAAGCAAAAACAGAATATTACATTGTAATGTGCCCACTAAAAAGACTTAGTAAAATATTTACTTTAGATGAAGGTCAATTACCTGTAAATCAGCGTGCTCAACGAATAATAAACGAAGAGCGCATTCCTGATATCGCAAATTATATTTTAGATAGTAGAGATAATTATGTTTTTTCAGCACTTACCGCATGTATCGACGGTTTAAGTGAATTTGTAGGTATTGGCGAATCAAAGCATGAGCAAAAAATTGGTACTTTAGTTATCGATGAAGATGCCGAAATTTATATTACCGATGGTCAACACCGTAATGCTGCCATTTTAGAAGCCTTGAAAGCAGACCCAACTCTTGCAGATGAAACTATTTCAGTCGTGTTTTTTACAAATAAATCACTAGAAGAACGGCAACGTATTTTTAAAGATCTAAATCTATACCCAGTAAAAACTGACAGCTCTTTGAGTATTACCTATGACGATAAGCCAGATGCAATTCTTTCTAAAACTATAATATTTAGAAGTGAGCAATTCACAAAGCTTGTACACATGGAAAAAAGTAATTTAGGTCCGCGTTCTAGAAAATTAATAAGCCATAGCGCTGTAAACAAAGCTAGCAAGTACTTACTAGGCACAATAACAAAAAATAATTATGAGTCTTTAATTCCAATAGCTTTTGAGTTTTGGCACGAAGTGCTTAAAAATATGCCTGCTTGGCAATTAATTTGCGACGATAAAGCGTCTGGTGGTGAGTTACGTGACGAATCAATTCACGCACACGCAGTAACATTTCATGCCCTGGGTTTATTAGGATTTTACCTACTGAATAACGAGCCCAAATGGCAAAGTAAACTAAAAGGGCTTCAAAAAATAAATTGGAGCCGTAACAGCATAAATTGGTCTGGCCGCTGCGTCATAAATAACTCCATGACAAATAATCGAAAAGCAGCTGAGCTAACTTGTATACAGATTAAATCGCATTTAAACATTCCACTTACCGATAAAGAACAATTGGTAGAAAAAACATTTAAAGAGGCACGAAATGGCTACTGATAGCGTAGTACAGTTCCATTCTGCATTTAACCAAGATGGATTAAAAAATACTATAGAGCAAAGCATTAAACATATAAAAATGCTTTATCAAAGTGATTCTATTCCATGGGTAATTGGCTACAGTGGCGGCAAAGATTCAACTGCTATACTGCAGTTGATTTGGTATGCCCTACAAGAGCTAGCTCAAGAAGGTAAATGCGAAAAAAAAGTACATGTAATAAGCACCGATACTCTAGTAGAAAACCCAATTGTTGCTATGTGGGTAGGAAAGTCGCTAGAGCGAATGAAAGAACAAGCCGATGCACAAGGCTTGCCTATAGTGCCACATCGCCTTACCCCTGCAGTAAAAGACCGCTTTTGGGTTAACTTAATCGGTAAGGGTTACCCTGCTCCTCGTTACAAATTTAGATGGTGTACAGACCGCCTAAAAATATCGCCATCAAATACATTTATTCAAAACATGGCTGATAAAAATGGCGAAGCCATTTTAGTACTTGGTACGCGTAAAGCCGAAAGTACAGCACGTGCTGCAAGTATGGAGCGCTTTGAAAGCTCGACCACCAATACACGAAAAGCGCTTGGCTTGACCGAAAACGGTTCACTTGAGCGAGTTTGGGTTTACACACCGATTGCTAGCTGGAGTAACGATGATGTGTGGGTGTACTTAAATAGTGTAGATAACCCGTGGAATTTCCCAAATCACGATTTAATGGGAATGTATCAGGGCGCAACTGAAGGCGGTGAATGCCCACTTGTAGTGGATAAATCTACGCAAAGCTGTGGTGATAGCCGTTTTGGTTGCTACGTTTGTACAATGGTATCTGAAGATAAATCAATGAATGCCATGATTGCCAACGACGATGAAAAAGAGTGGATGTATCCACTTGTAGCGCTTCGTAACGAAATTGAAGTTAACGACTCTAACCGCGCTAAAAAAATTGAAAAACTAACACGAGATAAAGCTAATCGCGATTTCAGACGTATGAATGGCAATCTAACTGTGCATATATCCAAACATGGCGCCGATTTAGTACCAGGCCCTTACATACAAAAATTTAGAGAACACTTACTTGGCAAAGTTTTAGAAGCACAGCTAGCAGTGCAACAACTTGGGCCTGATGAAGTTAAAAATTTAGAGCTTTTACCAATAGAAGATCTTGAAGAAATACGCCGAATTTGGCTTGAAGAAAAGCACGAAGCTGAAGATAGCGTGCCTAAAATTTACCAAAATGTATTCAAAAAGCCTTATCCAGGTAAGCAACGCGCACACCATCCTATTCTTAATTTAGATGTACTTAATAAATTAAAAGCGCATTGCCAAGAACAAGGCGACGAAGATGGTTTGTTATACCAACAAATGCGTGCCGTTATGAGTATTGCTAATAAACATAAAAACCAACTGCGTAGAGCAAAACTATCCGATGAGCTTACACAAAGTTTAGATAAAGGCGCATTTAACAATTTATTTGAAGCAAAACAGTTTGCACTTGAACGTGAACGTAACCGCTTACAAATACAACTGAGTAATTCTCCTAACTTAACTGAAGATGATAAAGCTGCCATTCAAGAAAAAATCATCATGGTAACTAAATCGATAAAAGAACAGGGCTACAGCTCACTGCTTATCGATTTTGAAGAGGTACACGATGATAATTAAACAACTTACCCTTGAAAACTTTGGTATTTATCAAGGGCGACACGAAGTCGATTTAACTACAGCAAAAGATAAACCTATTATTTTATTTGGTGGTTTAAACGGTGGTGGTAAAACGACCTTTTTAGATGCGTTGCAACTCGTGCTTTACGGTAAGCATGCCAAATGCTCTAACCGAGGTCATCAGTCATATGGTAATTATTTAATAAGTACCAAAAATCGTTATGTGGGTAACGACGATACAGTTGAAATTTCGCTAACGTTTACTCACACAACTGATACAGCAACTAACGAGTTTGTTATTGTTCGAAGTTGGAAAACAAATACAAAAGACGTAAAAGATAAAGTTGTAGTTTATTGTAATCAACAAGAAGATTCTCATTTGAGCCAATACTGGGATGAGTTTGTAAACGAATTTATTCCACTTAGCTTATCTGATTTATTCTTTTTTGATGGCGAAAAAATAGAAAATTTAGCACACCCAGACAGAAGTGCTGATTTAATCAAAACGGGTATAGAAAATTTACTAGGGCTTGACCTACTCTCTCAGCTGCAAATTGATTTAAATAATGTAGAGCGTAAACGTAAAAGTGAAAACCTAGATACAACCGTAGTAGCCAAAGTAGAAGCTCTTGCAGCAGAAATAACTGAGCAAACAACTATTGTATCAGCCTTTAAAACTGACATTGCTAACTTAGAAAAACGTGCCAGTGATACTAACTTGAGTATTAATAAAGCCCGACAAAAAGTAAGAAGTGCAGGCGCTCATTTAATTGAAGAGCGCGACACTATAAAGTTTGAACTAGGCGCAATTGAAGAAAAACTCAAAGCTAACTTAGCCGAACGTGTAAAGCTAGATGCCGGATGCGGACCACTTGGTTTAATACCCAATTTAATATCAAGCACAAAAGCCCAAATTAAAAAGGAAGAACAGGCAGTACAAGCGAACGTTATTCAAAGTGCTATCACAGAGTATGAAGCCACAATTACGCAAACGCTAGTTAATGAAAACGTACCAGAAACCGCGCTTAGCGCACTCAGTAATAAAATGGCTACCCTTGCCAAAGAACGCGAAGAACTAGCAAGCACAGAGTGTTATATTGCATGTAACATAGCTATTTTTAATGGTCTTGATGAAAAAATTGAACTAGATAAGTTAGAGCGTTCAAACTTACTAAAAGTTCGCGAACAATTATTTGAACAACAAGCGCTATTTAATAAAAAGCTTGAATCAATACCTGATTACGAAACTGTGCAACATTTATTGAGTGAACTAGCCGGGCTTGAAGCCGAGCTTAAAAACAACTTTGTTTTAATAAAACAAAAACAGCAGTTGTTACAGCAAGCGCAAGCACGTGACGAAGTGTTAAATACACGCTACGCAAACCTACTAACCCAACAAAGCAGAGACACGTTTGAACAAAAACGCTCAATTCAAGTCGCGGATCATATTGGTAAGCTTAAAAATACCATGAAATCATTTGCTGATGAGCTAATACGTGAAAATGTAACAGTGCTTGAAGAGCACATTGCCGCTAAGTTTTTTGATCTTTCTCGTAAAAATAACTTAATTACCGGTGTTAAAATTTGCCCAGACTCATTCAAACTTACGTTACTCGATACCAATAAAAACCCTATGTCGCCAAGCCGGTTATCGGCCGGTGAGAGGCAGTTACTCGCTATCGCTATTTTATGGGGCTTGGCTGAAGCATCAGGCAAAGAAATCCCCACCGTTATAGATACACCACTTGGGCGATTAGATGGTAAACACCGTACTAAGCTAATTAATAACTACTTCCCTAAAGCGTCTAGCCAAGTGATTTTATTATCGACTGATGAAGAAATAACAGGGCAATATTACACGCAATTAAAGCCTGCTATTTGCCGTGAATATCACATTAGTTACAACGAGCAAGAACAAACCTCAACCTTTAATGAGGGGTACTTTTAATGAATACCACACTCCATACAATTGACTCTATTAAGCTCTCTGAAAAGCAAAAACAGCAACTCGTTCGCCTTAAGAGTAAAACGGGCATCGAAAACTGGAACGTACTGTGCCGCTGGGCGCTGTGTATGTCCCTCGCTGAAGATTCAATCCCCCCTGTTGAAGATATTCCATCAGACAGTAACGTAGAAATGAGCTGGAAGGTGTTTGCTGGCGAATATGCCGATGTGTACTTAGCAGTGCTGCGTGAAGCCTATCAAAAACAAAGTGCACACCTAGCTGGTGAGCACTTTGGAGATTTTGTTAAGTTACATTTGAATAGAGGTATTAGTTTTTTAGCTAAATCAAGCTATTTAAGATAGTTTGTCTCATACTTACCGACTAAACCTTCTGACAAAAGTAACAATGAATAAGCTGGAAAGTATTAATCCAAGTAATGCTTGGAAAGATGCCAATGCCCTGCTTATTCCCTCTAAAGGAGAGTAGTCACCGTAACCTAACGTGGTAAACGTAACTGTACTAAAATACACATAGGTTAAAGGATGTTGTTTAGTTATTTCTTTAGATTCATGCTCTATGCAGCTACTTAACGCTTCTTCCGTGGCATCTATTGTACAAACTAGAGATGCCTTGCTAGGTGCGTTTATATCGAAAATGTAGTAAGTTAGAGCAAACACAAGTATCACCCCAACGATCCAACTTGCTACTCTGGCGGGAGATTCTCCGTAGTTAGACAAAATTTTGTAGAAGTATTTAACCTTTGAACCTGTTCTTTTCCTCTCTTCCTCATTCTCGAGAATAAATAGTTTGGATGCTTTTTTTTCATCCCCTGCTGCGTTAAACTGAAGCCTTGCTTTACGCAATAAGTCAACACCTTTGATACCTGCATCAGAGACTGTATTAGTGTTTTTCTTTTTTAGCTCTTGATATGCCTTTTCATAATACATACCTGCTTCATTATTCTTATAGAAAAGCATAAGTAAATCTGCAGAAGCACTAAAATACTTGTACGAATCAGCTCGATTAAGTTCTTTCGCTGCGTTTGCCTTTTTCATAAGCATTTTCAAAGATTCTGTTCTGTTTTTATCAATGAATTCATAATAGTCTGTAAGCTTTTCAAAACCATCAAAGGCATTTTCAAAATCTTCAATTCTTTCAGCTTCTAAAGATTGCCTTTCGATAGCTCTCACATCTTCTTTTGTAAGGTCTGTTAACCCTTTAGTTACAAGTGATTTGTTGAACTCAACCTTACATTTTTTCGAATTATCACTTACTTTTTTATTAGTTACAGTTTTAGCTTTCGTACAAGTTAAGTCTTTACCAACCTTTAAACCTAAATCTTCTTTAGCCAATAGGTAAGATTTGAGAGGTTCAAATTGAGAATGGATAAAGCTTTCAATTTGAGCGTCTGTTGCGTCTTCTAATCCATCAATAACTTCTTCTTCGATATAGTCCCTCAATGCATCATAAGCACTGTACCTACCATATTCATTAACCCTAGTAATTAATAATTGCAATACAGATTCAAAATCAACACTAATCATAAACTAGCCCCTTTATTAAGAAGCTTGATAATCTTATTGGATAATTCTTTTAATTCTCCTTCAAAGTTAGCCGGAGTGATGCTTTTTAGAAGGTTATGAAACGATTTAAAAGATTTGAGTATATCTTCGGCTTTGGAGTTAATAGGCCCTAAATTACTTAACATCTCTCCGTTTATTAACCTAGCTTCATAGCGAGGTATTGTGATAGCTTTAACTAATTCTCTTGCGAGCGTTGGGTTGTGAACATCTGCTTGCCCATCATTAGCTACAATATGTTTATATATAACATCCTTAGCTTTTTTATTTTGTATACAGCTGTCATCATCCCAATCTAGCCATTCCATCAATTTTCTTTTACCTGTAAATTCAGACAAAAGCGCATAATGCTTATCCGGATCAATATACTTACCATATTTTTTATCATTTTCTAGCTGCTTATATGCCAAAAAAGCTCTTCTTCTTCGATTAGTTTCTTGAGGGCTAATCCCCATAATCGAGCCAATTTGAGAAGCGTTGAAATCCTGCAATTCAAACATTTCATCTATTAATTTTGCACTTTGTAAGCCTGTCCAAGGCTTGGGTCCTGATACATGGCGAACACCCATTAAGATATTTATGTATTTTTCAATATCCGCTTCCTCTCCCTCTACAAGTACAACGTTTATATTTTCAGACTTATCTATAATTTCTTCATCTAGGTCAATGAGTCCTTCTTCATCTTCCTCTATCAAAAGCTTAAATGCAGCGGTTCTTCTATTTCCTTCAATAACAAGATACAAGGGCTTCTTTGAGTCTATATCTAATTTTCTTACAACTATTCGATCAACTTCTAAAAAGCCATTTTCGAAAATTGAGTTTTTCAAGACCGTTAACTGCTCTTTCGCTAGTTTTTCAAGTATTGTTGCCTGTAGCCCTTCAACTAAATTATCAGGTGTTTTTGCCTTAGTACTTTTTCTATCCAGGCGAAAGTTATCCGGATCAAGCATCAATTGAGAGAGATTTACATCTATATCTTGTAATTTATATCCGATTGCCATTTATTAGACCTCTATTCTTGCGCACTGTATTCTAACCAGCTTACCTTCTGATTTAAGATAAGCATCCCCTTTACCGTTTAGTACTTCTGCGCCTTGCTCATCTTAGATTACGCGGCTTTCAGTACCATTTTTCACTCGTAATGCGGGCTTAGAGGGCAGGTTAGAACGCAAATTAGTGCTTATTACATCGCCACTTGGTTTTTGTGTGGCAATAATTTAATGCCAACTTTTACTCTTTGAACCAAAGCCGTTGCTCTTTGCAATATTTTGCACCTTCGTTAATCAAAATCCCCGTTACAGTTGTAGCTGTATCAATTCCAGTTAAAGAATGCACTTTTGCATTAATTTCCATAATGCTCATTGGCTTAGTCATTTCATCTAATATTTTTCTCACAGCCTGCGCATTTGTATAGCGGCGTGTATCTTCTCCCCATTCTGCAAGGCCCAAAAACATAGAGCGGCCAAGGTAAAACCGCTCATCTTGTTGCGCAAGACTAAGTAAAGTATAGCTTTCTGGTAATTCTAAACCTAAATTTACTTTTTCTAAAAAGTCATTTACTTCAGTAACATGAATACCTTTTTGTTCATTTTTCAGGTAGCTATGAAGCACATTTAGGTACTGAGTAATGCTTTCAGAGTCAATATTAATATCTCTTTCATAAAGACCCCAAGTATCTGGCCCTACTTGTAGCATTCTATCCGTTGGTTGGAGCTGTAACGCTTCATGTACTCCTCTAATAGCTTCTAGACGAGCTTTCATTTCTTTACCTTTCAATGGCTTACCTGCGTCTTCTAATATTTTGGTGAATGCATCAGCCATATCAACTCGATCGGTTGGTTTTTGCTTTGAGTCAGCTCTAGCCCAAACATTTTTATTTAAATAGGTAAGTTCGTCACAATCTTCAAGAATAATATTAAGAATATAGAGGTCTAAATCTTCAGGTAAGGCGGGGAATCTATCTTTTAGATTAGAAAGTAATTCTGTGACGTGCCACTGTTTTGCTAAAGGACCTTCATACATCATTTTGCTAACAACTGTGCGAATGTGTTTACATATTAAGTCTGAAATAGGATTAAACTTAGGTAAACCGTATGTACCACGACCAAAAAGTTTAGCTCCGAGCTTTGCCAACGAATTATGTGCGGTTCTAACATCAACTTTTTTCCCCAACAGAGTAGATGCCCTCTCCGCTAGTTCACTGTAGTGTAATGGTGATTCTGCTTGCTGCAACACAGTAAAAACAGCACTTTCACTTGACTTGCCATAAGCAGTTAATACTTCACCCTCGGAATTAAACTGTAAAGTATCATTAAAAGTGTCCCACAGGATTGATAAAAGTTCTATTGCCCCCTTATTTTCTAATTCAGCTTTAAACATTAGGCTTATATCATCTCTAGTCCAACGGCACTCACCTGCTTTAACTCTTAGTGACTTTCTAAAACCACTGATAAGATTATCCCAATCATCTTGACTAATCCTTGAGATGACTACGGCACCATTTATAGTTAAAAGCTGAATTTGATTTTCTGAAAAAAGCTCAATAATAGAAGCTAAGTGTTGATAATTTCCTATAAAACCTGAGAACCAATCATCTTCAACTTCTAGCATTTCTAGGTATAGAGGTTGGTCCCTATCTATTAATAAGTTACCAATTTTTAAGGCTATACAGTCATCCCAATATTCAGTATCTATAATTTTATTGATATTTTTTTTCTGTATTTGCCGTATACGCTCTCTTGTAACACCAACTAACTGCCCTACCTCTTCTAAGGTTTTTATTGGCTCTTTATAACCAGTACGATATTCAAGAACAAGCCTCGCATTTTCACTTAACAACTCTAATGAATTTTCAAAATGTTGTTTTAACGGGATCAACTTAATATGTTCCAATGTAAAATCAGCTGATTTTTCATCATATTCAGAAGTAGGTTGATTTATAGTATTTGAAGGCTCCGTAAGAATGCTACCTTTTGATGTTGAATTTGGAAGGTGAAAAGTTAACTTTGGGGCACTTGCTATTAATAGTTCACATAAATCCTTTGCTGATTTTTTCCCGAAGTTGGGCCATTTCAACATATCCGTAAGTTTTATACCTAAAGCATCTCTTAAACAAAAAATATCTTGAATGCTAAATACATTACTCGTTCTTACAGTTAAACCTAATTGGCTTATATGTGCATTTAAGATAGGTATTGGAAGTATTGGTATAAGCTGACTTGGGTCCTCTGTATCTATTGATAGCTTAAACTGTTCAAACCTTATTAAATCTAACTCACGGCTAACTTGATCAGTAAGCTCATGCCTCTTTTCTAAATACGTTTTGTCATCAAAAATAAGTAACTTTAAACATTCACTTTCTAAACTAGGGTTTTCATCATGTAATACTTTTAACCAGCCAGTAAATTCCTTTTTAGCACTTAGTGCATAAAACAATCCATTGCTAGTTTTTCCAAATATTTTATTTGATACTGAGTGGCTATATTCTGAATCTTTACAATGCCTATTCAGTTCAACGTTTAAAACACTAATTGGTTTTTTTGCACCAAAATTGAAAAGGTTACGATCTATAATATGTCCGTAGATCTCCTCTTTAGACATAGATTGAGATGTTGACTCCAAGACTTCTAAAGCAGCAGAAGCAATCGTATGATTACCTTCTACCTTAGAGTTAGTTTCTCGTACTGCATTTTCCGTTACAGGGAGATCTTCCTCTATCTCAATATCGTAGCCAAAGCCTGATATCAATTGATAAAGAGGTATTTTACTATTATTTGCGAGCTTGTTACTTGTTCTATACTCTCTAGGTAAGGCCCACTTTACACTTGAAGAAACAAGTATACTTTCCTTGAAATGTTCGATCTCCTCATAACTCGGTACTTTTGGACGCATAAAACCGATATGTATAATACCGACCTTATTAAACATTTT
Organism: Pseudoalteromonas sp. SG43-1; assembly: GCF_014164415.1. Lineage (NCBI taxonomy): Bacteria > Pseudomonadati > Pseudomonadota > Gammaproteobacteria > Alteromonadales > Pseudoalteromonadaceae > Pseudoalteromonas > Pseudoalteromonas sp. SG43-1. The sequence goes on along the minus strand of NZ_JACJFD010000026.1, from coordinate 66,430 downwards.
TTCATTGCTCCACAAAGTGTAGATTGAGTTAAGTTCTCGATGAACCGTCACATCTACAGCACCATTATCGTTAACAATACAAAAAAACATCTTTAGTGCTGACATAACTTAAGCCCTATCCGAAAAATACTCAGCGTAAGGTAGCTCACCGGTTGACTGGAATTGCTGATAAAACTCTTTTATACCTTGCTCAGCTAGTTGCTCGATATAGCTGTATATTGACACCTCTTTTGAGTGCATACCTAAGCATTCGACCACTGTAAATAATGTTTTATCCGGGTCTAATTCACTTACCCTAAATACTGAGTTGCTTTTATCTTCCAGTGGCTTAGGAAGTTTGCTCTCTTTTATGCCTAAAGCAACAGCGAGCCTATATATATCAAACTTAATTAATTTATATGATTCATTTTTGGCATCTTCACTCGGATTTAATTCCATTAACAATTCATCTAATTGTTGTGCTGTTAATGGTGTTAATCCTATACGATTAGGCTCATTCATTAGTTACTCCTTACTATGCGTGACTCTGTAGCCGAAATTCTTTGGATTTGATAGCGTGCTCCAATACGCTCAGCAAAGTTGGATAAATCGCGACTTGGATCGATTTCGCCCTCATGTACAAGTAATACAACTTGCTCTGCCATTTTAGGTAAGTATTTAAGTACATTACTTCTGTGGTTAGGATCTAAACGACCCAGAGGTGTATCCATAACAATTGGACCGCTTTTTCTAGCTGTTTTATTTAGGCCATCAATTAAAGATAAAGCAACAATTTGCTCCGCACCTGCACTGCGCTCTTTTAGTACATTACCGGTATGATCAAGAATCGATAAACCATAATTATTATTTATTTCTAATCCAGCATAGGTCTTTTCTGTAGTAAGCTGACTGAATGCATTTGAAGCAAATGTCTCAACTTGTCCTCTTAAAGCATCTCTTAACTCGTTGATACCTGCTTTAAATACGATCTCTAAGTTCTGGTATAGATTGACACGAATAGTACTTGATTGCCCTTCACTTCCTGAACTTTTTGATATTAATGCAGATATGTGAGCTTGCTTTTCTGACAACTTATTAAGTTGTATTTTTGTCTCTTTTATATCACTTTCAAGCTTAAATAATTGGTTACCAAGCCTGTCTTTTTTTTCTCTTTGTCGCATGATCTGTTCAGTATCAAAACCCATAATCTCTTCTTGGATATCGTCAATCTGAGTTTCAATTTTTATTACAGATACTTGAGCTTTTCTTCTTTTAGTAACTAATTCGCAAATTCGGCTGCATTCATTATGCGACTTAACTTTAGTTAATTTATCTATTTGAAGATTTATGTCAGTAACATCATCAAGATTTACCAAGGACAACTCGGCTTCAGCTTTTAGTTCTTCTATCTTAGTTTTTATACCATCAAGTTCTTGTTGTGGAATAGTTTGAGTACAAGTAGGGCAAACCGGGTTCGCTAAGCTTTTTTGCAATTCTGATATTTTAGAATCTAATACAGCTTTATTATTTGCCGCTGTCATTAAAGAGTTTCGCTTTGATTGTAAGCTAGCTACTAATGGCTCAACTCCTTTAAATAAAACATCCTTCCAAGCATCCTTGAATAACTTTCTTTGTTCATCCGCATCATATGCGAGTTGCTCTTCAACCTTTTTGAGTTGTGCTTTTAATGCATCTAACTCATATTTTTTTCTTTGCACAGCTTCAGTATTTTTAAGCTCTTCTTCAATATCATCTATTTGCTTTTGTACATCACGCTGTTGTATTTCAAGATCTTGTATATCTTTTTCTAAAGTTACTTGCTTAGCCTCATTCACTCTTTGCTGCTCTGCGTAGGTTTTGGCATCTGAAGAGTTTTTAGCATCTCTGGTTTGCATTCTTCTTGCATCTGTTAATAATTTCGAAAATTCATTTCTGCCATTAACTAAGGCTGGTACACCCAAAGCTTGCTCTATGTGCTCTTTGATTTTATCGCCTTGCTCACTCTGTTCAACAAGCAGGTTTTCATACTCTTGAAGTAGCTCACCATCAAACAAGAAAAAACGTGATATTTCTTCAGGTGTTACTTGGTTAATTTCATTAATTATTGAGTCACCATTTATAACTTGGTTATCAATTTTTAATCCTATTGACTCTTCAAAATCACCATCGTTTCTTGGTATGGAAACATGCTCTTTTTTGTTCAGCTGCCTTCGAAGCTCATATTGCTTTCCCTCATGACTAAATTTAAGCTTAATCGTCATACTCCAGTCATCTTCTGATGCAGCAATACTATTAATCAAATTAAGCCGTGGAATTAGTCGCATGTGTCGACCCAAAGCTAACCCATAGAAACCCCAACGTATTGAGTTCAAAAAGCTTGTTTTACCGCGCATGTTATCCCCAAAAAGTAACATCACATTTTGAGTATCATGCTGTGGAAATTCAATTTTCTGCTCCCCTTTATATGGCATAAAGTTTTGAATTACGATTTCTTGAAGTTTCATATCAACTTGTTTCCTTGTTTTTCAACTACGGTCTCTTCAACTATTGCTTTAACTTTGTCTAGAGTATTTCGATCTTTATCGTATTGATGATCTTTTTGTACTTGATAACAATCTTTAATTAGCTGTTCATCTAATGCTAGATTTAACTTTGAATTTAGTTTTAATAGGACTGTAAGTGGGTCGCTTTTAAGTGTCATAATGTTCCTTCCTCAATACCATCAGAGTCTAATAATCCGACCTCTTCAGGATCAATACCTAACTCAATAGCAATATTGATTAATTTGTTTGAACCAGATTTATTAATGGCTGTTTTTGAAAACTGAATACTTCTTTGAAGCTCACTCTTTAACAACGATAATTGCCCAGGCTCACTTTCTAAGCAAACAGGAACCATTACAGCGTCAAAAATAACTGCTTGATATTTACCGGGGCAAGTACGTAATACCCTCCCCCTTCTCTGGATAAATTGTCTGGGGTTTTGTGATGATGCGAGAATAATTGCATGAGAAATTTTTGGGATATCCACGCCTTGATCTAAACAGCGAATAGATATCATTATCCCTCCAAATTGTTTGAACCAGTCTAATGATGCTGCAGGATCACCTTCCATATTTGTATGGTATTCACAAGGTGAGTAACCTTCACGAGTAAGTGCTTCCATTACCTCTTTTAACTGGTACTGGTCTTCACAGTAAACAAGCCAACTTTCACCATCTTTATAATTTTCAATAATTGTTTTAATTGCATAAGGCACTTTTGCTTTTGCTTTCTTTGCTATACGAGCTCTTTGAATTAGCATATTCTGCAATTTTGTAGATGGAACTGGCTTACCTGTGTCATCTCTTTTTGAGCGAGCAAACTCTCTGGAAATTTCTTTAGTTGCAGTTTCCCAAGCCTCAGACTCTTCAACTGTAAACCTTATCGCTTCAGGCAAATACTCATACTCAACAAGCCTGCCACTTTTGATTGCATCTATTAAGGTAAAGGGCGGTTGAACTATAGACCCAAAATAATCAATTATTTTTTGTGTCCCAAATGAATCACCATACCTCGTTGGTGTTGCGCTAAGACCAAGCTTTTTACCTGCTCTAATAGATAGCGCTTTAGAGTTTTCGATACTACCAATTTCATGAACTTCATCTGCAACCACCATAAGGTGATTTCCATCAGCAAGGCCGTTGATGAAATCATTTAATCTTGCTGTTGGCATAGTTGCCAAAACAAGCCTTTGCCCAAGCCCTTCACCTGGTTGAGTAAAATGATAGAGCCTTCGATTTTTTCGCCAACGGTTATGGCCATCACCTGCTTTTAAAATTATAGCTTCAGGCAACTCTTGTTTTATTTCTTCAGCCCACTGTTTATGTAAGAGACGGTCGGGAACAAGAACAACTGCAACCCCACCATTTATTAAGTGCTCCTTTAAAGCAGTTAGTGCAGTAAAAGTTTTACCGCTACCAGTGGCATGTTCAAAAATACCTTGGCAATTTTGCGCTTTCCATGCCTCTAATGCAGCTACTTGATGAGGTAGTGGCTTTCTTTTTTGTATTGAAGCTGATGCTTTCTTCTTTTCATACTCATTGCCTAACGAAAAGTAATCAGTAAGTTCTTCTGCATCAATTTTAACTAACGAATCATAAGCTTTTGCCTCAAGCTTATTCTTTGCAACTAAAGGGAAATCAATAACTTCTAATTCATCAACCTTATTGGACCATAGTTTTTCAAAGTACTGTTTGTGTCGCTCAACTTGGCGCTCATCTCTTCCATCCTTCCAACTGCAGAAAACATCTAGTGATTCGTAATTACCACGCTCATGCCAGCCACTCCATGTTTCATTTACCGAGCCTTTAAAAGAAACTGAGGAAGTATTATTTGTTAATATTCCAAGCTTTTCATGGTAAATACCTGTTGAATTTTTTCTGAATGCTATTTTTACCTGCATAATATTCAATTTGATAAGTGTGGCTAGAGCCTCTGTGTTTTTAATTATTCTAGGATCGCTTAACAAAGTATCAACTGTGTGAATAATTTCTTGGTTAGCTTTTTGAAGGTTACTCCCATAACCTTGCTCTAACGCATCAATATCTGCGGCTGATAAAGATGGAGAGCAAACCAGCTGAATTTTCCCACCTCTACGAGCAAAATTTATTAGCTCAGGACCAATAAGAAGAAATACTGTAGAGCTAAAGTAGCCAACTGAGCGTTGATAAAGATCACTTTGATTAAGGCATGGAAGATAAAAGTCAGTTACTAAATTAGCCTCACCTGTTCTGTATTCTTCACTTAAATTTAATGAGTTAAGCATTTCTATTAATGGCTCGCACTATGCTTATATACATTCTATGAAGTGTATTTTGATATTGTACCTCTATGGTATAAAGAGGTATGTTTGATAAAACGCTAAGGGCTTCTTTCAACCGCATAATAGTATTTCCATAAGGAACGGCTCAATAATACCGGTCCTTGGTTTATCAGTTTATAACCAACTTTCGTTAAGTTAGTATTCATTTAGAAACAATCTACATGATTGCTTTTAAAAAATATAGGCTTATTAGTGATATAGCCAATAAAAACTACGCCATTATTATTAAATACTTATCTACTATTACTGTTGTGTAACTTTTGCTTTAATTTTCAAATGCTAGCTACAAGCTCTTGATATATTTAAAAACATAATTTAAAACTTCGGCAACCTCACTTGAGCAGTAAACGCGCATACAATACAAACGCCCTTCTATAAACACCTGCATACTGGGCATTCTCATAATTACGGATGGTTTTTACATCTTTACACAAGCCCGCGCCGCTAAAATACAAAAGCTGGTTTATACTGTTGTAATAATAAGCAAAAATAATAACTATGAGGCGCAATGAATAAATTAATTACTGTATTTTTATGTTTGCTGTTTACGGCTCCATTTAATGTATTTGCTTGTGAAAGAACCTTTAGCGTGGCATCGCACGATGCTTTTTGGCCGCCTTATGTAATGGGCATTAACGGTAAGCTGCAAGGCTTGGAGGTTGATGCGCTTAACATTATATTTGCTGACTCCCCTTTTTGTTTTGAAGTTAAGTTACTGCCAAATTCTAAGCGGGCTTTTATTGAGCTTAAATACGGCCGTATTGATTTAGGATGGGCTGCAAGTTATACCGATGAGCGCGCTAAATATGTGCACTTTAGTGATAACTACCGAACTGAGGTTATGCGCTTATACGAAAACAAAAATAATCAGCATAGCGTTAAAAACCTCGAAGACATTTTTAAACAAGGCTTTATTGTTGGCGCTAACTTTGGAAGCTATTACGGCGAGGAGTTTGAGCAATATAAAACTAAATATAAAAAGCAGATTGAATACACCAGTGCAACCAGTAAACGCTTTGAAATGCTTAATAAACAACGTATTGATTTTGCTATTGAAGACGAGTTAGTGGGGGCTTATTTTGGCCAAAAAGGCTCAAATATAAAATTAGTAACCAACATTGAGTATGTAAATAAAGACGATATTTATTTAATGTTTAGCAAAAAAACGGTATCGGTTACTGAGCTTGCAGTAATTAATGAGCATATAAACAAAAACAAAACAGCACTTAATGCGCTGTTTAAATACTAGGAGTGTAATGAAAACTTTATTTTTAACATTTACTACACTGCTATTTACTCACTTTAATGCCCTTGCGTGTTCAAAAACATTGGTAATGGGCACTAACGAAACTAATTGGCCGCCTTATCTTGTAAAACAAGGTGATACATTTTTAGGCACAGAAGTGGATGCTGTTAGGGCTATTTTTAAAGATTCAAAATTTTGTATTAAATGGACTTATTTCCCTAGTTTTTCGCGTGTTCAAGCTGAGCTTAAAAATGGTCGGGTAGATATAACCTACGCGGCAAGTTATACAGAGCAACGCGCTCAATATGCGCATTTTAGCTTGCCTTACCGCGACGAGGTTATGCGGCTTTATAAACATAAAGATTCGCCTGATGTAACAAGCTTAGCTGAGCTTTTTAGTAAAAAGTTTACAGCGGGTATTAACCGAGGGAGCTTTTTTGGTAACGAGCTTGAACAGTTAAAAACTAAGTATCCAACACAGGTGGTGCTCACTGCTCAAGCAAATAATCGATTTAGTATGTTAGATAAAAAACGAATTGACTATGTTATTGAAGACTCTGCTGTTGCACAGTACTTTGTAAAAAAACACCCGTCTATTACGCAGGTAAAGTCTATTACACCGATTAACATTAACAACGTACATTTTATGCTAAGTAAAGAGTCGCTAACTCTTGATGACGTGGCGACTGTTAATCAGTTAATTACCAAAAACGAGGCGGCTATAAAGTCAATTTACCAACCTATGCATTAAAACATAGCTAATAACTTAGCTATTTGGCGCCCCCTCTTTAATATTGCTTGGCATTAGTAATTATTTACATTGTGGCTGTAAGTACATTCAACACTACATACGTTAAAAATAGTGACCTAAAACCGAGAATTGCCGTTATTTTTACTTGGTTATAAATTAGCTGCCTTTTATCTTTCATTCGTTGTGGCTGATCTGTATAATTCGCCAGCTAATTTACCCTATTGTCTGGTTCTTGTTTGTGGCGTTTTGCTGCAGCGTACTCCTGTCAGTACTAATCTAGGATTACCTTTTTTGATCTCCACCGCAAATATTACGATGCAGTTTGGCGCAGAGCCGTTGTTTGAAAACATTTCAGCTAAATTTGGTAACGGTAACCGTTACGGTTTAATTGGCGCTAACGGCTGCGGCAAGTCGACTTTCATGAAAATTTTAAGCGGTGCGCTTGTTCCAAGTGCGGGTAATGTATCTATTACTCCAGGGTTAAAAGTAGGTAACCTAAGCCAAGACCAGTTTGCTTTTGAGCAATACAGCGTTGTAGACGCGGTAATTATGGGCGACGTGGAGCTTTGGAAAGTAAAGCAAGAACGCGAACGTATTTACTCGTTACCAGAAATGAGCGAAGAAGACGGTATGAAAGTTGCCGATCTTGAAAGTGTATTTGCTGAAATGGACGGTTACACGGCAGAAAGCCGCGCTGAAGAAATTTTGCTTGAAGCGGGTATCGATAAAGAATTCCATTACGGTTTAATGGCAAACGTTGCCCCAGGTTGGAAACTACGTGTGCTTTTAGCACAAGCATTATTTGCAAACCCTGACATTTTGCTACTTGATGAGCCTACCAATAACTTGGATATTCATACAATTACGTGGCTTGCTAACGAGCTTAACAAACGTAAATGTACGATGATTATTATTTCGCATGACCGTCACTTTTTAAACTCGGTATGTACACACATGGCCGATATTGATTACGGTGAGCTGCGTATTTACCCTGGTAACTATGAGAAATTTTTAGAAGCTGCGGGCTTACAACGCGAGCAACTTTTAGCTGAAAATGCTAAAAAGAGCGCTGAAATTGACGAGCTACAAGACTTTGTTAACCGTTTTGGTGCTAACGCTTCTAAAGCTAAACAAGCAAGTTCGCGCGCTAAAAAAATGGATAAAATTAAGCTTGATGAAGTTAAATCTTCAAGCCGTATGAGCCCATCGCTTTCGTTTGACGAAGGTAAAAAAATGTATCGTCAGGCGCTTGAAGTTAATAAGCTTGGCCATGGTTTTGATGGCGAAACGTTATTTAGCGGCGGCGACTTTTTACTTGAAGCTGGCGCTAAGCTTGCTGTAATTGGCGAAAATGGTGTGGGTAAAACTACATTTTTACGCTGTTTAGTAGACGAGCTTAAAAGTAACGAAGGCGAAATTAAATGGTCTGAAAATGCGAGCTTTGGTTATTGCCCGCAAGACAGCACTAAAGATTTTGATAACGATTTAACGTTGTTTGATTGGATGTCGCAATGGCGTACAGCTAAGCACAACGATTTAATGGTTCGTGGCATGTTAGGCCGCTTGTTGTTTACAGCAGACGATTCAAACAAAAAAGCGCGTAACTGTTCTGGTGGTGAAAAAAACCGCCTGTTATTTGGTAAGTTAATGATGCAAGACGTTAACGTGCTTGTTATGGACGAACCAACTAACCACATGGATATGGAAGCCATTGAAGCGCTTAATAACGCGTTAAAAGATTTCCAAGGTACGCTTATTTTTGTAAGCCATGACCGTGAGTTTGTTTCATCATTAGCTACACGTATCATTGATATTAAAGATAAAAAAGTAATCGACTTCCAAGGTACGTTTGACGAATACCTAGCAAGTTGTGAAGAGAAAAAAGCGTAAACTCTTTCTGATTGCTTATAAAAACGGTGCTAAATTTAGCGCCGTTTTTTTATGTGTGGAATTTGAGTTTAACTATAAAATTAATTAATAAAGGCTTAAATAAATAATTCACTAAGAGGTTAAGAGGCGCTACGCTTTTAGAGTCAGTGATAAAATACTCGTTTTCTTGCTTGGCTCTTCTCATTTACTCCTCTTTGGCTTCTCCTAGTGCAATAGTTTTTCAAGTAAATAGTTCACTAATGGTGATATAAGACGCAGCGCTTTTAAAGTAAGTGATAAAATAAAAAACACTGTTTTTTGACTTAATTTTTCTTAGTTACTGCAGCATCGCTTTCTCTTATGCAATTAATGACTCTTATCGCAGAGCTAATTATTCACATTATTTTATTGGTAATTACTGCACACATCACTGCTTTAAATCTAGTCATATTATCCTGTAAGTCTTTGTCACTTAATGCTAATGTTGATGGAGTGAATTATTTAAAACTTTAATAGCTAAACCAAGAGGTAACTATGTCTAATTGGGTTGAAGCAACAGTAAAAAATGTCACGTGTTGGAGCGAAACACTCTTTAGCTTAACCGTTAATGCAAACGTAGAGCCGTTTAAAGCTGGTCAATTTACAAAGCTTTCAATAATGGATGGCGACAAACGTATTGCTCGGGCTTATTCATATGTGAATGCCCCTGAAAACCCCGATCTCGAGTTTTATCTTATTAACGTAATTGACGGTTTGCTTTCTCCTCGTTTAGCTACCTTACAACCTGGCGACACCGTATTAATAGAACAACACGCAACCGGCTTTTTTACCCTTGATGAAATACCACAAAGTGATCAGCTTTGGATGTTAGGGACTGGTACTGCCATAGGCCCTTTTTTATCAATTTTACAACAGCCCGATGTATGGAAAAAATACAAAACTATAAATTTAGTGCATGGCGTACGTTTTAATAACGACTTAAGCTATCAGGCACTTATTAACGAGCTATTAAGAGTGTACCCAGCACAACTTAACTATATTCCGGTTGTAAGTAGAGAGGAGCCATTACAAGGCTTAAGTGGGCGAATTACTAACGCAATTGAGAGCAACCGTTTGTTTGAATATGTAAAATTAAACCCTGAGCCTAGTAATGCACAATTTATGATTTGCGGAAATCCACAAATGGTAAAAGACACAACCGCGCTACTTCTCGATAAAAACTTTACGCGTAACCGCCGTAAAAACCCCGGCAATATTACGGTAGAGCAGTACTGGTAGGCTTCAGTGGTGGTATTAACTACCCGATAACGTTAAAATTTGCTATGTTGCACCCTTATACTAATTTTATCAAAAATATGATCATTCTATTGCATTAAATAACTCACTAACTGCGTTAAAGGTTATTCATATAGAACAACTATATGTCACAATTTTCGCGTTGTTATTGCGCTATTTTTTAACGCTATAATAGATCGCCTATTTAATGTAATTGGTATTACACGTATTTAGTGTTCATTTTAGGAAAGTTATGAAACCGTTATCTATTATTTTAGCCTCATTAGTCACTACCGTTGCGCTAATTACTTATGCCGCAGAGCAAAGCGAGCCTGAGCAAAAAGAGCCGCAAGTTGAAGCTCAAACAAGCGTTGAAAAGCCAAAAGTTGAAATTGAGCAATCAGTAACTCAAACCAACACTGACGACAAAGTAAATACGCTTGAATACAAAGCGCCAGAGCTTAAAAAGCCAACAATTGATGCGACTAAACCAGACGATTCAAAAGTATTAGGTAACGAGCAAATTAAACCTGCTGAAAAGCCTAAAAATAAAATAGAAAAAGCAGTGGCTGTAGCCGAAGCTGAAAAAGCAGTAACGCAAGCAAAAGAAGCACTTACAGTTAAGCAGCAAACTAAAGCTAAACAATCGCGCGAATCACTTGCTGTGGTAGAGCAGCTAGTTAAAGCATATAACGCACGTAACATTGAAGAGTTTCTTCGTGTATATGCCGAAGATGTTGAGTTTTATATTTTCCCTAATGAGCTATTATTTAAAGGTAAAGAAAAACTAATAGAACGTTATGGGCTAATGTTTAAAAAGTTAAAGTGTATTCACTCATCACCAATTAAGCGCATAGTGCACGGTGATATAGTGATTGATCACGAACTTTCAGAAACTTGTTCAACTGACGAAAACGTAGTTGATAAACGCTCAGAACTTATTTCGAGTTATCAAATTAAAGATGGGAAAATAGTACGCGTACTGTTTTTTAGATAAAGGCTTTAAATGCAAATAAATGACGACAAAAAAATTCGCTTAATGTATCGCATTGAGCCAGGTTGCCTTGGACCTAAGGGTGCTGAGCATATTGAAGATTTTTGTCGTTTTGCAAACAAGCATATTAAATCCCCCTTTTATGGCCAATTTGTATTTTTACCACGTTACGATAAAACCATAGACGAGCGACAATACAGCGTTAACAGCCGTAATTTATCACTTGCTCAGGCTCGGGCTTACTTAAAGCACTTTGATATTAATATTGAAGAATTTGAAGAACAACTCGACGAGCTCCTCACAAAAGCGATTGATTTATACTTTAAGCGATAGCGTTTAATTGCTGTTGCTTAGGTATTGCCTCCCCTCAAACGTACATTTTTATTTATTTTAATTATTATTAAATAATATAAGTAATTTCTTTCACAAAGATAAGGTAATCAGTAATAACTGAGAAAAACCAGATCAGGCAATATGTATCACTACTCTAAAAGCGCAGCGCCTCTTAACCTCTTTGTGAATAATTAGCTCTTTAAAAGCTTTTATTTGCACAATGAGAAGTAAAAGAGGGGGAAATGAGAAAAGCCAAAACCAGTATTTTTATGTTTTATCACTACTCTAAAAGCGCAGCGCCTCTTAACCTCTTTGTGAATTAATTAACTAAATATTTTAAAAGCATTAAAAACAAAAAAACGGTGTTAATTTTAACACCGCTTAATGCGTAATATATTTAGCTTTAGTAAGCTTGGGTTACAACATAGGTTTTATAACATCAAACACAGCTTCTATGTGGTCGTCTCTGTCGTTTAGTGCCGCTATGTAACGGTATTTTTCGCCGCCTGCGTTTTCGAATATTTCACGGTTTTCACCTTCTAGCTCTTCAAGTGTTTCTAGGCAGTCGGCGCTAAAAGCAGGACTTATAATAGCTACATCGGTAATACCTTCATCAGGTAAGGCTGCAAGAGTTACGTCGGTATAAGGCTTTAACCACTCTGCTTTACCAAATCGACTTTGAAAAGTACTAATTACTTTGTCTTTATCAAGGCCTAGTTTTTCGACAACTAAACGCGTGGTTTGTAAACATAGGCAATGGTACGGATCGCCGCGATCTAAAAACAATTTAGGCATACCGTGATACGAAAAAACAATTTTTTGTGGCATACCATTCGCTTCTAAATCCTCACTAATACTATTAGCAAGTGACTCAATATAACGGGTGTTTTTATGATAGCCATTAATAAAATGAAGCTCTGGCACCCAGCGCCATTTACGCAGTACGCTCGATACAGCATCAAACGTAGAACCCGTAGTTGGGCTAGAATATTGCGGATACATTGGTAAAATAATTATACGCGTTAAGCCTTTATCACGAAGCTCTTCAAGGCCTGCCTCTATTGAAGGGTTGCCATAACGCATTGCCATTACTACTTCAGTATTGGTATAACCTTGCTCTTTTAATAAAGTATTTAACTTTACACTTTGCTGGCGAGTAATGTGGGTAAGTGGTGAGCCGTTTTCGGTCCATATACTCTCGTATAATTTAGCCGAACGTTTTGGGCGTACGCGTAAAATAATGCCATGTAAAATTATCATCCATACCAAGCGTGGTATTTCTACAATGCGTGGATCTGATAAAAATTCGCGTAAATATGTACGAAGCGCAGCCGCTGTTGGTGCATCAGGGCTGCCTAAGTTAGTTAGCAGTATTCCCGTTTTTTGGTTAAAACGCCCATCATGGGGGTTGTCAGTAACCGCAGAAAATCGCGACACAGAGTGCTCCTTCAAGCAAATTCAATAATCTATTTTATGCACATTGTAACGAAAAAAACTGCGGTTTAGATCAATCATTTAGCAGTTTTCACCATTATTCTAAACGGGGTTGGTTTTTTCGATTCTAGCTGTTGGAGTTTTTCTATCGATTTACTGCCAAATACATGACCTTTGGGCAGCAACATTATGCCCGTATGGCTGTGTAGAGCATGGCCCAGTACCATTTGCTCTTTGAGTTCATGGGCGTTACAAATTAGCACTGATCCTGCTGAACTTTTTTGTTCATGTAGTTTTGCATGGCTTGCTTCAAGTGCACGTACAATTTTAGGATGGTAAAACGATCCACTATAAAGTTTTACACTTTCGAGTGCGTCATCGTGGCGCTGCTTTTCATCACTTGCATTGCTCTGCTCAAACGCGTCCCAATAGTCGCGCGCTAAACCTAGCACCATAGCGCCTATTGGTATGTCGTTTCCGGCAAGGCCTTTGGGCATTCCGTTTCCGTTAAAGCGCTCAAACTGATAATAAATAGCATCCGACAAGTCATGTAAATGTATTGCTGGCATTAACATTAATTGTGCAGTACTTGGGTGAGTATAAAAGGTTTTGCGTTGTTGCTCGTTTAAGCGGTTAACTGGTTTTTTATAAAGATCAGGATCCATAGCAAGCAAGCCTATTTGCGCCAAGTAACCAGCCATAGGGGCAAGATCAATGCTTTTTTGCGACAAGTTTAAGTAAAGTGCTATTTGTGTGCAGGTATTAGCAATATTTTGTGCTTTGTTGCCATCTAGGTAAGGGTTTGCGTTAACAAAATTATATAGCAGCTCTACGGTCGATTTATGCTCTTGTTTTTCGCGCTCGTTGGCGTCTTCAAGCTTTTTTAAAACCTGTTTTATTTGTAAGGTGCGTTTTTCTACTCGTTGTTCAAGCGAATTATTAAGCTCTAGCAACTCTTGGTTTTGCGCTTTAACTTGTGCCTCTAATTTTTGATTTTGTTTTTTTAGTGCAAATTTTTCTAGGCTATCTCTAATGCTACGAAGTAATAAATCGTTTTGCCAAGGCTTTTGAATATAACCATTTATTTGGCCCTGATTAACAGCCGCTAAGGTGGTTTGTATGTCGGCGTAACCGGTTAATAAAATGCGTTGGGTGTCGGGTGCCAGCGCACGCGCTTTTTCTAAAAACTCGGCACCGTTCATTACCGGCATACGCATATCGCTAATAATTAAACCAAATTCATGATTTTTAAAAAGTGTTAATGCGTTTTGCGGGTTATCGCAAACAATAACCGACAGGCCATTTACTTCAAGTAGCCGTGTTAACGTGCGTAGTACTATTTCATCATCATCAATGCAAAGTACATCAACCTGATTTATTGGTGTGCTTGGTGTTACTTGAGTCATTGAGTCGCCTTTAAATTACTTCTGGTTAAATAATAGCTTAAAAAAATACTCTATGGTGTGTTTGTCCCTACCTTTTATATTAAGTGGTATTTACATAATGGAGTTATTAGCAATAAGTAGATAATTACTTATGCATAATATTAGGCCTTGGCTGCACTAAAGTTGCAAATTTGCATACAGACGACTAAACGTTAAGTATAAAGTTATGTATATGGATGAAGGGAATGGATGGATCAGATGGTAATTTTGAACGTGCTTTTTTAAACGAACAAAAGCTGCGCTTAGCTGCAGAGCAATTACTCAAAGATAAAAGTAGCGTTTTAGTTGCCATAAATAATGAACTACAAAAAAAAGTAGCCGACTTAGAACACCAACAAATGCTGTTTGTGCAAACAGAAAAAATGGCAACCTTAGGTACACTGAGCGCAGGCGTTGCCCACGAAATAAATACCCCACTTGCCTATGCAATGAGTAACGTAGAGAGCCTACAAAACGCAAGCCCTTTACTTGTAGCGCTGCTAAAACTTAACGAACAATATTTAAATAACGAAATTAAAGAGAGCCGTTTTAAACACGAAATCGACATACTCAATTTACAGTATCCGTACGCGTGGATTTATAACAATTTGCAGGGACAAATTAACGACAGCGTTGAAGGACTTAAACGTATAAAACAAATAGTGCATGACTTATTAAACTTTGCCCACCCCACCTCTTCTCAAGATAAACAATTAGCCGATGTAACAACGGGTGCTAATAATGCTTTAAGGTTATTGAGTAGCAAACTTAAATTATGCGAAATAAAAACGCGGTTTGAACCCCTACCACTCATTTGGTGCAATTTATCGTCAATTAATCAGATTTTTGTAAATCTTTTAATGAATGCTTGGCAAGCTTGCGAGTTAGATTTAGAAAAAGGCTGCATTATTGAAGTCAATATTTTTGAACTCAACACAAATATTTGTATTGAAATAAAAGATAACGGTTGTGGCATGAATGAAGACACAATAGCGCATATGTTTGACCCTTTTTACACAACAAAAGAAGTCGGAAAAGGCACCGGTATGGGTATGACACTTGTATACGCTATGGTGAGCGATCACGGTGGAAAAGTAGAAGTTAACAGTACATTAGGCACAGGTACGACCATTCGCTGCCTATTACCTTTAAAAGTGTAAAATAACGAACAAAACCACATTGTAAATAAAGTGTTAAGCACTCTATTTTTTGATGTTTAATCCTTTCTTAGCGCGTATTTTAACCAATTTGATGTGGTTTTTTCTTATCTTGAAGTTTATTTGCATACTTAGACCAAATATTTAGTTTTTTTCATTTCTTTTTGTTTGCATATGTTGCTAGGATGTTTGCAACAGGTTGTGAGCATCATAACCACACACATATTATTAAGAATACAAAAAACAGGGTCGTCACTATGTCAACATACCGTTTAAACACACTTGCTGTAGCCGTTGCTTTCGCGTTTAGCGCACCAAGCATTGTTAACGCTGAAGAAGCACCAGTGCAAGCTGCTAAAAACATAGAGCAAATATCTGTATTAGGATCGCGTGTATCTAACCGTACCTCTACAGAGTCTTCTTCTCCTATTGATTTAATTGACGCGGATGATTTAACTAAAGGTGGTTTTACCGAATTAGGCCAAAGCCTTCAAGCGACAGCGCCTTCATTTAACTTTTCGCGTACACAAGTTTCAGACGGTTCTGATTTATTTAGACCTGCAACACTTCGTGGCTTACAACCAGATCAAACCCTTGTATTAGTAAATGGTAAACGTCGTCATAACCAATCAATTTTTGGCCTTAACGGTACAGTAGGCGCAGGCGCTGCGGGTACTGATATGAATGCCATTCCGCTAACAGCACTTAAAGGCGTTGAAGTATTACGCGACGGCGCTGCAGCGCAGTATGGCTCTGATGCTATTGCAGGTGTTATTAACTTATCTCTTAATAACTCAACCGGTATTACAACGGGTTTTGTACAATACGGCGGCACAAGTGAAGGTGACGGCGACACTATTTCAGCAGGTTTAAACCGTGGTTTTGAATTAGGTAACGAAGGCGGCTTTATTAACCTATCGCTTGAGTACCGTGATGCCGACGGCACTAACCGTGCAGAGCGCGATACGGGGGGTTCGCTTAATGTTGAACCAGGTACGCTAAGTGAAGATGTACGCTGGGGCCAAGGTAACTCAGAAAGTGAATTTACGTCGTTATTTTACAACATGGCATTACCAATGGGCGACGGCGAGCTTTACTCGTTTGGTGGCTACTCTGAGCGCACGGCGCTGGGTAATGGTTTTTACCGTAATTTTAACGAAGCCTCTAAAAACGTAACCCAAGTATATAGTGATGGTTTTTTACCGCGCATATATAACGAAGCACAAGATATTTCAGTAGCGCTTGGTTTTAAAGGCGATATAAACACAGATTGGACTTACGATGTATCGGCTGTTTATGGTGAAAACCAATACGATTTTACATCACGCAATACATTAAATGCTTCTTACGCGGCTGAGTATTTATTTAATAACCCAGATGCAAGCAATGCCGACATTGCAGCAAACTCAGGGCCTACTGGCGGTTACTCAGGTGGTTTTAGATTCGATCAAACAACGGTTAACCTTGATGTAAACGGTATTGTAGATATTGGCCGTAGTGAGCCTTTATATGTAACAGTAGGCGCCGAATACCGTAAAGAAAACTACGAAATAGTGCCTGGCGATGAAGCATCATACGCGTGTGGGTTAGCAAATATGGATACTTCGTACCCATCAGTAAACGATCCGGATCAATTTGCACAGTGTGGTTTTCAAGCTTATAACGGCCTTCGCCCTGAAGCGGCTAACGATAGCGACCGTAACAGCTACGCAGTTTATGTAGACGTAGAAACTATGATCACCGACGCATGGAACGTAAGTGGTGCGCTACGCTATGAAGATTTCTCAGATGCTGGGGATGATTTAATTGGTAAATTAGCAACACGTTATGAATTTTCAGATGACTTTGCAGTACGTGGTGCACTGTCTACTGGTTTTAGAGCGCCATCACTTCAACAAAGTGGTTATACAGCCTTTACAACTAACTTAGGCTCAGACGGTACATTAACGCAGTCGTTCACGGCAAACACCGGGACCGCTTTCCCAAGTGCGTTAGGCGTAGATAGCTTAGAGCTTGAAACATCAACAAACTACAGTGCTGGTTTTGTTTACGATGTAACAAGCGAGCTTTCGTTAACGGTTGATTTTTACCGTGTAGAAATTGAAGACCGTATTACACTTGGCAGCTTACTTTCGGTTGACGATGTATCGTTTAGCTCAGAAGCGGTTGCAGCGCTACAAGCAACGGGAGCAGTGCAAGCTAACTACTTCTCAAACTCGGTTGATTCTACTACACAAGGTGTTGATATTATTGCATCGTACCGCACTGAAGTTGAAGGCGGTAATTTAGGAGTAACCTTTGCAGGTAACCTAAACGATACTAAAATTGACAGCGTAAATGCAGAAGACGGTATTCCTGAAGCGGTTGCTTTTGATGATTTACAACGTAGCTTTTTTACCGACGGACAACCGAGCGAACGTGCAACGCTTACGTTTGACTACGAACGCGATGCCTACACATCAACCATTCGCTTTAACTACTTTGGTGAAACAGACGTAAAATACTTTGGTAACGACCATATTTCATTACCAGGTGAGCTTTCGCCTACGGGGTCATTTAAACCAACAAGTACGGTTGAGTCTGCTGTGTTAGTTGATTTAAATGTTAGTTACCAAATTAATGACATGTTTGCGCTTTCGGTAGGTGCCGATAACGTGTTTGACGAAACACCAGATGAATTAGGTGATGACGAAGTACTTAATTTTATCACCAACGGCGCATTTAAATACCCAGTACGCGCATTGCCATACGGCTTTGACGGCAGAACGTACTACGCAAAAGTAAGCTTTAGTTTTTAATTTATCAAGCAAACTAAAGTAATATTAAGCGCAGTTATTAACTGCGCTTTTTTTATGCTTTTTTATTATTAAAAAACTACCAAATGGATGTTAAAAATACTTGCGCGGTTGAAAATTAAGCCTACAATCGCCATCTCTTAAATAGGCCAATATAAAAGCCTCTTTATTATTTAACTTAAAATAACCATTAGTTGATAGGAAATATATGACTAAAAAATCTAAAGCAAAAACCGCAAATACCAGCGCGGTAGACACAGGGCGAGGCGTTATAAACCACAATGCACTAGCGGCAATGGTCACCTCTAAATTATTTAAACCACAAGTGGTTAAAGCTAAAAAAGGCAAAGGCTCGTTTAAACGTAGCAACAAACATTCAGGACAAGAGTCCTATTTAATCGCGGCTTAATTAGCACCGATCAAATAGGGCTTTTGAATATAATAAGCGAGGTTTTATACCTCGCTTTTACTTTTAGTTCTTTATTATTTTAACTTCCAAGCTACCCTCTAAAAGCGCAGCGCCTCTAAACCTCTTTGTGAATAACAGCCCTTAAAATATGAATGCACAAAGAGAAGAAAAAGAGGAGTAAATGAGCAGACAAAGTCCATTTTTTTAAGTTATATGATATTTCACCACCGAGGCGCTGTGCGCTACACAAAGAAAACACGAGTAATGGTTAGTCACTACTCCTTGTTTTCTCCTTCACTTCTCGGTGGTGATTTAATTACTTGTTTACTAATGCATCCGACTAAATGTAAAAGCGGTGCTTTTAAACGCCAGCAAGCTGCGCGTCCACAGGTGTTTAACTCAAGTTAAAGTATGGTCTGTAGAAGAAACGTGCTCACGTTAGAAGTGTAGTTTTTAACCTTTAAAACTATTATTTTTAACTGTTTGTGATGGGTTTTCACCAAATAGTTGCGTGTAATCTTTAGCAAATTGTCCCGCATGCCAAAATCCCCAATTGGCTGCTATTACTGAAATGGGCTTATCTTGGTTTGGTTTTTTTAGTTCCCGCCTTACGTTATTTAAGCGTGTTAAACGTAAAAACCGCAAAGGGTTAATTCCTAAAATACTCTCAAAGCTATACTGAAGTGTGCGCCTACTTACAAAGGAAAGCTCGCACAGCTCGGTTATGGTTATTGGGTTTTGTGGATTTGTGGCCACGTAATCTTTTACTTTATCTACTACGGCTTTGCGGTGTTTATAACTTGGCGCAATATTTTGCTGCGTATTGTCTGCTTGTAATAAGTGTAGTGCCAACATGTTTAGCATATCTTGTTGTGATTCGGTTCTAAGTCCAAAGCCCTTGCCTACAACCATGCTATTAATTATTTGTCTTGCCGTTTGCAAAGATGAGTTGCTCACCGATAAACGAGCTGATTGTGCAGATGCCATGTTTTTCAATGTTACGCCTTGGAGCTGCGCCATATATTCAATTGAGTTCCAATCGATTACCAAACCATAAATATTAAATTGCTCAGGGGTTATCAGCTCAAAGTCGTTATCACTTGTACGGCACATAAATTGATTACTTGCCACACTTAAACCATTAATTTTACTTTGCTGTGACTGACAAGGAATGCCGAGCCAAACCGAATTAGGGGCTATGTTACATTGCTGACGAAGCGCTCGCTCAGTGTATTCTTTAAACACATGAATATTGGCGTAATCCGTTTCTTCAATACAACCATAAAAGCTGCCGTCGCTCATTTGATCGTATTTTTGCTGCCATTGAGTAAGGCTATGCGCTTGCTCGTCTATATCGTGTGTTTGCACCTTGCTCTTTAGTGGTGCGCTGAAGCTACTTTGCTGCGCCATATCGGGGATGCTCTTTTTCGTTACACTTTCATTATGCTTAAGTTAACACCGCTTTGCGTGTGTAACCAATTGAATTGGATTAATAAATAATCTTTTGCCGAAATTCGATAGTTACTTGGTACAAAATAAGCTGTCTTGTAACTATTCAATATTGATTTATAGCTAAAGATGCAGCAAAACCTATACCAAGGTTGATCATATTAGTTATGTGGAGTAAATCATGGGGCAAGCGTACAGTTACACTTTAGGTACACATACTTATAAATTCAAGAACTTAGCCCAGTTAATGGCTAAAGCTACACCGCAGCGTTCGGGTGATCGCTTAGCGGGCGTAATTGCACAATCAGCACAAGAACGTGCTGTGGCACAAATGACATTGGCCGATGTACCTCTTAAAACATTTTTAAATGAGGTACTTATTCCCTACGAAGATGACGAAATTACACGCTTAATTATTGACGAGCACGATGCAAATGCCTTTATGGCTATTGCACATTTAACCGTAGGCGATTTTCGTAATTGGCTTTTAAGTGACTTTGCAACACCTGCTGTACTTGCAAGTATAAGGCAAGGTATTACGCCGGAAATGGCTGCTGCTGTTAGCAAAATAATGCGCAATCAAGATCTCATATTAATTGCTAAAAAGTGCCATGTTACGAGTGCTTTTAGAAATACGATTGGCCTCCCCGGGCGTTTATCTACACGTTTACAACCAAATCACCCAACTGACGATATTAATGGTATTGCTGCATGCATGCTTGATGGTTTGCTATACGGTAATGGCGATGCAGTAATAGGTATAAACCCTGCAACCGATAACGTTGCCCAAGCCATTAAATTAATGACGTTAATGGATGATGTTATTCAAAAGTACGCCATACCAACCCAAAGCTGCGTGCTCACCCATGTTACTAACACCATTGAATGTATAGAAGCTGGCGCACCGGTTGATTTAGTATTTCAGTCGATTGGTGGCACAGAGGCTACTAATTCAAGTTTTGGTTTTAATTTAAATACCTTAGCTGAAGCGCAAGATGCGGCTTTGAGTTTAAAGCGCGGCACTATTGGCAATAATGTAATGTATTTTGAAACTGGGCAAGGCAGTTCGCTTTCAGCAAATGCGCATCATGGGCTTGATCAGCAAACGTGTGAAGCTCGCGCTTATGCCGTTGCTCGTAAGTTTAACCCGTTACTGGTAAATACCGTGGTGGGGTTTATTGGCCCTGAATATTTGTTTGATGGTAAGGAAATTACTCGAGCAGGACTTGAGGATCATTTTTGCGCTAAGTTACTAGGTATACCGATGGGGTGCGACGTGTGTTACACCAATCATGCAGAGGCCGATCAAAACGATATGGATAACTTGCTAACGCTATTAGGCGTTGCAGGTTGCTCGTTTGTAATGGGAATACCTGGCTCTGACGACATTATGCTTAATTACCAAACTACGTCGTTTCATGATGCATTATATGTTCGCCGTGTACTTGGCTCTAGACCTGCCCCTGAGTTTGAAGCATGGCTAAGCAAAATGAAAATAATGCAAAGCACTTCCGATATTACACTTTCAGATACCTTGCCTCCCGCTTTTGCTAAACCTCTGGGTGCAATTACTGGAGGTGGCTCATGAAATCACGTTTAAAACAGAGCACTCCTTTAGATGACTCAGTAAACAAGCATAAAAATAACGGTAATGTAGTGCACAATCCTTGGAGTGATTTACGCCGTTTTACCGACGCCCGTATTGGCCTTGGGCGTGCGGGTATAAGTCTGCCAACCTCAGAAATGCTGGCTTTTCAGCTATCTCATGCACAAGCGCGCGATGCAGTGAGTTTTCCGCTTGATATTAACGAAATGACTGAGCAACTAGGCAGTATTAGCGTATTAAAAGATGTTGCCCCTCCCCTGCATTTACACAGCCAAGCTGTTGACAGGGTTACTTACCTTCAGCGACCCGATTTAGGCCGCAAGCTTGATGAAAATGGTAGGCAAATACTTCTCAGCTATATGAATAAACAAAAGCACACTACACAGGCTAAATACGATTTAGCGATTGTAGTGGTTGATGGACTCTCCTCGTTAGCGGTACAAAAAAATGCATGCCCATTTATAACAGAGCTATTAGCGCACCTTACAACAGACAAGCAATTTAAAATTGCCCCCATTACTTTGGTTGAACAAGGTCGAGTAGCAATTGGCGACGATATAGGTGAGTTGCTAAATGCGCAGGTGGTTATGGTGTTAATAGGAGAGCGCCCAGGACTTAGTTCGCCAGATAGCCTTGGCTTGTATTTAACATGGGAGCCTAAAACAGGACTTAACGATGCATGTCGTAATTGCATATCGAATATTCGCCCAGCAGGCCTACCTTATACAGAAGCGGCTAGGCGTGCGCTGTACTTATTACGTGAAGCTAAAAAACTAAAACTAACTGGGGTTAATTTAAAAGACCGTACACAAGACGATGTAATTGAGCATCAGGTTTCAACCACTAACTTTTTAATTGCTGAGTAATTTTAATTAAAAACACATGAAATAAAACAATAAAAACTAAACATCAACGGAGAAGGGTTATGTCTACTAATAATACAGAGTACCTTGCTAAAAGACAGTTAAAACGAGGTACTGCGGGGTGGTTATTACTCGCAGGTTTGGGTGTGTCGTATGTAATATCGGGTGACTTTGCAGGTTGGAACTTTGGTATTGCCGAAGCGGGTTGGGGTGGCTTTGCCATTGCTGCAGTGTTAATGGCAGTTATGTATTTAGCGCTGGTATTGTCGCTTGCTGAAATGTCAGCTGCAATACCTGCAGCAGGCGGTGGTTATAGTTTTGCGCGCCAAGCTATGGGGCCTGCGGGAGGCTATTTAACCGGGCTTGCGGTATTAATTGAATACGCCTTAGCACCCGCTGCTATTGTTATTTTTATAGGCTCTGCAGTTGAAGCCCTTACCGGATTTAATGGACCATGGGTATATGCATTATTTTACTTACTATTTGTGGGAATTCATTTAGCAGGCGTAGGAGAAGCACTTAAAGTAATGATGGTAATAAGTGGTTTAGCAGTATTAGCTATTATTGCAACGGCTTTTGTTTTAATTACAAATTTTGATGCATCACGCTTATTTGACGTCCCCGTAACCGATGCAGTGGGAGCCAGTGAGTTTTTACCTTTAGGTTGGTACGGGGTTTGGGCTGCATTACCGTTTGCCATGTGGTTATTTTTAGCGGTTGAAGGTGTACCGCTTGCTGCAGAAGAGGCAAAAGATCCCGCTAAAGATGTGCCAAAAGGCATTATTGGTGCAATGATCTTTTTGTTATTTACTGCTTTTTTAGTTGTTGTTTCAGTGCCTGGCGCTGGCGGTGCTGCTGCAATGGGCGCAAGTGCTGTACCTTTGGTTGATGCATTAAATGCATCGGGTAGTGAGGCCTTAGCAACTGTAGTAAATATATTAGGGCTTGCGGGTTTAGTTGCTTCGTTTTTCTCTATTATTTATGGTTATAGTCGCTTAGTGTTTGCTTTATCTAGAGCCGGATATTTATCGCGTTCGTTGTCGATTACGACTAATCACAAAGTGCCAGCACGTGCGTTGATTGTACCTGCCGTATTTGGTTTTTTAGTATCACTTAGTGGCGAGGGTGATTTAATACTTGCAATGGCTGTAGTAGGTGCAACTGTATCGTATGCATTAATGGCGCTGAGCCATATTTTGCTACGCGTTAAACAACCTGATTTACCTCGCCCGTATAAAACCCCTGGGGGCGTAGTAACGTCAAGTATTGCTTTAGTGCTTTCGCTTATAGCATTAACCGGTGTGTATGCGTTCGACCCTCGTGCATTTTTATACACTATGATGCTGTTTATTGTGGGCGCCGTATATTACTTTGGCTACAGCTCAAAACACTTAGTTGCTAAAAGCGCTGATGAAGAGTTTGCAATGTTGGCAGATGCAGAATCTGATTTAGAAATGGCTAAGTAAATATTAATAGTTATTATAAGTGAGGCTAGCCCTCACTTATATTTTTATACAAGCAATACGGTGTAAAAATAGTGCCTGCATGTAAACATCAAGCCCCCTAATCTACTTTATTAATACCATTTAAAGCTAAAACTTTATGCTGCCGCGTAGCGCTTTGTTTTGCCCATGCTTGGTTTTTTTGTCCATGCGCTTTCGCTGTGAATTACGGCTGGGCTTGGTGGCTCGACGCGCTTTATTAACTACCGTAGCACTAAGGATTAAATCCTTTAAACGCTTAAGGGCATCTTCTCGATTTAGCTCCTGGGTACGGTGGCTTTGCGCTTTAATTATTAAGACGCCGTCTTTGGTAATTCTTGTATCATTTAAGGCAAGTAAGCGTTCTTTGTAGAAGTCAGGTAATTTAGAGCGGTTAATGTCAAAACGTAAATGAATTGCACTTGCTACTTTATTAACATTTTGACCACCGGCACCTTGAGAACGAATAGCTGTGAGCTCTAGTTCCCATTCATCGATAGTGACAGTATTTGAAATTGTTAACATTGTGTTCAGCTCTATTTGTCAAAAATACATTATATCATCAGTACATTAGCTTGTGGTGAATCAACTAAATTCTTAGAACTTAAATAAATTCTCATAAATTGTACTATAAATCAGCCAATATTTTATTTTGTGTTGGCAAGTGTTGCTTATTAGTTTCTAATTGGCACTACTTTAATACTAGGAAATGCTCAATGAAAAAAATACTTGTATCACTTAGCTTATTAGCGATGAGTTTCTCAAGCCTTGCAGAGGATATTAACGAAGGTCAACTTCAAAGCTATATGAAAGCACTTCCAGCTGTGACTAGCTGGGCAAGCAGCCAAGAGTCGTTAAAAAACTTAGATTTAGCAAGTATGCTAGGTGGTTCTGCAGATCAAAGTGTTGGCGAACAAAGCTCTTTAGCTAACAGTGCATTAAGCATGATTAAAGAACAAGACCTATACAAAAGCTTTGCGAGTGTTACAAACCGTTACGGTTTTACGCCAGAGCAGCTAGTAACTGTAGGTTCTGAAGTATCAATGGCTTATATCGAAAATCTTAAGTCGGGCCTTTCTGCTGATAATCAAGAAACTGCTAATAAAGTAATGGGCGGTTTTCAAAGTATGAAAAGTGCTAAAGATAAAGGCGCTAGCTCATTAATGGGTTCGTTTGGTAAATCGTCAAGCGCAGCTGAGGAGTCTACAGAATCTTTAGTAAGCGAAAACAACCTTGAACTTGTGAGCGAATATATGCCACAACTACAAAAGCTTTTTGCACTTTTATAAGTTTTATTGCTTTAAAAAAAGCGGGCTTATCTAGCCGTGAAATTAAAACGCATAAAAAACGGGGGAGTATTCAATACTCCCCCGTTTTTATTTAGCGTACAGATAATTTAAGATCGAACCTGTCTGCGTTCATTACTTTTACCCATGCATTTACAAAGTCATGTACAAAACGTTCTTTATTATCGTCTTGTGCATAAAATTCACTTAGGGCACGTAAAATAGAGTTTGAACCAAACACTAAATCTACGCGTGTGGCAGTCCATTTAATGGTGCCTGTTTTGCGCTCAACAATATTATATATACCTGGCTCTAGTGGCTTCCAGTTGTTAGCCATGTCGGTTAGGTTTACAAAAAAGTCGGTAGATAGCGTGCCTACATTATCAGTAAATACACCATGTTTAGTGCCTGCGTAGTTTGTGCCTAGTACACGCATGCCGCCCATAAGTGCAGTCATTTCTGGTGCTGTTAAGCCCATTAATTGGCTGCGCTCTAACAATAGCTCTTCTGAGGATACGCTAAAGTCATTTTTAAGGTAGTTTCTAAATCCATCATGAACAGGCTCAAGCGGATCGAACGATTCTGCATCAGTCATTTCGTCTGTTGCGTCTCCTCGTCCTGGTGCAAATGGTACTGTTACATTAACACCGGCTTGTTTTGCAGCTTGCTCTACAGCCGCTGTGCCACCTAATACGATTAAATCAGCCATGCTTACTGGCTTAGATAAACCCGCTTGTACTTTTTCAAGGGCACTAAGTACACTTGCTAAACACGCAGGTTCGTTACCTTGCCAATCTTTTTGTGGTGCTAAACGAATACGTGCGCCATTTGCGCCACCGCGTTTATCAGAACCACGATACGTACGCGCACTATCCCACGCTGTATTTATTAAATCACTTGCGCTTACACCGCAATCAAGTAGCTGTGCTTTTAAGCTTGTGATTTCATCGTCTGATAATGTGTAATCAACTGCTGGAATAGGATCTTGCCAAATTAGGTCTTCGCTTGGTACATCTTTACCTAAGTAACATGCTTTAGGACCTAAATCGCGGTGAGTTAGCTTAAACCATGCGCGTGCAAATACATCAGAGAAGTATTCAAAGTCGTTATAAAAACGCTCAATAATTTTACGGTACGCAGGGTCCACTTTCATGGCCATATCGGCATCGGTCATCATTGGGTTTAAACGAATTGATGGATCTTCTACGTCTACTGGTTTGTCTTCTTCTTTAATATTTACAGGTTCCCACTGATGAGCGCCAGCTGGGCTTTTTGTTAATTCCCATTCGTAATTTAAAAGTAAGTGGCAGTATCCGTTATCCCATGTAGTTGGGTGTGTGGTCCATGCGCCTTCAAGGCCTGAAGTTACAGTATGACGACCAAAGCCGCCTTCTTTGGTGCTGTTCCAACCTAAACCTTGCTCGTGTACGTCTGCTGCTTCTGGCTCTGGACCTAAGTGCTCTGCTTTACCATTACCGTGAGTTTTACCTACTGTATGGCCGCCCACTGTTAGCGCTGCGGTTTCTTCATCGTCCATCGCCATGCGAGCAAATGTTTCACGTACGTGATCTGCCGTTTTTTGTGGATCTGGTATACCATTAACACCTTCAGGGTTAACGTAAATTAGGCCCATTTGTACTGCGGCTAATGGGTTTTCCATGGTGTCTGGTTTTTCTACATTGTCGTAGCGTTCATCACTTGGTGCTAACCATTCTTTTTCTGCACCCCAGTAAATATCTTTTTCTGGATGCCAAATGTCTTCACGGCCGCCCGCAAAACCATAAATTTTAAGACCCATTGATTCGTATGCCATATTACCAGCAAGAATAAATAAATCGGCCCATGAGAGTTTGTTACCGTATTTTTTCTTAAGTGGCCATAAAAGTCTGCGTGCTTTATCTAAGCTTGCGTTATCTGGCCATGAATTTAAAGGCGAGAAACGTTGATTACCGGTACTTGCGCCACCACGACCATCAGATAAACGGTACGTACCCGCTGAGTGCCATGCCATACGAATCATTAAACCACCGTAATGCCCCCAATCGGCAGGCCACCAATCTTGGCTGTCGGTCATAAAGGTTTTTAAGTCGGCTTTTACTTCGTCTAAATCTAGAGATTTAAATTCTTCTGCGTAGTTAAAATTAGTGCCGTATGGATTTGATTTAGTATCGTGTTGATGAAGAATGTCTAAGTTGAGTGTGTTTGGCCACCAATCGGTGTTTACTTTAGAAACAACTGAATTACTACCGTGCATAACAGGGCATTTACCCGCTGTTGGCTTGCTCATTGTGAAATCCTTAAAATAGAAAAGTAAAATACTTAATCAATCAGTATTATTGCTTATGTGTTTATAACTTTTTAAAAAGTAACGGTTATTTTTATTTAATAGGCTTACTTTTTACTCAGCGTGCCTACCTAAGTGCTTACGTATCCTTAATATAGGCGTATAAATTATGCTACGCCAGCCTCAACATACTATTTAAAACGATTGCTCCAATTTATATTTTTGATTGCCCTTACGTTAATGATGTATTTAACAATAGGCTTAAAGTGGCGTTTAAAATAATAGTAAAAAAGTCAGATGGTGCTCATATAAAGCATTACGCAAAATAAAAAATTTAAAAATCGGTGAATTAACCTTAATCTTTTTACTAGACCTGTGATCGAATTGAAAAATTTCGGCGTAATGGTGTGTGAAGGGTTTGAAAGTGGCTTTAGTTTACTAAAGCGCACATTGGAATACCCCCCTTCACCATGAAATTGTAGTTAGATAGTTATAATGATAAAGGTGCATTACTTAAGCCCAATGCACCTTTACTTTATAAACCGAATACTTTGAGTATTCTTATATTTTTAACTAGTTGAATTGAATTAAGTATTTGTTCATAAATATTCAGTTAGTATGAAGTTGTTCTCCTGTGAATCCCTACGACATATTGTTGTTTTAAGCAGTTTTTGCCAGCTCACCTTGAGCTGGTTTTTTTTGCCTATTTTTACTCAAATTACCTGAGCATGGGTAATATGCTCACGCTTTACCCTATTATTGCTAAGCTCACTAGGCTAAAAAAATTTTACAACTATTGCTCCTATCTAAATTAGGTCAATTTTAATCCACAAAGAACAACACGCCCTAGTGCCATTAAGCCCTGCATGTTAAAGTTATTACAGTAATTAATTTAATTAGGCGTACCAATGCGTTATTACCTATCTGTACTTTTTGTTTGTTTAACTTTGTTTTCGGGCATAGTGAACTCTGCTGAAAAGCAACCAGCTTCACCTACAGCACAACAAGAGCAACAAGCTCTTCAACAACTCAAAGAGCCTATGTATAAGCCGCTAATGGAACGTTACATATTAGATGAGCTAAAAGCAGTTAGGCAAGATCAGCAAAAGCTTCGTGAAGATGTAACTAAGCAGGTTACTCATGCGCAGCTTGATACTGCCGATCGCGCATTAACGTACACTACAGATACCATTAATAATGTGTTTTTTATAATTACCGCTACGGCGTCGATTTTAGTTTTAGTGGGTTGGAACTCGTTGCGCGATGTTAAAAACAAAGTAGAAGATATTGTAAATACGCGTGTGAGTGTAATTACAGACGAGTATGAAGACCGATTAAAAATTCTTGAAGAAAAACTACGCGTTCGCTCAGAAGAAATACTCAGCAACCAAGAGCGCATATCGGTGACTAACGAAGTTCATTCGTTGTGGATGCGCGCAAACCTAGAAAGTGATTTTGCAAATAAAATTGAAATTTTTGACGAAATACTCAATCGCAAACCTGAAGATGTGGAAGCCATTGCTTATAAAGCCGATGCACTACTAGAAATAAACGAAACAGCACAAGCCATTGAGCTGTGTAATCAAGCTATTGATATAGATAGTGACTATGGTTATGCCTATTGGCAACGAGCCTGTGCTTATGCACTAACACATAAGCATGCTGATGCCTTAGCCGATATTAAAATGGCACTTGAATACTCTCCAAACTTACGTAATGAATTATTACATGAGAGCGCATTTGCAAGCCTGCATGACAACGACAGCTTTAATACGATAGTGGCTGGTGAAGTTGTTTAAGCACTCAGAATTTGGCCTGTATGATTAGGCGCAACACCATAAAAAAGGGCCTTGGCCCTTTTTTTGTTTTTAAAGGTAAAGTTTGTTGTGTAATTAGAAGCTTAACTGCGCTCTACAAACTCAGCTCTAGCGTAGAGCTAAGATCAAAAGTGATTAATTCACAAAGAGGTTTAGAGACGCTGCGCTTTTAGAGAAGAGCTTAGAAGTTAAAATAATAAAAACAATCAGAAACTGTGCTTCTAACATGAGCAACAAGTCATACTCTAAACTTGGTATAAACACAGCTATTCGCGCAGGTTACAAGCTTTTAAAGCAACGCTTGTACTTTTATAATGCCGAGTCAGCATTGGTTTTGCTCTTCTCATTTGCTCCTCCTTTTCTTCTCTGCGTGCATATTGTTTTTTAGGGCTGTTATACACAAATAGGTTTAGAGATGCTGCGCTTTTAGAGTAGTTAGCTTAAGTGCTTCTCGCGCGAGCAAGCTCTGCGCCTACGTGGAAAACTTACACTCAGCAGTTTAATTTACCTGTAGACGCGCTGCTTGCAGGCGTTTAAAAACGCAGTTTTTAGATGGTTGAATTAATACCAACCCGAAATAATACTTAATCATTTTAGGGGCTAAACGTGTCGCTACCTGCGTTAAAAAATTCTCATTTAGAACAACTAAATAGCGAATTTTTTGCCTAGCTATCAACAAGTTTTTCCATCCTCAAAATAGATCACTTAATTAAGCGAATTGGTATAAGTAATTAGAAGCTGCAATCAGTTTTCTTCTGGCATAAAAAAAGCCGCATAAAATGCGGCTTTGGAGGTTAGTCTCACTTCACTTTGGGCGTGTCTCCAAAACTTAGTGAATACGTTACCAAGGAACTGTTATGTATTATTTAAGCTATTGACTCTAATGCAATTTTAACCATTTCGTTAAACGTGCTTTGACGCTCATCAGCAGGTGTTGCTTCACCGGTGATTACGTGGTCACTTACTGTAAATAATGCCATTGCGTTTGCGCCGTATTCAGCTGCAACGCCATATAAACCGGCTGTTTCCATATCTACTGCTAGCATGCCTAACTTGTCTAAGTCTTTGTAGAACGAGTCGTCTGCTTGGTAGAAAGTGTCGGTTGTAAATACGTTACCTACTTTTGCTTCTATTCCTAGCTCTTTAGCGGCGTTTACACCGTTTAAAAGTAGGTCAAAGTTAGCAATAGCAGCAAAATCGTAGCCACGAACACGTGCACGGTTTACGTTTGAATCTGTGCTTGCACCTTGTGCAAAAATTACGTCACGGATTTTGATATCTGTGCCAATACCACCACACGTACCAATACGTATAATATTTTTAACGCCAAAGCTTACAATTAGCTCACGTGCATAAATAGACATTGATGGAATGCCCATGCCTGAACCCATGATGCTTACTGGCTTACCTTTGTAAGTACCAGTGAAACCGTACATGTTACGAACACCTGTAACTTGTACTGCATCATCTAAAAAGTTTTCAGCAATATATTGCGCACGTAGCGGATCGCCTGGCATTAATACTGTTTCGGCGAAATCACCAACGTTTGCACTGATATGCGGAGTACTCATTAATTGTTTTCCTTTTTATTTGGCGTTGTTAGCTCATTTAAAAAACTGTCGCCGTAATCAAGCGCAGATAAGTTAAACCACTGTGCCAGTGTTTGACCGATATCTGCAAAGCTGTTGCGTTCACCTAGAGGTGTGTTACTCATACCTGGTTTATATGCAATAACCGGTACGTATTCGCGAGTGTGCTCAGAACCTGGAAAGGTTGGGTCACAACCGTGATCTGCAGTGATCATTAATATATCATCTGCGTTTAACTGTTTTAGTATAGTTGGTAAATAGTCATCAAATTCTTTTAATGCTTTTGCATAACCTACTGGGTTACGGCGATGACCAAATTTTTCATCAAAATCAACTAGGTTAGTAAAGATTAAGCTATGATCTGGTGCGCTTTTCATTACTTCGCTGGTTTTTTCTAGCAAGTTCATAAGCCCAGGTGCTTTATGCTTTTGGGTTATGCCCTGATGCGCGTAAATATCTGAAATTTTACCAATACTAATTACTTCGCCGCCGTCTTTTGCTAACACATCTAGCAATGTTGGTGCTGGCGGAAGCACTGAATAGTCGCGACGATTACCCGTTCGAGCAAAGTCTTGGCTATTTGAACCCAAAAATGGCCGCGCAATCACTCGTCCTATATTCATTTCATCAAGTAGCGCCCGTGCGATTTCGCAAACTTGATAAAGCTTCTCTAGGCCGAATGACTCTTCATGCGCGGCTATTTGAAACACGCTATCAGCTGAGGTGTAACAGATTGGTTTACCTGTTTTTACGTGCTCTTCACCTAGCTGTTCTAAAATGGTTGTTCCCGATGCATGGCAGTTGCCTAAAATGCCAGGAATACCAGTACGAGCTATAAACTCGTCTATAAATTCTTGTGGGAAACTTGGCTGTGTTTTTGGGAAATATCCCCAATCAAATAACACAGGTACTCCTGCCATTTCCCAATGACCTGATGGCGTGTCTTTTCCGCTAGATAATTCTTTAGCGTAACCCCATGCCCCTTGAGAAGCTTGGCGGTCTGAAATTAAACACGGTTCTCCACCGGCAGCTTCACATGCATCCACTAACCCAAGTTTTGATAGGTTAGGAAGCGATAATGCAGCGCCTGTTTCGTCGTAATATGCTTTTAGTAAGTGAGCGAATGTATTAGCCCCAAGATCGCCGAATTTATCTGCATCTGGTGCTGCACCGATTCCTAGGCTATCTGCCATTAAGATAATTGCTCTTGCCATTTTGACCTCACTTTGATTCTAGGTGGTTACTTTATCCGCTGATCGATTTTTCCGTACAGGACAAAAGTCCTGTTTCATAAAACCTAAACATTATAAATTTGCATTCTTAAGCGAAGCAAAAGAGATTAATCGTGTCTTTTTTGCTATTGTGATCTACCAACAATATATCCTTCTGTGTGGGTGAGAACTTTAGTGACACGAACTACTATTATAGCTATTGCAGGCGCGTCTGCGTCGGGCAAATCTCTTTTTAGCCAAACTATATACAATGAATTGGTTAATGAGCTTGAACCAGGCGCTATCGCCATTATTGAAGAAGATGCTTACTACAAGGATCAGTCGCATTTACCGATGGCGCATCGTACGCAAACGAATTACGACCATCCTGATGCATTTGAACATGCGTTAATGCTTGAGCATTTAACACAGCTTCGTAGTGGAAATTCAGTTGAAGTACCAACGTATGATTATGCACAGCATACACGTAGCGAGAAAACTCGCCGAGTGCCTGCTGCTAAAATACTCATTGTTGAAGGTATTTTATTATTGAGTGACAAAGCGCTTAATAAAGAATTTGATATTAAGGTGTTTATAGATACGCCTTTAGATATTTGCTTAATGCGTCGTATGCAACGTGATATGGAGCAACGAGGCAGAACATTACAATCTGTTGTTGAGCAGTATCAAGCAACTGTTAGACCGATGTTTTATCAATTTATTGAGCCTTCTAAGCATAACGCAGATTTAGTTGTGACTCGAGGCGGTATGAACCGCGTTGCGATTGATATAATAAAAAGTAAGATAAAATATTTACTACAAGAATAACAACGGGAAACATTTGTATGACAACATTTATGAGCTTAGTGGGCATGTGTGTGCTACTAAGCATTGCCTTTGCGGCATCAACTAATCGCAAGGCAATTAATTTAAGAACCGTTGGTATAGCATTTGCGATGCAAGTAGTTATTGGCGGTTTTGTCCTGTTTTTTGAAGCAGGAAAAAATGTGTTAACGAGCATGTCAGCAGCCGTATCGTCGGTTATTGGTTATGCAAACGACGGTATTGGGTTTTTGTTTGGCCCACTTGCCTCACAAGACACATTAGGTTTTATTTTTGCGATTCAAGTTTTGCCCGTTATCGTGTTTTTCTCAGCACTTGTTGCTGTGTTGTATCACCTTGGCATCATGGATTGGATAATTAGGATTTTAGGCGGCGGTTTACAAAAATTATTGAAAACCTCTCGCACAGAATCGCTTTCAGCGACAGCAAATATTTTTGTTGGCCAAACTGAAGCACCGCTAATAGTTAAGCCATTTATAGCAACAATGACTAAATCGGAATTGTTTGCAGTGATGGTAGGTGGCTTAGCCACTGTGGCAGGCTCTGTAATGGCCGGTTACGTTATTATTGGCGTAGATCTTAAGTATTTAATAGCAGCGAGCTTTATGGCTGCTCCAGGTGGTTTTTTAATGGCCAAGATGATTGTGCCAGAAACTGAAACGCCTAAAGATAACTTAGCTGATTTAGATTTAGATGACGAAGATAAGCCTGTAAATGTAATTGATGCAGCTGCATCAGGTGCAGCAAACGGTATGCATTTAGCACTTAATGTAGGTGCAATGTTACTTGCTTTTGTAGCGCTAATTGCACTACTAAACGGTTTATTAGGTGGTATTGGTGGGTGGTTTGATTACCCAACATTAACGCTTCAAGAAATATTAGGTTATGTATTTGCTCCTGTTGCATGGTTACTAGGTGTGCCATGGGATGAAGCAATTATAGCCGGCAGCTTTATTGGTCAAAAGATAGTAGTGAACGAGTTTGTTGCTTACTTAGACTTTATAAATTATCGCGATACGTTAAGCGCGCACACACAAGCAATTGTTACTTTTGCTCTATGTGGCTTTGCTAACTTATCATCGATAGCCATTTTACTAGGTGGGTTAGGCGGTATGGCGCCTAGTCGGCGGAAGGATATCGCACGCTTAGGGCTCAGAGCAGTGTTAGCAGGATCTATGGCTAACCTTATGAGCGCAGCAATTGCTGGGTTTTTCCTCTCGCTAGCTTAGAAACTTATTGAGATGAACACCG
The DNA here is from genome assembly GCF_014164415.1 of Pseudoalteromonas sp. SG43-1. Taxonomy (NCBI): domain Bacteria; kingdom Pseudomonadati; phylum Pseudomonadota; class Gammaproteobacteria; order Alteromonadales; family Pseudoalteromonadaceae; genus Pseudoalteromonas; species Pseudoalteromonas sp. SG43-1. Next base: position 32,221 of record NZ_JACJFD010000026.1, on the reverse strand, counting down.
GTGTTGCAAAACAAGAGGATAGCGCTTTAAGGGGTTAAAGCTCTATCTGACTTGAACGATACTTCACCAAGGGCCGCAAGGCCCTTTTATCGTTTTAGGCCTTCCACATTTATACACTCCCCCACCTTTAAGCTATTTAACCTTATTTATGGTTATATATAACTCAAATAAACCAATATCTTAGTAACAAAGTCACATAAATATTTTTTGTGTTTTTCGTATTTTCAGCCACACTTATATTACTTAAGCTAACCGACTAACGATCCGCTATTGTGAAATATATTCTTTATTCTCTTTTTTTAATTTGCTCTGTGTATGTTCAAGCAAAAGAACCCATCCTTGTTGTTACAGAGTTAGCACCGCCAAACCAGGTGTTGATTGATGGTGAGGTAGCAGGTGAAGGTACTCAATTTATTAGAGATATATTTGCTGAGGCTGATCTAACACCTAACATTCAAATGTACCCTTGGGCACGTGCTTATAAAATTGCAGATGAGCTTAAAAATACCTTTATATACAGCCTTGCACGCACTGTAGAGCGAGAAGACAAATTTTATTGGATAGGACCTGTCGGACGTTTTGAACTAGGCTTTATTGGCCTATCAGAGCGAGATGATCTTATTATAAACACTACTGAACAAGCCAAAGTGTACAAAATTGCTATGCAGCGCAATGATTTTTCAACACAAACCCTCGCAAAACTGGGGTTTGAAGTTGTTTTAACCTCTGATATTCAAAAGTCATACTCTTTACTACTCGCTAAAAAAGTAGATTTAATTGTAGACGATCCTTTATATATGCAGCAGATGAGTGATTATCTAAAGCTCAAACCAGCACACTTAAAGTTTATTTATAAAATAGATGAGCTAACAATTGATGCTTATTTAGCTGCGAATAAAAAAACAGATATGCATTTAATAGAATCACTGCAAGCTGCATTTTTAAAAATAAAGCAAAAGAAAGGGCTGCCTTACTGGTACTAACATTAGCGCTTATAACGTTTTTTATAAGCCGAAAAGTTATCCTTCTTTTTAAGCTTTTCAAACTCCCTATTAAAACGCTCTACAATGTAATTGGGTACTGATTTATTAAACGCGATGTAGTTACCTGCTATCTCAGGTAATGGTAATTCCTGCAGCCTAACGACATCGTCTTCACTATACCCAAAAGGCGAAAGTTGATAACCAATGGTGTATTCAGAGCCTAAAATCAAATCTATTTTACTATTTAAAAACAAGTGCATATATTGCTTTTCATCACCTATGGACAAAAGGTTTTTACCTGCTTCAAACCCTACTTTTTTAATTATGGATTCGTAAATATCCCCTCTTACGATAGCAAGTGAAAACTGCTTTGCTTCATTTAAGCTATTCATTTTTAACTGAGTATTTTTTTTAAGTTTATAAAAAAATGTTTCACTGGATGCCAAAGGCCCTACCCAATTAAAAATAGGCGTTCTTTGAGATGTTTTAGCGATAGAGATAATACCTGAATGCTTATCTTTTTGGGCTAGGCTGTAAGCACGTTTCCAAGGAAGTATTTTAAATTCACAGGTAATGTCTGACGCAATGCATACATCTTTTACAATATCGAGATTTATGCCAACAAGTTGACCCGCTTTGTTTTCAAAATTGTATGGCGAAAAGTGCTCAGTGTAGACCGTGAGCTTGAAACCTTCAGCCTGTGCGTAATGACTGATAAATATAAAAACAAGTATAAGGAAGGATTTAATGATAACGATACCTACTGATGAACTTACATTAATAATAGGTGCAGCTTAGGTTGAGTCAAATTTCAGACACAAAAAAAGCGCCTTAAGCGCTTTTTTTCATTTTACTTAAAAAGTAAAATTATACAGCTGTGATGTTATCAGCTTGTGGACCTTTTTGACCTTGTGAAAGAGTGAACTCTACACGTTGGCCTTCAGCTAAAGTTTTGAAACCTTCGCTTTTGATTGCTGAGAAATGTGCGAAAACGTCTGGGCCATTTTCTTGCTCGATGAAACCAAAACCTTTAGACTCGTTGAACCACTTAACTGTACCTGATACGATGTTAGACATTGTAATATCCTGATATAAAATAAAAAATATGCTCATAAGAGCGGGTGTAGCAAAAAATGAGATGGTACTTTAAAAACTTCAGGACGGTACTACAAGTATTACTTATACAACATCGAAATGGAGATTTATAGCTTACATGCTTTCTTTCTAGCTGCAGCCCACTATATAGATTTTTTAAAATATGTCAAGTACCTATCTATAATCAGAGTGATAAACAACCAAAACCGCTTTCCTTGGTTATTAAAATTCAAATTCTAATGCGAGCCTAAAACTATGATTTTTTTCTGATTGGCTTATCTCAGTGATAAAACCCGCTTCCCATTTTAACTGCTTTTGTCCATCAAAACGCTGCAAACCTATAAACCCAGGCCCTATGCCAACAAAGTCTTCTCCTACGTACACCTCAATAGATGGCTGAAAAGCAGAACGATAGCGATAGCGATATTGCGCTCTAAACTCGCTTTCCCATTCATTTTGAATATCCTGCCCCCACTCGTACACTAAAAAGGCATTCATAGTTAAGCTTGTTTTGCCAAACTCTTTTTCGATCACAAAACCCGAAGTTGCTTCATACACATCTTCATTATGTTTTTTTTCAAGCTCAAATAATGCCCCCCAATCAGCCCATAATTTACCTTGCTCAATTAATTGCCAGCGTAGTTCAAGCTCATAAGCTTCTAAACCAAAGTCGCCGTTGTCATCTCGCTCACCAACTAAATAGCCTTCTAGTGCCATTGTATCGTTAATAGCACCGCCACCACCCAAACGCTGCGCTAGTATGTTGCCACTATCTGTTTGGTGCGACACTAACCGCCATTCAAACTCTCGCTCAAAAGGTAAAACATAGGGGTGATATACCTTATCAACAACAATTCCATCGGCCTTTGCTGGGATTGAAAGTACCAACAAACAAAAAACGGTAAAGCTAAGCGCTAAATATAGGTTGAGTGCTTTCATACACGTTCCTTAGATATTGAAGCCGAAATAACATAACAAAGTGATAAAAATATCACGCTACTAGTACTATATATAAGTACACTCATTAGATCAGGGGTAGCCTCGTAACCAACAAGAGCACGCAGTACGCGCCCGAGCTCAGAGTTTTCGCTTAATACATCGCGTAAATCCCACACGGTTGCGGTGTTGGTAATTAAGTCTATTTGGCTTGCCAAATCCAGTGCAACTAATAACTTAGCCGCGCTGTTAAAAGCAAGCAAAGTAAAAAGCGGATACATACCAAAGCGGTGCTTAATTGCATTCATTAAAAAGTACAGCAATACGCTAAAACTTAAACAAATTCCAACACCTAATAAAGTGCCAATAAATAAGCTTTGCCCTGCATCATTACTTTGCCAAAAACTGGTGAGGTAAATAATATAGTGGCTTAAATACAATGTTATTGTGCTTATAACAGCAATATAAAAAGCCGCTGATTTTTGTTTTATTGCAAATACTAATACGGCTATAAATATAGTAATACATAGCCCTATTTGTGAGTACTCTAGCCCTTGGTGTTCAAACCACTGGCTCACCCACGACGCACTTTGCATGTACAAAAACGACATGAGCGCGCCAATTAATAAAGCAGATCCTATTTTTAAAGTGCTTTGTTTTTTAACTACTTGTAGTAGCACTAATAAAATAGCCACAGGTAGCAATTGATTAAGGCTCATGACTAAACTAGTTATTAGCATGCTTCGCCTCCTCATCACCAACTATTACAACGCCCCTTGCTGTATTGGGCGAAAACTCACCAAAAAATTCGTAATACCCTTTACTAAGCGGCCCTATATAAATAATGCTTTTACGGTTTGGGTAGAGTACTTTTTCTCTGTTTAGATCAAAGCTATCAAACTCTTCTGGTGTGCTGTCTTGGTTTTCTATCAATAGTTTTACTTTTTTATTCGCGGGGATGGTAATTTGCGAGGGATAAAACAAATGATCTTTTAAAATAATAAGGTACTCTTTACTCGCCGCGTTAAACGACAAAAATAGCAAACAACAAAGGCACCGATTAAATAAACGTTTAGTCACTTTTTACTCCTGTAAAAGTAACCTTAACGGTTAGTCCGCCTAAAGGGCTATTCGCTAAATGAATAGTTGCGCCATAAATAGCAATTATGTGTTGAACAATCGCCATACCTAAACCGGCACCTTGCTCGCCTGATGGATGCTGATCGCCACCTACGCGATAAAAGCGATTGAATATTCGCTCTTTTTGCTCTTCAGTCATACCCGCACCAGAATCATCAATTTGCCAACTAAAGCCGTTATTACTTGATACTAATTTAATTATAATTTGACCATTATTGGGTGTGTACTTTATGGCATTGCTAAGTAAATTAGCGATGAGTGTGGTTAATGTAAATTCATCACCATTAATTACAAAATCATCGCCTTCAAGACTAATGGTTTGGTTTTTTTCATCTATTTTGTCGTATTGATCCGATACGACTTGCTGAGTAATCGCTAGCAATGATTGCTCGCTAAACTGCCTCTGCCATTGTTCAGGCTGAGTGCGCCCTAAAATTAGCATTTGCTCGACAATATTACTTAAGCGATTAATGCCCTGCGACATAGCTTGTAATTCTTGATGGTCTTGCAGATTACTTTGTTTATTAGCCAAATTATGTACGTTAATTTTTAAACTACTAAGCGGGGTACGTAACTCATGGGCTGCATCTGAGGCAAAAAATCGCTCCCGTAAGTAGGCAGTTTCTACGCGTTTAAATAAGTCGTTTAAACGATTAATAACCGGTTTAATTTCTTCATCGGTTACTTGCCAGTTAATTGGCGTAAAGTCGTTCGCTTGGCGAGACGCCAACTGCTTAGATAATCGGGTAAGAGGGGCTAATGCGTATTTAACAAAAAAGCTAATAAAAATAGCAAGCAGAGGGACTGCCCATAGCATTGGTAACATTGCAGATAAAATAACGGCTTCAGCTAATTCAAACCGCTTTGCCATAGGTTCAGCAACGATGACTTTACGGGTGTTTTTACTCATCACAAATACCCGCATACGCTGCCCTGCTACATTGGCCGTTTGAAAGCCCTCGCTAAAACTAATTTGGTTATTCGTTAAACTCGATGAGCCACTAAGTAAATTATTATTTTGCCAAATTTGATACAACAACTGAGCGCTATTATTACTTACTTGTACTGCATCTGTGCTCAGTGCCAATGGTTGCTCAATTAAAACGCCAGCCACTATTTTAAGCTCATCATCAAGCAAACTTTCGCCGTGGTGCATACTTTTTTGATAGCCTTTTACTAATGCTAAAAAGCAAGTTAGCACCATCATTGAAAGTAAAATTAAGGTCAGACGTTTACGAATAGACATTTTCAACCTCGAAAAACAAATACACTCTAACGCTTACCAACCACGTAGCCAATGCCACGTAAGGTTTTAATAAAATCACTAGGGAATTTTTTACGAAGATGATGAATATGCACCTCTATGGCATTAGAGCCAACTTCTTCACCCCATTGGTAAAGTTTGTTTTCGAGTTGTTGTTTTGATTGTACCCTTCCCTGATTTTCCATCAGCGCTTTTAAAAGCATGTATTCTCTTCGCGGTAGCGTAAGTGACTGCCCACTTAGTTTAACTGTATGAGCAGAGGTATCCATTAATACATCACCACAGCGCAATAAGCTTGACTGAGTTTGGTTAATGCGCCGGCTTGCTACACGTAATCGAGCAAATAACTCAGCAGGGTCAAACGGCTTTGCAAGGTAATCATCTGCCCCCATATCGAGCCCTTGGACTTTGTCGTCAATACTGCCGCGAGCAGTTAAAATAACCACAGGAATAACTTTTTTTTGCGCTTTAATATGCTTTAAAACTTGCGAACCGTCGCCATCAGGCAATCCTAAATCGAGAATAACAAGCTCAATCTCACCACTAGAAAGGCACTCTAAGGCGTGCTTTACTGTGCCACTGTGCTCTACGCTGTAGCCCTCTTGGCGCAAAGAGCGAATAAGCCCTTGCGCCACTAAATGATCGTCCTCAACGAGTAATAAATGCATTATGTGTTTATCTTTTTAATTTTTTATCTACTTTTGCCAATAGCTGACTTATTGCTTGTTGACGATATTTATCTGCTTTTGCCCGAGTATCACGAATCCCAGCAGCTTGTGCTACAAGTAGTCGTGCTTTAGCTTGTTTATAATCGCCTTCGTCATACAAGTATTCACCGTATAAGTAATTAGTATCAATGCCTTCGAGATTAAAAGCGAGCGCTTGTTTAAATAATTTTTCAGCTTTGTCGTCATCACCAAAACCAATTGGCCAGCCAGGTACTTTGCTATAAAGCGTTGCAAGGCTTGCGTAAGCTGAGCCATTTAATGCAGTGCCATCAATCGAGAGTGCATTTTCGAGTGACGCTTTTGCTTCTTTTGCTAAACCAAGTGCGCCCAAGCCCCCTTTTGCGCCAGCAAAACTAGCTAACACAATGCCATTCCAAATATGTGTTTGCGCTGAGCTTGGATAGTTTTTAACAAATAATGCGCTTTGCTCACTTAGTTGCGTAAACGCGTCTATTTGCGCATCGTCTTCAAGTTCGTAATTAGCAATTGCCCACTTTTGTTGAATATCGGTTAAGTCTTGCGCTTCATCTGCGTGTACTGCAGTTGCAAATACAGAGGTTAGTATTAAATAAAATGTGAGTGTAAATTTATACATAATTTTGCCCTTGTGTGTTTGTTAACTTAAAAAACGTTTAATTTTAGGAAGTTGCTTTGCAATAGCGTTATCAACAACGCTTGGGAATACGCCATTTATGCGTGCAAATAATTTTTCAGGGAAACCAATAAAGCGCCTTGTTTGGTTTGAACTTATAAGAGCTAATAACTCTTGAGCAACTAATTCTGGCGAGTCCATTTTATTGCCGAGCTCTTTATTCATTGCCCGCGCTTTACTGCTATTAATAGATGTATCTGTTGCTCTTGGTGCTAAATAGGTCACTTTAATGCCTGAGCCGTTAAGCTCACGAGAGAGCGCTTCTGTAAAGCCACGTAAACCGAATTTACTGGCGCAATAAAGCGTTTGAAACGGGTAGCCAATACTGCCAAACGATGATCCCACGTTAACAATAGTGCCTTTGGTATACGCTAACTGCCCTAAAAATAGCTGGCATAATTTAATAGGCACCGACAAATTAGTAATGAGCATATTATCTATTTGCTCATTACTTGTGTGCTCAAGGCTTTGCATTGTATTTATACCTGCGTTATTAATAAGTAATTTAACGCCGCCGAGTTGCTTGGCTTTTATTGCTAGGTTAATACGTGTTGTATCGTCGGTTAAATCGCCCGTAAATATTTCACTGTCTGGACATGCACGGCTCAGTTTTTCAAGGGCTTGGGTATTTCGCCCTACAAGCAGTAACTTCCACCCTTTTGCATATAGGGCTTTAGCAATCGCTTGCCCTATTCCGCCTGTTGCACCAGTGAGCACACACAAAGAACTACTCATACCAATTTGCCTTGTACACTTGCTTTAAAAAATGGTTCGTCATCGAGTCCACGAAATATATCGCCGTATAAACGATAAAAGCGCTTTGCACCATGAATTATGGCTTGTTGATCCGTCTCGTCTGTTATTTGATTCATTAGGTTTTCAAAAAACTTTACATGCTCTATATCAAGCGCGCCGTGAGAGGTTAAATAACTAAATGCTTTTTTAGGTAAGCCCACAGCATTTGCAATGTTTGAAGCCGCGCCATCAGCAAGCGCTATAGAAGTGCCTTCAAGCACATGCACCATGCCAAAAAAGCTCAACGGATTTTTACGTGCAATGGAGTCGTACGCATACGACACCATCATTTCGGTAGCAAATTGCGGCTGACTACACCGTACTGTTTCTTTGTCAAAACCACATGCTGCAATGTCATTAAGTACCCACTCTTGATGACCAATCTCTTCTTCAATATATTCTGCGACGGCTTCGCGCAGCCATTCTTGATCGTCGGTTAATCGCGCACCAACCGACATCATTAATGGCACGGTGTGCTTAACATGGTGATACGCTTGCGCTAAAAACGAGGCGTATTCTTCAAGTGATGCTTCGCCTTTAAAAACACGCTGAATAATAGGCGCTGTAAGCAGATAGTTTTGCTCTTGTTTAGTTTGCTCTTTAAGGGTGTTAAAAAAATCACTCATTAATTACTTCTCCAAGTCGGTAAAATTGATCAAATACAGCATGGTACTGCTTACTTATGGCATCTCGTTTTGGGCGATTATTTGTTGTTAATAATCCTTGTTGCACACTGAATGGGGCAGCTAAACGATGCCACTTTTGAATTCGAGCATAGTCGGGTAGTTGTTTATTAATTTCGTTAACGTATTGAGCTAACGTTGGGTTACTTAGCTTTGTATCGGCGTAAATAATGGCACTGAGAAAAGGTCGCCCCTCACCAAACACAACCGCTTGTAAAATACCGCTTTGACTGAGTAATAGTGATTCAGGCCACTCGGCACTGATATTGCGCCCCATGCTGGTAATAATTAGATTTTTTAATCGGCCTTTAATAAATAAGGTATTTTGATGCTGTTCGACCAAGTCGCCAGTTGCATACCACTGGTTTTTGTCGTGAGGTTGATGATTTAAGTAACCTAAAAACAAATCGCCTTTTATAAAAAGCTGACCATTTTCAATTTTGGTTTGAATATGAGGTAACACAGAGCCGGCACTGTGGATGTTATCGTTTGTGGGTGTATTTAAACTAACGACAGATGCCGCCTCAGAAAGTCCATAACCTTGGTAAACCGGTAAGTTTAAGCTACGCGCTTTAACTATTAGCATTTCGCTGACACGCGCACCACCTACGGCAATAAACTGTAACGAACTAGGCGGTTGCCAACCATCTTCTGCAAAAGTAACTAAGCATGCTAATAGTTCAGGCACTAAAATAAGCGTATTTGGCTTAACTTTATCAATCGCAGCAATAAGCTGTGCGGGCTGTTTTAATGCAGTACCAACAAAGCCTAATTCATTTAACGGCATTAAATGCACTGTACCGCCACTTTTTAAAGGGGCATACACACCGGCTATATTTTCAAGCAATACAGCAAGTGGTAATAAACACAAATGAACAGGCTTTTTAATGTTAATTTTATCGCACAGAGATTGCACTACCTGCATTTGACTCTTTGCAGATAAACACACGCCCTTTGGTTGCCCGGTTGATCCTGATGTAAATGTTACTTTTTGAGTTTCTGGGAAATAACTGACGGGTTTAGCTACAACGATTTCGTAAATATATAATGTGTAACACTCAAATAAAGTAATTGATGCAGCCGGCTCCCCAAATAAAGGGTTTGCCGTGTCGCTCATAAATACATTAGCGCCACATTGAGCTAGTACATATTGAGTTTGTTGTTCACTAAAAAAGTGAGCAATTGGCACAGCCACTTTATTAGAAACTGCAGCAGCGGCATCAATAACAAGCCAAGCTGGCGTATTATCGAGCTTATAAGCAATACATTTGCCGTTAAAGCTATATAGTATTTTTACTACTTTTTGTATTTGCTGGTTAAACTCATCCCCGTTAATTTCAAGTGTTTGCTCTTTATTATGGGCAATAATTAATGGCGGTACTGAATGTGTATTATAGTAATTCATACGTTCACCAATGCATTTACCAAAGAATTGATATTTGAGTGGTTTTGCTGCGTCAAACTATAAAGCATTGGGGTATTTAATACTTGTTGGTGAGCTTGCTCTAAACTCACAACGCATACGGTAGGCTGATTAGCGTAGTAACTTCCCCAACTTAGCGGATGCTCAACAACAAAACTGTTTGCCACAGCAATTTCAGTGCAGTTAACGCCTAATAAGCGCAGCAGTGCACGCACTTTTTTAGTGGCGCAAAATACTAAATGTTTTGCTCCTACACTTTGCAGGGCTTCATTAACAACAATAAAATGCCCAAGCGTTGCTTTGCGATGTGTAGAGCATAGATTGCCAAGCTCAAATACTTTATTACGCTGTGTGTTCTCAGGTAAAAAATGCTCAATGGGCTGTGCTAAGTATTGCTCTATAAATAGAGGGGCTGTTGCTTGCCTTAAACCCAATGTGCATTGCCCTTCGTTTGTCGTGTATTGGCAAAGTAATGGCATAAAAGAGGTAAGCGTGGCGTTGTAAGCGACTAAAAACCCTTCTTTAACTGTGTTTTCTAACGCACTTCTATGCTCATCATTAACGCGAGCACTAACAAAGCGTGAGTTATTTTGAATATAAACGGGTGATGAAGGTAGGTGTGCTAATTGCATAAACATCGCTCATATAAAGTGTATGTTTGTAACTTAGCGAGCGAAACTTAAAGAAAACTTAAGAAACCTTAATTTAAATAAAAAAGCGCCTTAATTATTAAATTAAGGCGCTTCAGGATGAAAACTGTTTAAAGGCTTAATAAGCTAAGCTATTAAAAATTATAAGCTATCGACATTTTAAATTGCGTAGGCGCCCCCGGATAAACCCACAAAGCGTTGTAACTACTTTGAGCGTAGTCTTCATTAAAAATGTTATTAATGCTCACATTTAGCTCTGTTTTATCTGTTAAATTTAATTGACCAAACAGGCCGACCAATTGGTAACTTGGTAGTCTAAAGCTCAAATCTGCGGCATCACCTAGGCGGCTGCTGGTATATTGGTAACTTGCACCAAATTCAAGCTCTTTACCCATTAATGCTGTTTGATGGCTAAGTGTAAGGTTTAGATTGTTTTTTGGTACATTTACCAGTGGGCTGCCTTTTTCTATTGGCACGCCCCAATCGGCATTAATAATGTCGTTTGCTGTGGTGGCATCTATATAGGCGTACGATAAGTTAAATGCTGTTGCATCGGTAATATAGGTATTTAAATCAAGCTCAAACCCTTTGCTATCAGCTTTACCAATGGGAGCCGAAAAACCAACGTTTACTGGATCTGCCACTAACATATTACTTTTAGAAGCATCAAAAAGTGCCACAGTACCGTTTACACCTAGGTATTCAAACTTAGCACCAACTTCAAACGAGTCGCTGTACTCAAAGCCAAACGGGTCGCCGTTTGCATCAGTACCGCTCAGTGGTAAAAAGCCTTCAGAGTAACTGCTGTAAAAGGTTATTGTATTATTTAGTTCGTACACTACGCCAACGCGTGGGCTTATTTGGCTCTCAGAACTGGTTGAAAATACACCGCTGTTGGTTTCTAAAATATCTTGGTCTACGCTATCAAATCTAAGGCCAAGTAAAAGTTTAAACTTATCAGTGATATCCATTTGATCTTGAATGTAAATACCGTAAGCGTTTTGCTCTTCATCATTTTCATAAAGTAGCGAAACAGCAGGACGTTCACCAGAATAATCAGGCTCAAAAATATCAATAGTATAAGTGCCATTACCGCCACGATAACGAGAAAGCGCCGTGCGCAAATCGTATTTATATGCATCAATACCTATTAATAAATGATGCGTAATGCCGGCTGTATCTAAACGTCCGCTAACTTCAAACTTTACACTTAAATCTTCTACTTCGTAGTCGCGATAGCGCTGCTGGCGGGTAAGTGTGCGGCCATCGTCAAATAACGATTGGCGTGACGGTGCAAGTTCTGCATCTGACGAAAAACCCGTTAAGCTAGAGTCTCGATAATTTGCACCTACAACGAGTGACCATTCGTCGTTAATATCGTGGTTAAGCGTAATTTGGTGGCCTCGAGAGTAAACCTGCGTGTCTCCATCGTTTGGGTTACCCAAATAGCGCGTGCTTGGTACGGTGTCAAAATCGTTATCGAGTACAACAATACCACGGTCGAATAGCTGAGCTAAATCTACGTATTCAAACTCATAAGTTACACTGGTCGATGCGTTTATTTGATGATAAATAGACGGCGTAATCACCTTTTTATTGGTGTATACCTCATCGCGGTAGCTGTCACTATCTTGCCATGCGCCATTTATTCTAAACGCGGTGGTATCGTTAATGCCGCTGGTGTAATCGCCTTCAACGCGATTAAAACTGTCGCTGCCTAAGCTTAGTTTTAGCTCACCTTGTGAATCAAACTGTGGCTTTTTAGTTACAATATTTACAGTCCCGCCTGGCTCTGATCGCCCATAAAGTGCTGAACCTGGGCCTTTTAGTACTTCAATGTAATCAATGTTAGATACATCACGCGGGCCGCTAAAACCACGCCCACCGCTAAAGCCATTAACTAAATAGCCCGATGGCATGTTTTCGTTACCCGAAAGGCCACGAATAGAAAAGCTATCCCACAATGCACCGCTATTGTTTTTACGTGAAATACTAGCTGAAAAATCAAGCGCATCTTGTAGTTGAGTAATTCCTTTTTTATTAAGCTCAGCACTATTAATACTAACTATAGATTGTGGCATTTGCTTTTGAGGAATATCACCGCGATAAGCTTGTTTATAAGTGACAGATATTTTTTCGATTTCTTCTTTTTGATCTTGGGCAATACTGGGCGCACTAATTCCTAGGCAGGCTAAATAAATTAAAGAGTACTTCATGTGATTGATTAACTAAGCAAGTGTTATAGTATAACAAAATTGTAGCATGTGTTACTTTATAACAAAACTTCTTTTTAAAAAATCACTGAGCGATTAATTAATGCACTAGCGACTGCCGTGTCATCACGTTAGTATAGTGTTCTATTTAAGTTACATAACGATAATTACATGAGCATAAAAACAAACGCGTTAATTTACTTTTTAGCTTTTTGCAGCGGTTTTTGCATTATGGGGATTGAACTTTTAGGAGGGAGAATTCTCGCCCCTTTTTTTGGTAGTAGCGTACATATTTGGGGCAGTATAATTACAGTATTTATGCTTAGTTTATCTTTTGGGTATTTACTTGGCGGTAAACTCAGCACTAAAAATGCATCACTTACCAAATATGGTTTAATATTTTTAATAGCCAGTATTATGGTGGTGCCTATTACATTATTTTCGCAGCCAATAATGGAATTTATATTTACCCATATTGAAGATAGCCGCTACGGCTCGCTCTTAGCGTCAACCGCACTATTTTTTATACCTACCGTTATTTTAGGCATGATCTCGCCCTATTCTGTGCGCTTACTGGTAACCGATAGCGATAAAAGCGGCCAAGTGGCTGGGCGTTTATACTTTGTAAGTACGCTTGGCAGTGCACTGGGTACTATAATTACCTCGTTTTACTTTGTACTCGCGTTTGACGTAAATACTATTATTAGCGCCTTTGCTCTAACGCTTGGGTCACTGGGTTTAGTCGCGATTGTAATTAATACCTTGGCTAATAATAAGGAGCTTGCTCATGCTTAAATATTTACTACTGCCGTTAATTGCATTTTCGGGTTTTGCGTGCAGTAAAGTTATCCACGAAGAGCGCTCGCTTTATCGCAATATTATTGTTGAAGAAACGAGCGACTTACGTTGCCTTAAATTTAATACTAAAAGTAGCCAAACAAGCCAAAGCTGTATGTATAAGAACAATCCCGACAAACTTGTTTTTAATTACACTAAACTTACTTTTGCGAGCCTTTTAGTAGCCGATAACCCTAAAAATGTACTTATTATAGGATTAGGAGGCGGTACGCTTTCTAACGTTATTCATGAGCTATACCCCACTGCAAAAATTCATAATGTTGAAATAGATCCCGCAGTAACTAAAGTTGCACGCGATTACTTTAACTTTATAGAAAACGATTTAGTGACATCAAGCGTGCAAGATGGCCGTATTTTTATAAAACGTGCCGCAATTAAAAAACAAAAGTACGATTGGATTATTTTGGATGCATTTAACGGCGACTATATTCCGGAGCATTTGCTTACTAAAGAGTTTTTTGAAGAAGTACAAAGCGTATTAGCCGAAGGCGGTGTTATAGCTGCAAATACGTTTTCAAGTAGTAAACTTTATCAGCATGAGTCGGCAACTTACCACGCTGTATTTGGCGACTTTATAAATGTAAGTCGCGAAAATCGTAGTAATCGTATTATTTTAGCGGGACTTAAATCAATGCCGAGCGAAGCGCAAATTAACACGCGTGTAAATGCTCTCGCCCCTAAATTAGTAAAATACGGTATAGACATAAAAGCGATTAGCCAATTTATGCAATTTACTAAAAACGACCAAGATTGGCCCGCAGATACAAAAGTACTTACCGATCAATACTCCCCTGCTAATTTACTTAACTTTTAAACTCCTGCTAAACCTCACCATTTCTACAAGTGAGGTTTAGCAAATATTTTACCATTTCCCGCACTTACACATATTTACTTAGCAAGCTAAGTAATGATAAAATAGTTAGCTTGCTAACTATGTTGGGATGGCTATGCCTACACACAAACCTTTTCACGAAACACTCGATTTAACTGTTATCGGTAATATGGGCCGAGTTCATCGCTTATGCCGCGAAGCGGTAACCATTGCAGTTGAGCCTTTAGGGCTTACTCAATCGCGCTGGACTGCACTAATGCATATTAGTATGCGTGGTGAGGGACTAACACAACTTGAGCTTGCTAATAGCTTAGGGATAGAAATGCCTTCATTGACTCGTACGCTTAAGCAATTAGAGGAGCAATCGTTAATTGTTCGCCGTGTAGACAAACATGATAAGCGCAGTAAAAGACTCTATTTTACTGAGCAAAGTGATGCCATTTTACATTCATTGCAAGAGACTATTTCCGATATAAAAAATCAGTTATACAGCGGTTTATCTGTTGAGCAACTAGATGCGATTGCATTTGGTTTGATCAAAATAGAGCAAAACGCCCTTAAATGTATTCAAGTTAATAAGTAAGGCTAAAAATGACACCGGATCAAAAGTTTGCACGCTATGTAAGGTTTTCTCTCATAGGGTTTATCTTAGTATTTATTTACTATTTAGTGGCCGATATGGTTTTGCCTGTGACACCACAAGCACGTGTTTATCACCCTGTTGTGCAAATATCACCGCAAATTAGTGGCCGAGTCACTAGTGTGCAAGTTAGTAATAACCAATCAGTTAAAGCAGGCGATATATTATTTAGTATCGATGAAGGCCCATATAATTTAGCTAAAGAACAAGCTCAACTCGCCCTTGATGATGCCAAATTACAAAATAAACGCCTTGATACCAATGTTAAAGCGCTTGAGGCACAAATAAGTGCTGCAAACGCTAAACAGCATGAGCAAAAACTATTAAAAAGCAGAGGCGAAAAGCTCTATAAGCAAAAGTCTATATCGGAGCAAGAACTTGAAAGCATTCGTGCTAATTTTGAAGCGAGTAAAGCAAATGTTGCAGCCCTTGAAGCGCAGTTAGCTGAAGCGGTTTTAGCTAGAGGTGACTCAGGGAACAAAAACTTAGCCATGCGCCACGCTGCTAACCAGTTAGCGCAAGCTGAGCTAAATTTATCCTACACAAAAGTGCGCGCATTAAGTGACGGCGTAGTTGCTAACTTACAATTGTTAAACGGCGCATACGCAGTTGCAGGCAGCCCGTTATTAGCTATTGTTGCTAAAAAGGCAGATTTAGTTGCCGACTTTAGAGAAAAGTCACTCACAAATATGAAGCAAGGCACCCAAGCGCGCGTAGTATTTGATAGCCGTCCAGGTGAAGTTTACGACGCAATACTTGAAACATTTGAAGCAGGCGTTAGCAGTGGTCAACTTAGTGCTAATGGTTTACTAAGTACAACAGAAACCAGTAATCGTTGGGTGCGTGATGCACAGCGTCAACGCATTCACTTAAAGCTCATTAATCATCAAGACTTAATAGCAAACATGCCTAGTGGCTCACGTGCAACAGTACAATTATTACCAGAATCAACAATTGGGCAATGGTTTGGCTCTGCACAAATCAGGTTTATTAGCTGGTTACACTACATTTATTAATGGAGGCTTTATGACTCAAATTGTTAGCCAAGGCCCACAATTAGACTCCAATGGCCTTCGCCAAGCACTGCGCATTGCAGGTGGGTGTACCCTTGGCTTTACTATTAGTGAATTAATGAACTGGCCCAATGGTATATTTTTTACCGTTTATCCTATGTTGATATTGGGCATGGTACCTACGTTAAGTCGTGGGCTTATAAATCAATTTATAGCATCTGCTGCATTTAGCGCACTTATAGTGCTGATAATGCAGGGATTATTTTCTCACTTACCAGTCGTTATGACATTGTTAGTGTTTGGTGTTTTCTGCTTTTTATTTCATAAAATGAGTAGCGGTAGTGCCTTTTTATTTGGCGCTTTAGGCGTGATCAGTCTTTCTATTCAGCTGCATTTTTCCAGCTATGTTGATCAAGGAAGCAGTATTTATCCATTAATTTTAACTAATGGTTTGGCTATATTTTTAACCGTTATTATTGGAGCATTAATGCATGGCCTATTTCCTGATGTAACCGCAAGGCCCGGGCGAGTAATGCCAGCTAAAGCAAAAGAAAGTATTCGCCATGAGGTATTGTTATGCTCAACCGTGGCTACGCTCTCTTTTGTTGTTTTTCAGGTTCTTGATTTACAAGACTCAATATCTGCGCAGGCAGCTTCTGTGCTTATTTTATTTTCGTTGTGCTGGAAAGCCGCAGGTATGGCCGGTTGGCAGCGAGCAATTGGAACGCTTATAGGCTGTAATGCAGCGTTACTATCGCAACTATTTTTGTATAGTCACTCTGATTTTTTACTTTTTCCGATGGCTATTTTATGGATACTTTCGTTTGTTTTTGCGCGCTTTCATATTTTAGGCGGAGGCATACCTGGCATTGGTTTTGGTGTATTGACTACATTTGGTATTTTGTTTGGAAATTCACTCGGGCCAGGCCAAGATCTTGTTTATAGTGCAATGTACCGGTTTAGTTCGGTATCTGTGGCTATAATCTTAAGCTTATGTGTTGTGTATGTTATGCACCATATACTTAATCGGTTTAGCGTAACTCGCCATCATACTTATGATTAGGTAAACCCTGTTTGTAAAACTAAAGGCTGCAATTGCAGCCTTTTTAATAAGCTTGGTTAAACTATTTTAATCATCTATATGAGCAGTATTTTCGCTTTACATATTCACAGTTTTTAGTCTTTCCTGGTGATAATAAGCGTTAGCACACCCGCTATAATCCCCCAAAAAGCAGACCCCACTGAAAGTAATGTTAAGTTAGATGCAGTTACTAAAAAAGTGACTATTGCGGCCTCAGTATATTCAGTACTACTAAGGGCTTGCTGCAAACTATTAGCAATGGTGCCAAATAGCGCAATGCCCGCCAAAGCTAAAATAAGTGCCTGGGGTAAACTTGCTACCAAGCCAACTAATGTAGCTGCGCACAACGCCATTAAAATATAAAATACGCCAGCCGCTATACTCGCCCAATAACGTTTATCATGATTTTTATCCGCCTCATCACTCATACATATAGCTGCGGTAATCGCGGCTAAATTAATAGAGTAGGCTCCAAAAGGAGCGCTAAGCATATTTACAAAGCCAGTAACATTAAGAGATGCAGATATAGGCGCTTTATATTTATGTGCTTTTAAAACCGCAATACCCGGTAAATTTTGCGAAGTCATGGTAACTATATAAAGTGGTAAACCTATACTAATACATGCTTGCAAGTGGAAAGCGGGTTCAATATAAGCAAATTCGCTCATTTTCCAGTGCAGCGCGCTGGTATCAATATGGCCCATTTGCCAAGCGAGTAATACACCTATAATAAGCACGCTTAACATAGCAAAGCGGGCAAAAAAGCGTTTACCAATAAAGTACATACCGACCATTAAACCAATTACTAAAGGCATGTCGTTCATAAAATTAAACACATCGATACCAAAGGTAACAAGCACGCCGGCCAACATGGCGCATGCAAGCTCACTTGGAATACGGTTCATTATTTTTTCAAACCAGCCCGTAACCCCCGACAAAAACACGAGCAATGCACTGAGCATAAACGCGCCAATAGCCTCATTTAAGTTATACCCTTGGGCACTTGAAATAAGTAATGCAGCTCCCGTGGTAGACCACGCAATTAAAACAGGTACTTTGTAATAGTACGATAAACCAATTGACGTTGTGCCCATCACTAAACCGAGCATTAAAATCCAACTAGCTACTAAATCGGGCGTACCACCAAGGGTTATCACTACCTGATAAATTAATGCAATAGAACTCGAAAAACCAATAATTACAGCCACAAGTCCTGCTGTAATTCGGTTAAGCAACTGATCAGACACCTTCATAAATTCCTCGTAATGCATTTATGCAGCTCACAACATACGTGCCCAATAATTACATTGCAATTAGCGATTGGTTTACAAAAGGTGAAATAAATTCACTTTTTATTTTTCATTGTAATTAACGTCAAAAAGTCACTTTTAACCATTGTATTTAACTAAACAAACAAGTACCTACAACTGCGCCAAAGCCCGCGTAAACACTACTAAAAACCAATACTAAAAAGAGCAAAAAACACACCAAAAATAAATATCCTTATATTTTATAAGGAATTATAAAATTAAGAAATAATTCTTTTCGGTTACATTTATTATCTTGATCTAATCCATTTAATAATATAAAACGTAACAAATAGTTAACCAAAAACACTAAAAGAGAAACAAATGAAGAGATCTGTCGTCTTACTAATTGCTATACCATTATCGGCATTTGCAGTTTATGGGCTATTTTTTAATGCAGATGAAACGGGCGAACCTATCGCGCCTGTTGCTATTGATTTTGTTCCTATTGATTTACAAAAAACGCGCAATACGCATCCCCCTGCACCTATTGATATGAGTAAAGATCCAATTACTGTTAAACCCATTGCTGCCCCTGACAACAACTTACCGTTTGAAGAATTTGATGCCGTAAATCGCCTATCAGACAAAGCAAAGCAAGTGCTTATAAATGCAAAAGTTTTACCGACTGACTTACATAACGAGGCCTATATTGAGTTTGATTTAAATTCTTTACAGGCGTTAGAAACTGGCGAAAACTTTGATTTAGCTATTCCGCAAACAGCCGAAACATTCACCGCAGAAGTGACTAATGTGGTTGAGTCTGAAAATGGCGATAAGAGCATATTTGGTAAAATAGTGGGTGTTGACGGTCGCATGCATAATACCGTTTTAACGGTAGGTAAAGATGCCGTATATGGCCAATTTACTGCACCTTCTGGCAACTATGTATTCGAAAGTAAAGGTAAGTACGGATGGATTGCAGCAAAACGCGATTTATATAAAAGCCACATAGAGCATGAAGTAACCGCACCAAAGCCCAAATCAGATAAAAGCATCGATATATTTGCACCAAAAATTGATGGCTAACCAAAAAGTATAAAAAGCAATTAAAGCCGCACTATAAGGCAGCTTTAGTGTGTCTGCTTTTTATGATCTCAACCAAGTTAAAAACAGTTCCAACCACAACAAGAGTAAGGAAATACAATAATGAAAAAAGTAATCACAACAACCGCACTGACTGCGGCATTATGTGCAGCAAGTGTTGCACAAGCAGAAACAATCGATATCGGTATTTTATATACCGACCAATCAGCTGCCGCAACTAGTAATATTGACACTAAAATAAATCAACTAATTGCTTTTAGTAATCAGGTATATAGCCAAAATGGCGTTGATATAACACTACGCTTAGCTGGCAAACAAAACTTAGGTGACTACGCAGTAACGCCGTCTGAGGATTGGTTAGATTCGGTTACAAATAGCAGCTACGTAGATGGTTTACGCAGCGATTGGAAAGCCGACATGATTGCCGTATTAGGTACTGGCCAAAGTGCTGGCAATGGGCTTATTTCATGTGGTTTAGCATGGGTTGGCCAAGGCACTAATGGCAATCTATACAGCTCAATGAGCAGCCGTATGTACTCAATCACTGCAATTGATTGTGGTGCAACTACATTTGTACACGAACTTGGTCATAACCAAGGTTTAGCGCATTCACGCAAACAAGGTGACACATCTGGCGGTGTATATGTAGATGGCATGGGTCATGGCGTACAAAACGAGTTTGCAAGTATTATGGCTTACCCGCACGTTTACGGTAGCGCAACTCAGTACGATTACTTCTCTAACCCTAACTGGAGCGTAAATGGTATTGCTTTTGGTATTACAAACCAAGCGTATGCAATTCGCACGGTTACTGCTACAAAAACAAGTATTGCTAACTTTAAATAAGTAGCACATTAAAAAGTGGGCTAAATAGCCCACTTTAAAGTTTTAACATGTTCTTCCCTGCAGAGCGCTTACGCGCTCTTATAGATTAAGCTAATGCACAACCACTTTTTGCTTAATTGCTGGCATTAATGTTTTACCATTGCCATCTACTTTGTTTAACAATTTAAGCCCCATCACTTTTGCAAGTACTGGGTAGATATCAAGGTTACTCACTTCTTTAAGGCTTATACCTTGTTTAAATGCAGGGCCTACAGCAATAAATGATGCTGCCATATCCTCGGTATATGCATAACCGTGAGTCCCTAAATAGGTTGGTTTTTTACCATTGGTAAATACCGCTGGCGCTGTAGTTTGCACCACAATATCGCCTACGCGAGTGCCTTTATTGTAATGGTACGCTGCTAACTGCTCGTCAGTTAATACTGTATAACGACCGTTTGCTGTTTTTTGTAAACGAGCTTTATAGCCGGCTATATCCGCATTTATTGCATCGGGTTGAGTGTATATGAGTAAACGTGGACCGGTGTTTTTAACTAAAAAGTTTTCATCTTGAGGCAGTGTGGTTACATCAATACTTTTATCTGGATCTATACTCGCCATACCATGATCCGAGACAATAACTAAGTTTACCTCTTGCTCTAATTTACTTAAGCGAGTTTGTAATTGCCCCATTAATTCATCAAGCTGTTTAACTGCATCTCGCGTTTGTGGTGCGTCTGGTCCAAACTCATGGCCCATGCTATCAACTAGCGAAAAGTAACTCGCAATAAAACGTGGGCGCTGTGCTTTTGGCAAACTTAACCATTGAATAATTTGATCAACACGGCTTTGGTAATCGCTGTATTTAGAATAGTGATAAAAGTAATCTGGTGTCATGCCGTTAAATAATGCATCTGACTCAGGCCAAAAATAAGTAGCCGATTTAAGCCCCTGCATTTTTGCTAAATTCCAAAGCGGAATCCCCTTCACCCAAGTGCTATCGCCCAATGCTTTGCCCATGCTGTAACAGTCGTTTTTACGCGCTTTATCACAAAAGCTATTATCAACAATGCCATGATTTACTGGCAGTAAGCCCGTAATAATAGAAATATGGTTAGGAAACGTTTTAGTCGGATAAACAGGTATTAGTTTTTGTGCGCGAACACCGCGCTCGGCCATTGCTTTTAAATTTGGTGCGCCGTGTTTTTCAATATAATCCCAACGCAGGCCATCAATTGATACAAGCACCACAGTTTGCTCTTTTGCAGCAAATGCGCTGTTCATTCCTAACATTAGGCAAATTGATACTGCCTTTAAAATCCACTGTTTCATTATAAACACCTATAAATGCACAACAATTACTCAAAAAATTATTTTAAAGCAAGTTGTTACTTTATGATACAAACTGATAGATTAAACCCTGTATATTAAAGACAAATGACTATGTGCTAAAAACTATGCCAGTCATCAATTGTAAAAAGGATAAGTATAAAGATGACCATAGATTTTAGTAAAAAAATAACGCCAGCACGAATGTATCGCACAACCTCTAACTTACAAATGGCGCTAGAAAGCGACCGTGGCCGTATTATTAACAGTGCCGCTATTCGCAGGCTTCAGCAAAAAACCCAAGTGTTTCCCCTTGAACGTAACGCAGCTGTTCGTTCGCGCTTAACTCACTCGCTTGAGGTACAACAGGTTGGTCGTTTTATAGTGCAACGTATTTTTGCAAATTTAAGCTACCAACAACAAAAAAATTACGGTTTAACCGACCTAGAACGCCCCCTAGAAAGCTTAGTAGAAATGGCCTGCCTAATGCACGATATAGGCAACCCACCGTTTGGACATTTTGGCGAAGCTGCAATAAACCACTGGTTTAATAACAACCTAGCAAGCGTAACACCCGAGCGCTGCAAAGAGCCCAATACCGGTATAGGTGTTGTTTTTAAACACCTTGCGCTTGATATTTGTAACTTTGAAGGCAACGCTCAAGGCATACGTATAATTCATTCGTTGCAAACGCTTAATTTAACTTACAGCCAAAGTGCTGGTATTTTAAAATACACTCGCCCTGCAGGGCTTGATACAAAAGATATACCGCAAAATAAAAACTACTTAATGAAAAAAGTAGGTTACTACTACAGCGAAAAAAACTTTGTTGAAGCACTACAAAAAGAGCTCACTATTGAGCCATATTGCCGCCATCCAGCAAGTTATATAATGGAAGCCGCCGACGACATTTCGTATTGCCTAGCCGATATAGAGGATGCTGTTGAAAAAGGGATCATAAGCACCGAATTCTTATGTACACAGCTTAAAAGTCATTATAAAAAAGCACTCATAAACCTAACAATAGACGATACAGAGCACCAAACTTTTGTAGATAAAGCAGTTGACTACGCACATGAGCGCGCCAAAGCACAACCGTATAACTTTAACAGCGAATTTTTTATATACCTGCGCGTTGCACTTTTACATCCGCTAGTTGGACATGCTGCAAAACGCTTTATTGAAAATATAGAACCTATTTACCATGGCGATTTTAACCAAGCACTTTTAGAAGATAGAAGCCATCTACACGCTGTAACCAAAATGCTAAAGCAAGTTGCACTTGAGCATGTTTTTTCAAACAAAGAAGTCGAAAAATTAGAGCTGCAAGGTTATAGAATAATTAATGGCTTACTCGATTGCTACAAACCGCTACTGCAATTGAACAGCGATGACTTTAGGCGCGCTCTAAATGGCGATTCACGTTTATTAATTGAGTCGCGACTTGTAAAAAAGCTCTCTAAAAAGCACTTAAATAGTTACCAACACGCAATAGATGCAATGCAAGAAGAGCCCGATCACTTTGCAGCGTATGAATTTTATTATCGCTGTAGATTAATTCAAGATTATATAAGCGGTATGACAGACCAATTTGCTTACGATGAATATCGCAGCCTTATGGTTATTGATTAGTCGTATTACTCTGGATAATTTTCAATTTTGCGCTTAAAATCAAACTATTAATATTTAAGCGCGCATAACTTTATGATATCAAAACTAATTAGATTTACCCTTTGCTTTGCCCTATTTTATAGTGCGCAAAGTGCTGCATACAACGAAGCTATGTGCATTTTAATTAAACAAGAAATGCAGCAAAATAGTAATAATAAAGCGAGTCAAAAATATCGTAAAGCTGCGCGTGATTACAAAAATAACTGTAATAAGCCAAAAGAAATTCAAGCACAACCAAAGCCACAGATAATAGAGCCAGAGCCAGCCATTATTACTCAGCCGCAACCTAAAATTGTTGAACCTGCCCCTGTAATTAAACCTACTGAAGAAGCTGTTAAAAATAGCATCAACGAGCAAACACTTAATTTAACTGATGATCAAAAACAACAAATTAACGATCAACTAAATACCAATACTAACGAAATAGTAATTGATGCAGAGCCAACAACAGCAGTACCCGAGCAAGTAGTTACAGAGCAAAAAAACGAAGCTGTGATAGAGCAAGTAAAACCGGCGACGCCAGAGCAAAACGTTCAACCTACGCTTGAAAAGCCTGTACCTGTAAAACCAGCACCGGTGTTAACTAAACCAGCGCCAGTTATTGCGCCGCAACCTATAGCACAAAGCCCAAGCTCGTTACTTTTACCCACTTTAATACTTGTTATAGTGGTACTTATTGGCGCTATGATAGTCGTGCGCCTGCGCCGTGCAAAACAAAGTAAAGTGATGGCAGAACCGACTATAGCGGCTCCACCTGAAGTTAAATCAGAAAAAATTGCTACGCCAGCTAAATCTGAAACTACAAAAGAGCCAGAGATTGAGCCTGTCGTCATCAACGAAGCAACTCAAAATAATAAACCAGTTGAGAGCAGCGTAGAGGCAAATGAAGAGCCTTTAGAGCCTACGAACACTTCACAAAATGCTGATATTGAACATACACCACCGCAAATTTCAGATGAGCAAAACAACGTAGCTACACAAGTGCAAACAAGCGAAATTGAGCCTACACCGCTTAACTCAATTGATACTTTAGAGCAAACAAGTACCGCTACGTTTAACGAAGTAAAACAAAAACCAGAGCCTAATACAGCCGAGTTTGAAGCCGCCGCCAAAACAACCTTAGAGCGCATTAAAAATGCCAGCAGCTTTAATGAGCCAGAGGTACGCGACTTTGATCCAGATGCAAAGCCTGAAAAAAAACAGCGTAAGCACCATACAGCGCAAGTAACGGAGCCTGCGCCAATAGAAGCCGAACATAACACTGTAGAGCCGGTTATTAGTACTCCTGAGCCAGTAACAGCGAGTGAGCCGGTTGTAGATTTACACGCACCAGAGCAAATAGCTGACGCTCAATCGACTACATATACAACAGAGCAAGACTTTAAAGAACCAGAGGTACGTACATTTAACCCAGATGCACCATTACCTGGTGAAAAGCCGATGCCTAAAAAACAAAGCGCAACACCTGAGCAAACACAAACAACACCGCCAGTTGATGAGCCACAAAGTGAGCCTAAAAAAGCAGACAGTAACAATCCATTTGCTAACTTATCGTTAGACTCAAGCTGGGATCCTGACTCAACTGAAAAGCCCAAAATAGAAGAGAAAAAACGCGCGCCTAAATCGCAAGCATTAATAGATGCAGAAGAACGCGCTAAAAACATGCAAACCAAATAGTAAGTTTTAAAGTAGCGCCTCATATGCTGAGGCGCTGTTTTAGTAACTAAATAATTAACTGCTTTTTTACCGTATTACTTACACTCTTATCCCATCCTAAAATGCGCTTTAGTAATTAGGAGCTTCGCTCCTTGCGCGAGCAAGTTCAGCGCCTGGCGCAATATTCAAGCTTGAGAGTGTTTTATAAGCTTACAACTTGTTGGCGCGATGAGTGCAGAGCATACATTTAACTGGTGGTATTTTTAGACTTGAGTTTAAGGCTACGTTATCCGCAGCCATAAATTAAAGTAACTTGGTCAACATGCCCTAATTAAAAGTCCTAGTTAACAGCCCTAGCGGTACGTTTATTTTTAAGCTTTAACCCGCCAATTAATAGCAGTGGTCCTATAAACATGGCAAGGCCATACACGCCACCGGTAACTGCGTATTCTGGTTTATTTAAAAAGCTAATAGCGATTAAAATAGCTAACGATGCATTTTGAATTCCAACCTCAATTGAAAGCGTCAGCGAATCAGTTAAATTTAATTTTGAACACTTAGCAATTAACCAACCAACAACCATTGAACCAATATTAAGCGCTATGCACGCCCAAAATACGTTGTTAAATGAGCTAACTAATAAATCGCGCTCTTTTATTACTAGTGCGGCAATCATCATAAGCATAAAAAACAACGAGAAGCGTCTAAAAAACGGCTCTGCTTTAATGGCAAAATCACTTTTAAAGTGACGCAACCAAATGCCTATAGCAACTGGCACTAAGGTAATAAAAAATAGCCCTAATGAAGTAGTTAAAATAGAAAAAGTAGCATCGTCTGCTGGGGCAAACTGACTCATAGCAAAGCCAATAATAAACGGTGTGGTTATTATACTAATTGCGGTAGAGGCAGCTGTTAAACTTACCGAAAGCGCTAAATTAGCTTTAGCAAGCTGGCTTACTACATTTGACATAGTACCGCCGGGGCAAGCAGCTAATATCATTAAACCAATAGCGATAGGCGTTGGTAGGTTTAGTAAATAACACAGCCCTAATGCTAATAAAGGCATTGCTACAAGTTGGCCTATTAAACCCATGACAATGCCAAGCGGGCTTTTAAATAAACGAGTAAAATCGGTTGTTGTGAGCCCAAGACCCATACCAAACATAATAAGTGCAAGGGCGAGTGGAAGTATTACTTCAGTTAATATAGATGCATTCAAATTAGACAGCCTCGTTTGTTATTGTTTTTAATTAGAGTGTTAATTTTTAAGTTAACTGTAACGCCCCTTTACAATAACTAGAAGTATTACTTATTTAAAATAGCAGCCACGTGCTTATCTAGTTCTGGAAGTACATCTTGTTCAAACCATGGGTTCTTTTTAAGCCATATATTATTACGCGGACTCGGATGTGGAAGCACTAAATAATTTGGCCAATACTCACGCCACGATTTTACTAACTCCGTAAGTGGCATTTTTTTAGTCTCTGGTAAATGATACGCCTGCGCGTATTTACCAAGCACTATTGTCAGCTCAATATTTGGTAGTGCAGCCAATAATTGCTCGCGCCATGCAGGCGCACATTCTTTTCTCGGTGGTAAATCACCCGACTTCCCCCTACCCGGGTAGCAAAAGCCCATAGGTAAAATGGCTATATTATTAGCGTCGTAAAATTCATCACGTGTTAGCCCAAGCCATTCTCGCAGGCGGTTTCCGCTTGCATCGTTAAACGGCACACCTGTTTCGTGAACTTTGATTCCAGGTGCTTGCCCTGCAATTAAAATACGTGCGTTTGGGTTAAATTGTATAACAGGACGAGCCCCTAAAGGTAAATGAGGTTCACAGATCACGCATTTACTAACTTGCTCTATTAATTGGTGACTATTCATGTTTATTTGGCCTTAAATGCTTAATATTTATCCTAAATGGCCATTTAGGATAAATGAGTTGGTAAAAAATCGGTTTATTTTAATTAAAACGAGCGTTAGTTAGTAAAATCGTGATCTTTAAGCTCATTCGCGCTACAAGCCTTGTAAAACCTAGCGTTGCTCGGCCCATACAGCAAATTCATTGCCGCTTGGCTCTGCAAAATGAAACCGGCAACCACCCGGAAATTCAAAAATAGGTTTTAATATTGTGCCACCATGGAGTTGTACTTTTCTATACGTGGCGTGAATGTCGTTACTATAAAAAACCAATAGCGCAGCACCGTTTTGAGTTAGCGATTTAAGCGGCGCATTAAAAAAGCCACCATCGAGCCCTTGGCCACTAAACGCCGTGTATTCTGGGCCGTAGTCAGTAAACTGCCAATTAAATACACGACTAAAAAAGGCCTTAGTTGCGGGTAAGTCGCATGCAGGAAACTCCACGTAATTTAGTTTTTCGTGATCGCTCATCGTTATTCACTCTTTATTTTTACTCAGTTTATTAACCTTAAGCTTTACATAGAGCCTGTGCAATATCATTAAATAATATCAGATCAGTATTTTACTAAGTAATTAAGTACGCATAACTGACTTAAAAATTAAATGCCACAAATGAGAATAACTATCTTTTGTATTTGTAACATATATAATAGCGCCTTTGTTTTATCCTCGGCTTTAAATAAAGGGATTAATTAACTATGCAGGCACCTTTGCACAGTGCGCCATTCGATAAGGTTAACGTAATTGCGCATATAGTAAAAAGCGTAAGCAGTTATCGAGTTTTGGTATTTTTACGTTTTTTTATTGCCATAATTGGTGGCTATGCCTTTACCTCTGCAAGCACTGCGTTATTAAGCCTTGTGTTGCCAATAGCTAAACAAGACGCTGTGCTGTTTAGTGTTTCAATCAGCATTTTAATTTATGCCGTTGTATTTATTTATGCCTTTAGTGTTAAATCATTAAAAACAGTGTGGATCAGTATTTTACTAAGTACAGGAGCGTTCATAGGATTGCTTGCATTACTGAAGGGTTGGGTATGAAAGATAGCTTTTTCAGATCGATGACTTGGTTGCACACTTGGGTAGGGTTACTCGTTTGTTGGTTATTATATTTAATATTTTTTGCAGGGACTCTTAGCTTTTTTAGAGACGAAATAACGTTGTGGAATCAACCAGCCATTCATAATGTGCAAGCCCAAACACAGCGTATAGAAGCGCAAAAACAACAAATAATTACCGGATTTGATTACTTAGCTAGCCATGGAGCTCACTCATCAAGCTGGCGTATTACATTACCCGAGCCGCGTATTCCTTATTTAATTTATGGTTATGCAAAACCAAAAGAGCCAGGCCAGCGCCGCAGCCGGTTTGAAAACACACAGCTAAACCCTAATACCATGCAAGAGCTTGAGCCCTTTGTAGATACTAAAGGCGGTAACTTTTTTTATCGGCTGCACTATGATTTACATTACATGGATGCAATAACCGCACGCTGGATTGTGTGCTTTGCTAGCTTTTTTATGCTGATTGCCATTATATCGGGGGTGGTTATTCATAAGCGTATTTTTAAAGATATGTTTAGCTTTAGGCGTAACAAAGGTAGCCGTACATGGTTAGATGCCCATAACTTAAGCTCTGTGCTTGCCCTTCCTTTTCATTTAATGATTACTTACACGGGTATAATTACACTTATATTTATGTTGTTTCCCTACCCTGCGCAAACGTCTTACGATAACGGCATGCGTGGCTTTTTTAACGATGTAACCCCTCGCAACACCATGACCGATAAAGCCCAAGGCGAATCGTCAATGGTGCCGATTCAAAGCATTTTGGATCAGGTTTATACTAAGTGGCCTCATGCAGATATTACTCGCGTACAAGTTAACCAACCAAATATGGCAGCTTCAACAATTACCGTATTGGTAAGCGCAGGTAAAACACTGCGTGACCAAGCACCACGCTTAATATTTAGTGGTGCTACAGGGCAAATGGTCGCTAAAACTGATGACGAGCTAACTAGCAGCAAAGCGCTTTACGAATCACTTAATTCAATGCATACAGGGCGTTTAGCTACGTGGTTACTGCGTTGGTTATACGTATTAGGCGGTATTGCAGGCTGTGTAATGATTGGCTCTGGCTGTATTATGTGGGCTAAACGAATTCGCGAGCGAACTAAAAATAACGTTAAACCTTCGTTTGGTTTAAAACTAGTTGAGGGGTTAAACCTAGCCACTATTATGGGACTTCCACTGGCAACGTGTGCATTTTTTATTGCTAACAGACTACTTAGCCCAACTACCGCAGAGCGCGCCGATAAAGAAATACTCGCGTTCTTTTTAACATGGCTAGCGGTTGCTCTTTTAGCACTTATAAAGCGCGACACACTGCAATGGCGAGTTATGGCAGCTATAAATGCTGTTGCATGTTTAAGCGTACCGGTTATTAATGCACTTACAACTAACGGTAATCTAGTTAGCTATTTGATGCACGAACAGTGGGCTTTATTTACTTTTGATGCACTGTTTTTGTTATTTAGTATATTGTTTTTTATACAAACCGAAAAATTACGTACTGCTAAAAACAACTCAAAAATAACCAGCCCTAGTCAATCTAATAACCTTAAAAGGCAAAAACCATGATTGATTTACTCGGGTTTAGCCTATGTTTGCTCAGTTTTAACTGTTTTGCGCTGGCTAAGTATAATCATTTTAAAGATGTATTTAAAAAACGCCCTACAGAACCCCAACGTAAAAAGCTGCTATTAGCTGCTTGGATCAGTATTTTACTAAGCTTGGTGCTTTGTATAGTTACTCAAGATGGATATGGTGCATTACTATTTTGCGGATTTATGAGCCTAAGTGTCTTAATTATAATGGTTTTTTATAATTTTTTAGTAGGCTACGTGAAGTGGTTTGGTGTTTTAAATAGCGTGTTAGTTGTACTAAGTGGGTTGTTTTTAGCATTAAACTAGCCTTAGTTAGTAAAAACGTGATCCGTTACTTTCCCATAGATTAGGCAAAAAAAATGGCAAGCTATATAGCTTGCCAACAATAGGGGATATTCAGTGTTTCCAATACTTGCTGTCTCACGGCAAGTACACACAATATAACCATAATATATTTAAGTTACTTTACGGTTAGGTGACTCTTTTATTACTACTTTAAAAACGTATATAACTAACTGTAAACCCCCTTTACATAGTCTATTGGTTTACCCAAATTATTTCATCGGTAGCAAAGCCCAACTCTTTAGCTTTAGTTAAAAAGTGTTCTTTAAGCTCTTTGCTAACCGTTGGTGTACGCGACAAAAACCACAAGTAATCTTTGTTGTAACTGGTTATAAATGCATATTTATAATCGGGTTGGTCAAGTTCAAAAATCACGTAAGCGCCATAAAATGGACCAAAAAACGAGACTTTAAAATGCCCTGTGTCGGTGCCCTTAACAAACTTGGCTAAGCCTTCGGCGTCATCCCATTTTTTATCATCCGTTAAATACCCTTTGTTAAGGACCTTTACTGTGCCGTCGTCGTTAATTGAATAAGTCGCGGTAACTTGCTCCATCCCTTCTTCGAATGAGTGATTAAGACGCGCTATTTCAAACCATTTGCCTTTATATTTTTGTATATCAAAGTTTTTAACGGGTGTTATTCCCTCAGGAGGGCTGGTGCAGGCACTAAGAAAAAATAACCCTGTAATAAGTAAACCGTATTTAATAGCCTTCATGTAAGCTCCTTTTTTAATTACATAAATCGTACGTATTATCTAAATATAGATGGATATAAAGTTTGCTAGCCGATTAAAAAAATTTGCTATAGGATCATATTAATTCTAAAGCAATAAAAATGACCATAGCATGAAAATTTGGGTAGATGCAGACGCGTGTCCTGTTGTTATAAAAGAAATACTTTTTAGAGCTGCAGAGCGTATGAAAATCGAGACTATTTTAGTAGCGAATCACGCAATGCGTATTCCGCCGTCAAAATACATAAGCCGCGTTCAAGTATCGTCGGGATTTGATGTAGCCGACGACGAAATAGTAAAACGTGTTGAAAAAGGCGATTTAGTTATTACAGGCGATATTCCGCTAGCAAGTGAAGTAATTGATAACGGCGGGCAAGCACTCAACCCTCGTGGCGAGCTTTATACCACCGAGAATATCCGCTCAATACTTAACGTGCGCGACTTTATGGATACCATGCGCTCAAGCGGCGTAGAAATGAGTGGTGGGCCGCCGCCACTTAGCCAAACCGATCGCCAAAACTTTGCAAATAACCTCGACCGTATTTTAGCGCAAAACAAGGCTAACTAACTTGAATACCCAATTAGTTGGCTTGGGTGATACGCAATTTAGCGTGGCGGTATACGTAGCAAAAGCGCCGCCAATGCCGTTTTTTAAAACACTTGAATGCCTAGAACCGGTTATAAATGAGCAAATAAATACCATAAACCAGTACTGTGGTAATGGTTGGCGCAAAGTGTTTAACGTTTACGCCAAAGTGCTATTTTCCCTGCCAAGTGAGCATTATTCATTTGCTAAACAAGCCCCTACTTGGCAACAATATCGCGATGAGTATTTACTGCAAAAAAATAGTAAAACCGCCCTGCTATTTAGCGCGCCTGACACTACTATTACTTGCGCAGATAAAGCTACTAGCAATCAAAATCAGCTACACATAATTGCTGGGCGTACGCACGCTAAAAACTTATTACAACAAGGTAAGTTACATGCGCAGCTCGATTGGCTCGACGACGAGTTTGCAATAGACACCAGTAACAACATTATTGTGTGCCCATATTTTGATTATAGACAGTTAAGTAATATAAAAATTGCGAGATTAAGCGAGCTAGTCGCGCAGCTAAAAGGCACTAAATAACACATTGTAAGGAACGACCATGGCCGGAATTTTAGAGTTAAACGAATTATTAAAATCAATGCAGCCTGTGCTTAAACAAGGTGAATACATATTTTGCTGTTTGGCAGGGAAATTGGCTAATTATGTTCACTTAGAGCCACTTGCCACTTACGTTGAAGAGGAAGGCCTAACCCTTATTTTAAAAGCTGAAACCGCCGATAAAGCAGGTATTACTTACGAGGGTAAATATAATTTAATTACTCTTAATGTACATTCAAGCTTAGAGGCCGTTGGGCTAACAGCTGCGGTATCTGCAAAGCTAACTGAGCATGGCATTAGCGCTAATGTGGTAGCTGCGTTTTATCACGACCATATTTTTGTACAAACAGACAAAGCACAAGCTGCAATGAAAGCACTTGGAGAGATTGGTTAGGATTGCTGGCACAGTAATGATCTGAGTGATGTGGATATTAGAGCGTCGGGTGGCGCTTCGCTTAACTGTATTAGTTCAGACAAGATCTGACACATCAACTTGCAAAAGTGAGAGTTACCCGTTTTGATAAAAGGTGTCGAATCTTTAAATCAAAACATATAAGAGGTAACTCTCATGCTACATACTAACAA
>NZ_JACJFD010000025.1:0-84338 GCF_014164415.1 Pseudoalteromonas sp. SG43-1 | reverse complement strand
AGTAAATAAGTAACTGATCTTATTATGATGAAATAGCTCACCCTCCCCGACTCGAACGAGGGACCTGCTGATTAACAGTCCGTCGCACGAACCAACTGAACTAAGGGGGAACTACATAATAAACATAAACTTGGCTCACCCTCCCCGACTCGAACGGGGGACCTGCGGATTAACAGTCCGTCGCTCTAACCAACTGAGCTAAGGGGGAATCGTTTATGGTTGAAAAACTTGGCTCCCCCTCCCCGACTCGAACGGGGGACCTGCGGATTAACAGTCCGTCGCTCTAACCAACTGAGCTAAGGGGGAAGCGTCTTGCCTTTCAACGGGGCGAAATATTAATGACCGAGCCGCAAAGTGTCAACATATAAAAGTCATAAATTGAAAAAAGAGGTTTATTCGTTGTTTTTGTGTTCGATCTGCGTGATTTATAGCTCTATTAAAGCTGTTTTTTTAAGAATTTAAGAATACTAATGCGAGTTTTATTATTGTTGAGTCTTTAAATTGGTTAAATTAAACACGCCATTAAAGCCACTTGTAATTAAAAAACAACTCAAAAACATAAAATTTCATTTTTTACTTTCGGGTATTCTTCGTATTTATTTACTTTTTTATTTTAATTTTCTAAAAATATACCTGCATGAATAGTCATAAAAGTATTTTCCCTCTTAATAGTGATCCAATTTTGATCTATAAATTGAGCAATTATTATCTTCGCTCAAAAATAGAACAATCAATAACTTAACTTTGTATTAAACGTTTTTTATTTACTAACGTATAACTATGTTAAGAAGAAAAATCGGCAAGCTTGCGTTTTCAGTGTGAGTTTATAAAAATGCCACAATTAGCAAATCAACAATTGGTTGGACCTCAGCGAAAATTGCGAGTCTCTCAAGGCCTTTATAAATGCGGCTTTGAATGAGTTATCCACGGTTTCTGTGGATAACTCTGTTTATGAAACTTTAAGAACATCATCGGCACCAATGTTTTAGGGTGCTACAACGATTTCAAGCTTTTAAATCACTATTTTTTATTCATTGTAAAACAGTGGGTTATGTTTTGGTGGCTAATAGATGTAACTCCATGAATGAATTTTTTCGTAACGATAAACCAAGTAGTTGCTTTGTGTAAAAAAG
Source organism: Pseudoalteromonas sp. SG43-1 (assembly GCF_014164415.1). NCBI lineage: Bacteria > Pseudomonadati > Pseudomonadota > Gammaproteobacteria > Alteromonadales > Pseudoalteromonadaceae > Pseudoalteromonas > Pseudoalteromonas sp. SG43-1. Next base: position 83,205 of record NZ_JACJFD010000025.1, on the reverse strand, counting down.
CATCAGATAACACAGGGTGTTTGTAATAAAAGTTATAAAAATGTGTTTTAATTGTTTTTTGGCGTGTTTAGGCTCTATTTTAACAAAAAGATGTAAAAACCAAGTTTTACTATTTTTTAGAATATTTACTTACGTAATTACATCAATTGTAGTGATAAATCCGTGGCTTGAACTGTCTTGATGCTTTAAAATGATTCGTTCAGTAAAAGAGGCCTATTTATTTCATGCGCGCAATTTCAAAATCTCAGACTCGCCCAGATTTACTAAACGATCCTATCTTGCCTACATTAAAGACGATGACCATACCGATGATATTCGGCATGATCACACTAATGATGTTCAATATTGTAGACACCTTTTTTATAAGTTTACTTGGCACCGAACCATTAGCTGCCGTGAGCTTTACATTTCCAGTTACTTTTACCGTTATCAGCTTAGCAATAGGGCTGGGGATCGGTACATCAGCAGTAATAGCGAAAGCGCTCGGCAGTAATAAAATTGATGAAGCACGTTTTGATGCCAGTATTTCTTTAATGGTTGGTGTGGTTCTGGTTATTGTGTTGTCATCTGTTGGATATTTACTGATTGACCCCATATTTACTTTACTAGGAGCGGGCGCGCAAGTATTGCCGTTAATACATGAATACATGAATGTATGGTTTATCGGTAGCGTATTTTTAATAACCCCAATGATTGGTAATTCGGTACTGCGTGCCAGCGGTGATACCAAAACGCCAAGTATAGTAATGGGCGGAGCCGGGCTGATAAACGCCGTACTTGACCCAATACTGATATTTGGCTTTGGGCCGGTACCCGCGTTAGGAATTCAAGGCGCTGCCATAGCAAGTGTTGTCGCATGGTCGGTCGCTGTGGTTATTATTTTATATATATTAGCGGTTAAAAAACGTTTGTTGAGTCTAAAAGCGGGCAAGCAAACTGTAACTGGTGCTATTCGTAAAATATTAAAAATTGGTTTACCTGCTGCAGGTGCAAACATGCTTACACCCGTTGCAATGGCTGTAATGACCGCCTTAGTAGCGCATCATGGGCCAGAAGCCGTGGCCGCATTTGGAGTAGGAAGCCGGATAGAATCTATTGCAAGTATTTTAGTGCTTGCGCTATCGATGACATTACCGCCATTTGTGAGTCAAAATTTTGGGGCTGGCAAATTATGCCGTGTTAAAGAAGCGTATACCGGCACACTAAAATTTGTGATGGTATGGCAATTTGCCATTTACGTATTACTAATTGCATTTTCAGGTGTAATAAGCCAATTATTTGGTAAAGAACAAGCCGTAATAGATGTAATTAAGCTCTTTATTTATACCATCCCACTAAGCTATGGCTTACAAGGGGTGATCATATTATCAAACTCATCGTTTAATGCTTTACACAAACCAATGAACGCATTGGTACTAAGCGTTATTCGTTTATTCATATTTTATGTACCATTTGCTTATATCGGCAACGAAATAGCCGGATTATTAGGGTTATTTATAGGCGCTGCCATAGGTAATTTATTTACAGCAATAGTGGCATATAAATGGTTTATGAAAAAACTAGAAGCGCTGAGCGGCGAATCGTTACAGGAGTGCAATAATTGAGCGACCATTTTCAGTTAAAATCACATTTCAAACCAGCAGGCGATCAGCCTACCGCCATTAAACAGCTATGCGAAGGGTTAGAAGCGGGGCTTGCACACCAAACGCTATTAGGTGCCACCGGTACAGGTAAAACCTTTACTATGGCCAATATTATTAGCGATTTAAATCGTCCAACAATAATAATGGCGCACAATAAAACATTGGCTGCGCAGCTATACGGCGAGATGAAAGAGTTTTTTCCTAAAAACGCGGTTGAATACTTTGTATCGTATTACGATTACTACCAGCCAGAAGCCTATGTTGTATCTAGCGACACATTTATTGAAAAAGATGCTTCGATAAATGAGCACATAGAGCAAATGCGTTTAAGTGCGACCAAAGCATTGCTTGAGCGTCGCGACACCATTATTGTGGCATCGGTATCGGCTATTTATGGTTTGGGTGACCCTAAATCGTACATGAAAATGATGCTACTTTTAAAAGTGGGCGAAAAAGTCGATCAACGCGACATGCTACGCCGCCTTGCTGAAATACAATATACCCGCAATGATATAGATTTTAGCCGAGGTACATACCGTGTACGTGGCGAAGTAGTTGACATATTCCCAGCAGAATCAGACACTTTTGCTGTACGTGTAGAAATGTTTGATGATGAAATAGAGCGCTTAAGTATTTTTGACCCGCTTACCGGTGCAATTGAAAAGCATATAGTGCGCGCTACTATTTATCCTAAAACGCACTATGTTACCCCGCGTGAAAAGATACTTGGCGCTATCGAAAAAATAAAAGAAGAACTAAAAGAGCGACGCGCCCAGTTACTCAGTGCAAACAAGTTAGTAGAAGAGCAACGTGTAGCACAGCGAACGCAATACGATATAGAAATGATGACCGAGCTTGGTTATTGCTCGGGTATAGAAAACTACAGCCGCTATTTATCTGGGCGTACGCCAGGCGATCCGCCGCCAACATTGCTTGATTACCTACCTGATGACGCATTAATGATTATTGATGAATCGCACGTAACCGTATCGCAAATTGGCGCCATGTATAAAGGCGACAGAAGCCGTAAAGAAAACCTTGTTGAGTATGGTTTTAGAATGCCCTCAGCAATGGATAATAGGCCACTGCGTTTTGAAGAATTTGAAGCCATAGCACCACAAACTATTTATGTATCGGCAACGCCTGGCGACTTTGAGTTAGAGCGCTGCGCGGGCGAAATAGCAGAGCAAGTAATTCGCCCAACAGGGCTGCTCGACCCACTTATAGAAGTACGTCCTGTGGGCGATCAGGTTGATGATTTACTCTCAGAAATATACAAAAGTGTAGAGAAGGGCGAACGCGTACTGGTAACTACACTTACTAAACGTATGTCTGAGGATTTAACAGACTACCTAAGCGAGCATAATGTAAAAGTACGTTACTTACATTCAGACATTGATACCGTTGAGCGCGTAGAAATAATTCGTGACTTACGAGCAGGCGTGTTTGATGTGTTAGTGGGCATTAACTTACTGCGAGAAGGCCTTGATATGCCAGAAGTGGCACTTGTTGCCATACTTGATGCTGACAAAGAGGGCTTTTTACGCTCGGCTCGCTCGCTGATACAAACCATTGGCCGTGCTGCTCGTCACTTAGATGGCCGCGCTATTTTATATGGCGACAGAATTACAAAATCAATGGCTAAAGCCATGGACGAAACAGCACGCAGGCGCGAAATTCAGCATGCATATAACGTTGAGCACGGCATAGAGCCTCATGCTCTGGCTAAAAAAATACTTGATGTAATGGATGTAGGTGAAGAAGCGGCCCCTAAAGACAACCTCAAACTTATTCGTAAAGAGTCTAAAAAGGTTCTTAGTGCGAAAGAAATTGCCGTGCAAATTAAGCAGCTTGAAACCAAAATGCATGCATACGCAAGCGACCTAGAATTTGAAAAAGCGGGCTCTGTTCGCGATGAAATACATGAACTACAACAACAGTTGATTAATTAAAAATGACAGCAAACTTTACACCTCTTATTACTGCGCTTGAAGACGCGCCAATTTTAAAAAATGAACTGTGTCGTGTTTTTCATGGCCGAGGCCACAGCGTCGAAGCATTAAGCCATATTAATTTAGACTTTTACCCGCCAAGTTTATTTTTAGTTTCGTACGACGAAATTGACGAGCAAACACTAAGCGAGCTCACCAATGTTGTGTGGCAGTGGGCACAAAAAAACCAGCCTGAGCTTATTACGTCACTTGTGTACCAGCAACGTGCTGGCGTACAAAGCCAAAACACCGTGGTTTATGGGCAATTACCTAACCCACATGTTGTAACCGAAAATGGTATTCGCTTTTTGGTTGATTTACAGAGCCGCCAAAATACCGGAATATTTCCCGATATGCGCAGCGGCCGTGAATTTGTAATGGCTAATAGCAAGCATGGCAAAGTGCTTAATTTGTTTTCATATACATGTGGGTTTTCGCTTGCCGCCATGCAAGGCGGGGCAGATCATGTGATGAACATGGATATGAGCAAAGGCGTGCTAAAAGTCGGCAAGCAAAACCATCAGCTAAATGGTTTTGAGCGCGGCGTAAGTTTTTTACCTCACGATATTTTAAAATCCTTTGGAAAACTAAAAAAAGCAGCCCCGTTTGATTTAATAATAGTTGATCCGCCAAGCTTTCAAAAAGGCAGCTTTATATTAACTAAAGACTATCAAAAAGTGCTGCGCAGGTTGCCAGAGCTACTTTGCGATACCACACAATTACTATTGTGTGCTAATAGCCCAGAGCTTAGCGAAGATGCATTTAAAGCGTTAATAAACGAGAACACCCAAGGCGCAATTGAATTTGTTGAGCGCCTAGCCCCCACCGAGCGTTTTATTGAAGTAGACAGCGACAAAAGTTTAAAAGCGCTTGTCTATAAAACGTCACAAATACCTGCTTAAATGAAGCTCAGTAAACGCCTAACTGCCATTGATAAATTAATTTCGCAGCATCACGATATTATTTGGGATTGTTGCTGCGACCATGGTTATTTAGGCATGGCGCTATTAAAACGCGCAGCTGCAAACCACGTTATTTTTGTAGATATAGTCGCCACTTTAATGAACGATTTAGAAGCGCAATTATCATCTATTAATAAATTACAAAAAACCTGTGATAAAAATCCGCAGTGGCAGGTCTTATGTCAGGATGTAGGCAAAATAGAAATTACTCAAAGTAAAAGCCAAGTAGTTGTAATAGCAGGTGTTGGCGGTGAGCTGTTGTTAAGTTTAGTACAACAAATTATTGCTAATAACGCAGTGGAGCATTTAAATAATGTTCGCTTTATTTTATGCCCAGTGCATCACACTTATAAGTTGCGAGTGGGTTTAAAACAACTCGGTTTAGGGCTTATAAGTGAACAAATAGTCTACGACAACAAACGTTTTTATGAAGTGATTGAAGTGAGCTTTAGTACCAATAATGAGATTAGCCATACCGGCAACAAAATGTGGGACTTTGCTAGTACAGAGCACGCTATGTACCAACGGCAACTCATAAATCATTATAATAAAATGCTCAATAAAGATAAGCCATACTATCAAAAAGTTATAACAGACTATCAAGAACTCACCGATAGTTAAAAAAGCCCAAAAGTAGGGCGTACATGTGATCTAATTACGACATTGATGACGTAATGTGTTCATAGTTTATATCGCACAACGCGAGTTTATTTGGTTTATTTATGTCAGATAACAAGAGTCACATTAATCATTTGCTTAGCAATGAGCAAAAATGGCAACACAGTTACGAGCAACCTATTTCTTATGCACCCCTTGTGCAATTGGCTAATAGTAATTGGGTGGTGCCACAGCATTTTTTACGTTACAAGCACACGCTCCAAAGCGTAAACGAAGTACTTGAGAGTATTGAATTTTCGGCTCACTTTAGAGTGCTTGCTGCACAAAAAGGTGAAGAAATTTACCTGCAAGTAGCAGTGCTGAGCCCTGATAACTACCAAAAAAGCGCATCTACTAATGAAGCCAAAGCTAAAAAACTATTATTTGGCAGACGCTGGATTGTAGAGGAAAACCTACCTACTTCAGAACTTATCCAAACTGCATTTTTAGCGTTAAAAGTAGCGCGAGAACATGAAGTAAGAGAGCTTTTTCAGTTAATGCAAAGCGGCGCAACAAGCACGCCATTTAACAATCACCACGACTTACCTGTAATGGCGCAAAACCCTGAACTTGTTAAAAGCGAAGCGGTTACAAGTAACGTTGATGAAGTGCTTAAACGTATTGTATTTGCAGGAAAAAGTATTGAGCTTAAAAGTCAGCAGCAAGTAGCCGAGCAACATTTATATACTGTTGAGCTGTTGTGTGAGGATTGCCAGCTTAGCGAGTTTAATAAAAAAACAATTGCGTTTTTAACAGCAGACTCATCCGCTAATAGTTTTTTACACGGCTTAATTGCGGCATTGGTGGCCACAAGTAATGACTACGTAAACGAGCAGTTTAAATACAAAGGTTTTGCCCGCTTTAGTAAGCACGTAGTGGTTGAACAAGTAGGTAATCTAAGTATCGCTATGCGCTCGCCAAGTACCGTAGGGCTTTGCTCTATGGGTAAGCAACATGCTAATCAGTTAAACTTTGAGATAGACAGTGGGCGAGCACCACAGGGCTGCGGGCAAGCTATTGGTGGGTTTTTAGCTGCTCACGGCATTGAGCAGCCAGAAAATGCGCATTTATATCCAAATTACTTATAACAACTTAAAGTTTATTAATTTCATCTTTAACGTTAAAGCTTGAATCAGTAACAATAGCCTCAAGTGTTTGTACACGCTCTTTTAATGCAAGCACTTGTGCGTTTGTTTCAGCTAGTTGTTTATGGGCATCGCTGTTGTTGTTTTGCATTTTATGCTTAAATTCAAGATGCTTTTTATACATATCGTAAACTACTCCTGAGCCAACCGAAATTAGCACAATAAGTACAATCATCGTAGTTCCAGACATAACCTCATTCCTTATCATTTTATTATTCGTTTATGGTTAAAGTATAACCTTTAAGCGCTTTTGATAAAGCTGACAATTGTAACTTAATTTGTATACTTTATTTAAGTTCAGCTTTGAGCGTGTTCATCATTTATACACTTTAGATATTGTTTAATGGCTAGGGCGTGTTAATCTTTGTGGATTGAAATTTGTTCAATCTAGGGGCGATTAAATCGCGGCGCGAGGTTTGTAACCTAGTGGGCTAAGTAAAAACCGAGCAACAAAGAGTTAATTGTCCCTAGAAAGAACCCAAAGGGCAGCGCATGTTTGGTCTTTATGCTGCGTTATCGCCTATTTATGGGGGATAGCCACACTACATAGGCTCTGCCTTGCCTAATAACCAAACATACTGCTGCAAATTCAATCACCAAAGAACAACACGCCCTAATCACCATATAATAAACATACTTTAGTCAATACAGTGAGTTGCCATGTTAAATAATAAAATTCCACCGGTTATCGTTGTGCTGTTTTTTGCAGGCATAATGGCGCTTATTGCGCATTACAGTGTTATTGATTTCACCGCCTTTATTACCTACTTAGCAGCAAGTTTGGTCATTATTGGGTGTGTTTTTTGTATTGCAGGGGTAGCGAGCTTTAAAATAGCAAACACCACAGTAAACCCAAATAAACCTGAGCAAGCATCAAAACTTATTACGAGCGGCATTTATAAAATTTCGCGTAACCCAATGTATGTGGGTTTTGCATTTATTTTAGCAGGGTGGGGTGTTTGGTTAAGTTCCTTGTGGGCGCTTTTATGTATTATCGGGTTTATTGCGTATTTAACGTTTTTTCAAATAATACCCGAGGAGCGTGCGCTCACTAAATTATTTGGTGAAGAGTTTACCGCCTATAAAGCGCGCGTAAAACGCTGGCTGTAATCAATACCATTAACTTAAAACCTGACAAACAAAAAAGGCTATCGATGATAGCCTTTTTTGTTTGCAGCAATTGTATTACTAATTAATTGCGGCTTATTCGTATTCTAACGGGTCTGTAATGTTATTTAGTGCAAATGCTTCAAGGCGTTCTTGGCACGCGCCACATTTACCACAGGCCTTTTCACGGCCGTTATAACAGGTCCACGTTTGGCTGTAATCTAAACCCATTTCAATACCGTCGGTCAAAATACCAATTTTAGTATTATTTAAATACGGGCTAAAAATTTCTACCGCGTCGTAGTTCGCAATACGACACACATCATCCATTTTTTGCACAAATTCAGGACGGCAATCAGGGTAAATAGCATGATCCCCAGAGTGAGCGCCGTAATAAACTTGGCTAGCTTTAAGTGATACCGCGTAGCCAACAGCAAGCGAGAGCAAAATCATATTACGATTAGGTACAATCGTACTTTTCATGCTTTCTTCTTCGTAATGGCCTTCAGGTACGTCAATATCATCAGTAAGTGATGAGCCACCAATAAGTTGGTTAATCGCCGAAATATCAACAATTTTATGTGGAACGTTTAATTTTTCACACACACTTGCCGCTACTTTAAGCTCTTTTACATGACGCTGACCATAGTCAAATGAAAGGGCATATACATCATGGCCTTGTTGCAGGGCTTTATTTAATACGGTAAATGAGTCCATACCGCCGGAATAAATAACAACTACTTTTTGCGTCATATCTGTTTTGCTCTTAGTTTTAATAGAGGTTTATATCAGGGCGCGATATACTACACGGCCGCAGCTTAAATAACAATTTTTGCACAGCGCTTTTTGGTTTTTTAATAGTAGCAATTTGGCTGCTAGGTAGTAAGTGAGATCTCTTTTGTACAAAATTAATGAAGTGTTTGAAACCATTCAAGGTGAAGCTAGCTTTACTGGCACACCCTCAATATTTTTACGTCTGCAAGGTTGCCCTGTAGGCTGCTCTTGGTGCGACACCAAGCAAACGTGGGATGTTGATAATGTATATAAAGTATCGCTGGATGAAACCGTAGAAAAAAAAGCCGACTCAGATCATTGGGCTAACGCCAGTGCAGAGCAAATTTTAGCTTTGTTTCAATCACGTGGTTACACCGCAAAGCATGTTGTAATTACTGGCGGCGAGCCATGCATGTTTGATTTAAATCCAGTATGTAACTTATTACATGAACACGGTTTTAGCACACAAATAGAAACCAGCGGCACGTTTGAAATACTCGCCCCAGAGCAAACATGGGTAACGGTATCGCCAAAAATCAATATGCGCGGCGGTTATGAAGTACTCACCAGCGCTATGAAGCGTGCCAATGAAATTAAACACCCCGTTGCCATGCAAAAGCATGTAGAAGAGTTAGAAGAATTATTTGCTAAAACAGGCGTTAACCCTAAGCTTGTTTATTTGCAGCCAATTAGCCAAAAAGTATCAGCAACAAAATTAGCAATCGACACCTGTATTGCCAAAAACTGGCGCCTATCAATACAAGTACATAAGTATTTAGGAATTAGTTAAAGCCAGCTTAAAGTTATATTACGTATGTTGGGTAGAGCGAAGCTAAACCCAACAAATCTCCACTTCCGCACCATTTTCTAATAACGTTTTATAATATTTAAATACGTAGGTCGGATAAGCGAAGTACCATCCGACAACCCTAAAACTCATATCTTCTTCGCTAATAGCCATAACTAGTTTACTATGCGCGACTTAAAATATTCTACTACTTACCACTAGGCTTATATGTCCGCAAACGCGCTTTACACCGACCTTTCTGATTACTACGACTTAATGTGTGCAGATATTAATTATCAAGCCCAAAGCAATTCTATTCACAGGCTGCACCAAATTTTTGGTAATGGCGCAAACACCCATCTAGATTTAGCATGTGGCACCGGCCCGCATGTACGCCACTTTATTGATAACGGTTATAAAAGTAGTGGGCTTGATTTAAACCAGCCAATGCTAGATAAAGCAAAAACGCGTTGCCCAGAAGCGCAATTTTCATTGCAAAACATGAGTGAATTTAAGGTAACCGAGCACTTGGACTTAATTACCTGCTTTTTGTATTCAATCCATTACTGCGACGGCATTAATAAGCTAAAAGAGTGCCTTGCCAGCGTACACAGCGCATTAAACGTAGGTGGAATATTTTGTTTTAACACGGTTGATAAAAACAAAATCGACAGCGATTCATTTGTAGAGCACACAGCAACAAGCGAAAATAGCTTCTTCACATTTCGTTCTGGCTGGCACTATAGTGGCAGCGGCAGTAAACAGTTATTAAAACTCAGCATAGAAAAAACCACCGCAGACAAAACACTCGTATGGCACGACGAGCACCCAATGGTCGCTTTTAGTTACACCGAGCTTAAAGAAGCCTTAAAACCGTACTTCGAAATTCACATATTTGAACATGACTACGACAAAATAACCCCATGGGCACAGCGCTCAGGCAACGCCATTTTTGTCTGCGTAAAAATTTAAGTTAAACACGTACGTTGGGTAGAGCGTAGCGAAACCCAACGAGCTCCATACCCACGGCCAATACCCACACCCAATAACCCCGCATTATATATTTGAAAACGTAGGTCGGATAAGCGAAGCGCCATCCGACAATACACCGTATATGAGTTCTATTCTCGATATAATTCGTATAGAGTATTATTTTCCACTAATAATGGTTAAAGCTCTAATTTATAGAGATTAAACGATAACCTGACTTTTAGAAGAGAGCTAAAATGGATTTTGACTGGAGTAAAATCAAATTTATTGATGGAGAACAGTTCTCATCAGATAATCTTGATAGGGCAAAATATGCTACTTATTTAGCTTCATTAATAAAAGCTAAAGGTGGTACAGATAAAGATAACCTTTCAAATTATGTTCTTAACCTCGATGCTGAATGGGGCGCTGGTAAAACATATTTTTTGAAAAGGTGGAGTGAAGATCTAAAGGGGAATCACCCCGTAGTTTATATTGATGCGTGGGCTATTGATTACTTAGAGTCTCCACTAATGATTGTTTTAAGTGAAATTATTGAGCAATTAAAAAGCCAAACTGATCGAGCCGATACACCTAAAGCCAAAGCTAAATTTAAAGAAATAATTAAAGCCGCAGCACCAAGAGTTGGCAGTGGATTAATGAAAAGGTACTTAGGGTTTGATCTTGATGTATTTGATTCATCACACACAGACGATGCAAATTTGTCTAATAAAGAAATTGATTTTTCTAAAGCTGGTGAAAAAGTATTAGACATATTTTGTAAAGAAGTCACTGACAGCAAAAAAAGCGTAAAAGCACTAAAACTCGCAATTCAGGATTGGGTTGAATACGTTGTAGATCATCCAGTTAGAAATATGAATACTATCACTAATAGCTACCCGGCATTTATTTTCGTAGATGAATTAGATCGCTGTAAGCCGACTTATGCTGTTGAAATGTTAGAAGCAATAAAACATGTTTTCGATATACCTGGCCTAGTGTTCATTGTTGCAACAAATACATCTCAATTAGCGCATACCGTAAAAGCTGTTTATGGTGTTGATTTTAATGCTGAAGAATATCTAAGCCGATTCTTCAATAATCGATATTATTTAAAAACAGAGCTAAATAAAGGACTTATAGAAAACCATTGTAATATAGGTTTAGTGAATGCAGATAAACTAAAAAGTATGCAAGTTATTTTGTTTCCATTTGTTTGTTTTGACGGTGAAAAATTTTTAACGTTTTGTATATCAGTATTTAGTGCCGTTGATTTAACACCTAGACAAGCCGTTAAAGTTTTTGATCGGATTCAACTAACATTCTTAAACTTGAAAAAAAACACTTGCGTCAATATTGCTGCGATAGTTCTTCTTTTCGCAACGCAAGAGAAAAGCTCAAAAATGTTTGAGGTTTGTTTTAATGAATTAATTATAGCTAATGGGATTCTTAGAGTGAGGGAGCTATATCCAAACTTTGGTAAAAAATTTATTAATGTGAATCTCGATTTGAGTTTAGAAACACTGCAGGTTAGAAGTGATTATCTATATTTAGAGGGGCAGGTTTATGATTTTGAAACACAAAATATCAATGGTCATAATTTAAAACATATGAATATAACTTTACATAAATTGCTAGGCTCTTCATTCGGACTAGATGGTTTGGCGCGACAAGGTGAAAAAGTTAGCCGCTTAGTTCAAGAAAAGCACCCTAGAGATTTACAGAGTGAAGCATTAAAATATTATATTTTACTTATACAAATGAAGACAGATCCTGAATATTACAAGGACTTAACAAATATGGCCGTCAATCTAGATTAATCGCTGCAATTTCGAGCAGAAATAACTAGCTCAGCTAAACATAATAACGGAAAAAGCTTTTCGGTTAGCTCTAACTCCTCAATAGCTTCCACAACACTTGTCCTATAACGAATTGATGTTAAATAATTAGTTACCTTATTCTTGACAAAGTAAGTGAATTAGCTTTTCTCATCAATCTCTTTCCCGCAATTATAACAATCGTTAGTGGGGAGCTTATAACTAGAAATAGAGCGCATTACTTGGTTTTTCTTACAGGCAGGGCAGACGTAATTAATTACAGAGATTATAAGCGCAATAGCAAAAACAAAACTACCGATATAAAACGGGTTTGAGTAAAATTGCATACTTGGTTCTGAAAAGTTAAAACCGATAATACAGATGATTAAGGCAGTTAAATAAAGTTTAAATTTTAGGCTTTTATTCAAGGTTTAAATATCCAATTGGCAAGGTGCTAATAATAAGTGCTTTGGCAGTTTTAACAAATTATTTACTAAATTACTAATTAAGTTTTTATATAGCGCAAATGTATAGGCATAAAAAAAGCGTTGCCCTTGAGCAACGCTTTTCTGTATTTGTCTAATAGCTGGTAGCTAACTTACTGTCCCGCTAACTTACTTAGCCGCTAGCTTATTCTGCAGTTAAATAATCTAACACTACTTGATGGTGATCTTTAGTTTTAAACTTATCAAATAGGTGTTTTATTTTACCGTCTTGGCCTACTAAAAACGTTAGGCGGTGAATACCATCGTACTCTTTACCCATAAACTTTTTGTAGCCCCATACACCAAATGCTTCAGCAATGGCGTGGTCTTCATCGGCTAATAAATCAAAATTAAGCTCTTTTTTAGTTTCAAAGTTTTTAAGGCGCTTAATTGGATCTGGGCTAATACCTACAACGCGGGTGTTAAATTTAGCAAGCTGTGCTTGCTCATCGCGCAGGTTTTCGGCTTGTACAGTACAACCCGGCGTTGACGCTTTAGGGTAAAAGTACACAAGCACTTGTTGCTCTTTTAACAGCTCGCTTAATGTTACTGTTTCGTCGTTTTGGTTTTGTAGGCTAAAAGCGGGTGCAGTATCGCCAGCTTGTAATGGACTAATTGTGTTCATGTTTAGCATCCTTAACGAATTCGTTTAAAAATATAATCTACGTTTAGTGTGTGAGAAAGGCTCTCAAAACTAATTTTAAATTGATCTATATCTACATCAACAGGTATGTTGAATTCAAGTTCACAACGCATTTTAATGTTGTCTTCTTGGGAATAAGTGTCTGACTTAAGTGAGCAAATACTAATATTATTGTCGGCAAAAAAGCGCGTTACTTTGCTCAATGTACCAGGGGTGTCTATGCCTGTATATTCTAGTGTGTAACCTGCACAAAACTCGCTAGGAGTATGACTTGCTGTACGCTTCATCATGGTTAGTAGGCCAAGTTCCATGGCTTTAGTGGGCAGTACGTGCTCTATGCGGCTTATTGCCGACATGTCGCCGCTAAGTAGCATTATGAAGGTAAATTCGCAGCCTAAAATAGCAATACGGCTGTCAATAATGTTGCAGTGGCAATCGCTAACCAGTTGGGTTAGTTCACTTACTATACCGGGTCTGTCTTCGCCAATCGCTGTTAAAACAATTTGATGATTTGAAAATGCAGTCATGAGTTCAAATACCTTGTTACTTGGATTATATCAACCGAGTTGGCAACACCAAAAATACACACGAGAAGTTGCACGGCGGCGAAGTTTAACACAAAAAGGGCTCTAAACTACAGCACACGCTAATTAAGCGCTTTTAAAGTGCGGTGTTTCTTGTTTTTACTGGCACGGGAAAGTACCATAGCTAAAATTTGCTTATTTGCGCTTAGTTGCTTACTAAGTTGAAGTGCTGAACTTTATTGCATTTAGGCAGCCAAATAATAAATGTAAAGTTAATATTGATTTTACACTGAACCAAATCGGTATTACCCACTCATATATTTGTTAAAACAATTAAAGGGTATGCTAAGGAGAAATATCTGTGCAGTATTGGATCCCAAAAGCACTTGCAGTAAGTGTATTGGTAAGTTTATCAGGGTGTAGTGTATTTATTAATAAGGCACATGACGAGCGTAATTATCGTACGCATGAGCCTGTAAAAGCACCAGCGTCGTTATCTCAACCAGCTCAAGACCCAGTTTATAAAATGGATGTAGGTCAATACGACAATAATCCTGAAGCTACAAATTACCGCCCACCGGCACAAGTATTAACAATTGCGAAAGGCAGTTGGGTAGAAGAGACAGATAAACAAGCGCGTATTTATTTTGATAAAAATGATGGCATTGCTGATTTAGATGAGTTTCTTTGGGATACGATTAAATCTGTCCTAGCTGATAATAACGCGGGCACAACTAAAGAAGATAAGCTACTTGGTATTATTGAAACTGATTGGTACTCAATCATTAAAACCGAAGAAGGTTTTTGGTGGTGGGGCGATGAAGTTAACGATGATTTAGAAAAGTTTAGGTTCACTATTGAAGAAAAATCACATCAACGCACTGCGTCTTTACGTGTAGAGCTGATTGATTTTAAAGGTGATAAAACGCTAACAGACTTACTCAAGCAGCAGCTAGAAGTACGTGCGCTTAACCAAGTAGTAAGCGAGTTTGATTACCGTTACCGTCAACTTGAAGTTGATATGCGTAAACGCCAAGGTATTATTTCTCTTGAAATGGGCTTTGATAATAAAGGTAATGCAGCACTTGTAACTGAGCAATCTTACGACGCTGTGTTTGATCGTTTCTCTGGGTTTTTAGAGCGCTTGTCGTTCTCTATTGTTGAAATTAACCCAGATACGGGCTTAATTACTGCAGATTATACTAAACCAGAAACAAGTGTTTGGGATTCAATTTGGGGTGATGACGTAGCTCAACTACCTATTGATGAAGGCCAATACCAAATTTTAGTAAGTAAAACTAAAGAAGGCGGTACTAGCTTAACGTGGATGGATGATAAAGGCGAAACGCTTGAGCCAGGTACTATGAATGGTTTACAACAAGCATTAGAAGCAGCACTCATTCAGCGCGGCATTAAAATTTAAATAATAATAAGTTTTACCACAAAAAGAGCGCTATGCTCTTTTTGTGGTTTTTATAGGTTAAACAATATGTCTCAGCTACCTGAACGTTCACACTATACGTGGCGCACTTGGTTTACTTTTTTGGTTCCTTCGTTAATTGGTGTGTTTTTATTTATGACACCCATTAGTACTTCGCAAGGGATGACCATTCCTATTGCCGTTATGGCAAAAGCGGTTCAAGCAATGATGCTTGGCTCTGCTCAAGCAATTATTACCCTCATTATTTGTATTACAGGGGTTATTTCTGTAATTACTAAAGTGTTTAAACCCGCCGCTATATGTAACTCACCTTTGTTAAAGCATTTATTTGATGTGAGCTGGACATGGCTGGTGGTACGCTTATTTGGTATGGCGTTTGGTTTAATGACGTACTTAAGCCTAGGCAGCGAGATGATTACCTCGGCCAATACTGGCGCACTGGTATTAAATGACTTATTGCCTGTGTTGTTTTCGGTATTTATTTTAGCGGGCTTATTACTGCCGCTATTAATTAACTTTGGTCTATTAGAGCTTGCTGGTACGTTAATGACCAAAGTAATGCGCCCTGTATTTGGTGTACCAGGTAGAAGCGCGGTTGACTGTACTGCATCGTGGTTAGGTGATGGCAGTGTGGGTATTTTGATGACTGCAAGGCAGTACGATCAAAAGCACTATACACAACGCGAAGCGGCTATTATTGGTACTACGTTTTCAGCGGTTTCAATTACATTTAGTTTAGTGGTGCTTGGGCAAGTTAAACTTGAATACCTATTTGCACCGTTTTACGCAACGGTATGTTTAGCCGGTATTGTTGCCGCTATTATTGTGCCGCGATTACCGCCACTGCGCTTTAAAAAAGATTTACTCATTGATGGCACTGAGCCAGATAGAGACGCTGAAACAATTCCGGGTCATAAAACTTTATTTGGCCATTCGTTAGATGTTGCACTAGCTAAAGCAGATAATTCAACGGGTGTTAAAGGCACTATAAAAGAGGGCGTACATAACGCGCTTGATATGGTGTTTGGTGTGTTACCGGTAGTAATGGCGGTAGGCACATTTGCACTGATCATTGCTGAGCATACGCCTATATTTCAGTATTTAGGTATGCCGTTTGTGCCATTTTTAGAGCTATTGCAAGTACCCGAAGCAGCCGCAGCGTCGCAAACTATTATGGTTGGTTTTGCTGATATGTTTATTCCGTCAATATTAGCAGCAGGGACTATCGAAAGTGATGTAACGCGCTTTATTATTGCCGCAATGAGTGTAACTCAGCTTATTTATATGTCTGAGGTAGGTGCACTTTTACTTGGCAGTAAAATACCGGTAAATATTTTAGAGCTATTTATTATATTTATTTTGCGAACGCTAATTACTTTACCTGTTATTGCGCTAATGGCGCATTGGCTAGTAGGCTAAATTAGCAAAAATATATTTAGCGAGTTGGTATTATTGAAAAAGCCCTGATTAATCAGGGCTTTTTTGTGTCTGTTGTATTTTTAATATTGGCGTTGGGCTTTTTAAACTCCGTTTTTGCAGAGAGTCTAATCAGCGCAATATTACCAATGACAATAGCAAAAACAACGGCGACAATAATTACAATATGCCAAGTTTGCATCGCAGTATCACTTAATATTTAGTACGTTTAAGTGTGACCGTTTTACGCTATAACAGCAATTAAATAACTCAAAACATAATCAATAACTTTAAACACAATCAATAACCTTAAAAACGTCTAGCTACCGAAAGCGTTAAAAAGTTAAGCCCAGGGTTTGGCTCTTTAAAGCCTGCGTTTGAATAGTGAATAACGCGAAGGGCAACATTGGTGTGGCCAAAATCGGCTACAAGGCCTATGCGGTCTTCAAACTGGTAGTGAGTACTTATGTTTTTACCGGCAAACTGCGTTTCATCAATCAGTGATACACCAATGCCTGCTTCTACATAAAATGGGGTGTTGTTAAAACTAAAAGCAGGAAATTGCAGTACAGGTGACATAGCAAGTACTAGGTTTGATTGTGTTTCATCGCCGTGGCGGTATTCCCACATGTTTACGCTGGTTTCAAAGTAAAAGCGTGCATCACCAATAAGGTTTTGCATACCAGGTGCATGATACTGATACGCAAGCTTAACGCCGTTTACGTTACCTTCGCCTTTGAGAAAGTCAACGGCATAACCGTGGTCCGATTGAGCAAAAGCAAGCTTGCCAAAAGGTGAAACTACTAATACAAAAGAGATAATAAGTGTTTTAAGTGACGTTTTCATAGGTGCCAAATGTTCGTTTGATTTAAGTTGATAACTAAATGATAAGGGCGGCCTGTTAACAATTACAATGAGGACAAAATGCCGGTTGTATATGAGCTGTTAATGGAGTTTTCTAACTGCTTGAATTTATTTTATTTATTTGATTGGTGCTAATTGGGCATTAATAAGTTGCTTATTTGTGCCTTTTTTATTGCGTATAGTTCGCGTAAATTACAGCCATCTTAATCACACAGACATATACAATTATGAAACTCTTTAAACTATTCGTTTTAGCCACTGCTTTTTTTAGCAGTTCGTTATTTGCACAAGCTCAGCAATCACCAGATCAGTTACTTGAATCGGTAGCCGACAAGCTTTTTGCAGATATTGGCCAAGTAAACTCAAAAGGGACAGCCAGCAAAGAAGCAATGGCTGCCATTGTTGAAAAACGTTTAATGCCACATATTGATGTTAAGTTTGTGTCGTTTAAATTATTAGGTAAACACATTAAAGGTATTGAGCGCGAGCAAGCTGTTCAATTTATAGATGCAGTAGAGCATTACTTAACAGGCACTTACGCCGGTGCACTAATGAAGTACACGGGTCAAAAAGTAGTATTTGAGCGTAATAACGCAAAAAGTGACTCTGAATACGCAACAGTTAATACGCAAATTATTGAGCCAAATGCGCCTACTATCGACTTAAGCTTTAAGCTTCGTTTAGGTAAAAACAATGAGTGGAAAGTATACGATATTGTTGCTGAAGGCATTTCATTATTAAGTGCTAAACAAAAAGAGATTATTCAACGCATTTCTGATGTGGGTTTAGAGCAAGTTATTAGCGAGTTAAAAAGTAAATAGACTATTTGTCTGGCTCTGATTAAGCCCAACTCCAACCTCAAAAACGGCCAATTACTTATGTACTTGGCCGTTTTTATATTTTTGCTAAGGACAATACCAATCCACAGTAATACTTAATCATTTAGAACAACTAAATAACGAAATTTTTGCCTTGCTATCACACGGTTTTCTACCTCAAAATAAATCACTTAATTAAGCGAATTGGTATAATCCTAAAGGATTGTTGTTATTGCGTAATTTTGCGCTAGCAGCAAAACAAAGGTGTGCTAGAATATCGGCACTTTGATTAAGCGTGGTGTCAGCTTAAAACTGATATAACTTACCACCCCCAAGCCACACTGGAGTTGTGTTGTTTTAATGGAAAATGTACTGATTTGGCCAAAGGAATACCCATTACTTATTAAAGGACTGGTAGAACAAAACGGTGCCTTTATTTTAGATGCTTTGGAAGCTTGGCCTGCTTGTCGTTCTACAAATGAAGACGATGGTGTATGCACCACCGTGCTGCCACCTATTTATTATTTGGCATGGCTAACCCCGCTGGAGCCATTTGAAGAATGTTACTTTCAACATATCTCTGAATATGACGAAGACGCACAAGCGTATATTAGTGCGGTTAAAAGCCATTACTACGATAATGAATTCACCCCTGAAAGCTTAGTGCTTATGCTGTGCCAGCGCCTTGAAAAATACGCAAGCGTGGCTGCACAAAATACCATAGATACGCCACTGTCTTTAGTTGATTTATTTTTTAGTAAACGCTACTTCACCTTAATTGAGCATGCGTTAAATAATAAAAGTAAACTCTCGGCAAAGGACACATTAGCGCTTTGGAAGGAAGTTGATTTTAGAGAGCGCCTAAGTGCGTTTATTCCAGAGTCTATTGCTGATTTAGATACTCTCTCTGAACTTGCAAGCGAAAAAGTAGCTGCGGGTAAAGACTATTTTACGCTGCTTACGCAGGTTTCTCCTGATGTTGACTCTGTTGTTCTCTTAGAAAAAGCTTTGCTTACTCATTTA
This sequence comes from Pseudoalteromonas sp. SG43-1, assembly GCF_014164415.1. Classification (NCBI taxonomy): domain Bacteria; kingdom Pseudomonadati; phylum Pseudomonadota; class Gammaproteobacteria; order Alteromonadales; family Pseudoalteromonadaceae; genus Pseudoalteromonas; species Pseudoalteromonas sp. SG43-1. The sequence continues at coordinate 64,139 of NZ_JACJFD010000025.1, read as the reverse complement.
CGTAAAAAAACAGCTAAGCAAACAATGGCTATGCGTTTTATTGAACAAGGCGCTACTGGTGTACTTGCTGATGAAAACAATAAAACAGCCTTTATGTGGGCCGCCGAAAAAGGCTTTGTAAATGTGGTTGAAACGCTACTTGCAAAGCAAGACAAAAAAGCGACAGATAACTTAGGTAATACTGCGCTTCATTATGCTGTGTTTGCTAAAAATGAGTCGTTAATGGTGCTGCTTATTAAAGCCGGATACGATTTTAGAGCACGTAATAAAGAAGGTTTAAGCTGTTACCGTTTAGCGGTGAGTATTAAAGCTAATAACTTAGTTAAATGTTTAGAGCGTGACTTTGGTATTAAAGAACTTTCGTCAGAAGGGCAGTTCGATCGCATTAAAAAAGTGCATGTGCTACATGCTATTGTGACTATATTGCTGCCTTTACAGTTGTTTTTCTTTTTTGATGAAACCCTCTCAATTAAAAGTGAGCTGACGCTGGGTTTAACTATGACTGCGGTGATTTGTTTTTTCTTTGCGACCACATTAAAGCGCTGTGCGCTATATCCACATATTAAACACCCTTGGGGTTTATTTGTGCTTAGAGGCTTTTCGTTTATTAGCTTAATTGCTCAAATAGGGTTGGCGAGTATTGTGGTGCTAGCTGCCTTGAGCGATTTAGTTTAGCTAGTTTTAAACAATTAATAAAAAACGCGCTTAAAGTAATTTAAGCGCGTTTTTTTGTATATAGCGTTTATGGTTAAGCCTTATTTACCGTGCTCATTTGCTGCTTTTTCTTCAGCTAATTCTTCTTTAAGCTTACGGATTTTTAAACCTTGTTCTTGTCCACGATGTCTTGCGTAGTAAGTACAACCAATAAACATTGAAGAGGCAAACACCAGTTCTAACAACACCCAAATTAATTCATCTGGTGCTGCCCACAGCATGGTAAGACCGTGGATAAAATAAAGCATTACAATAAAGTTAGCCCACGCATAGGTGTATGTGTTGTCTTGAATTATGCCTCTTAGCGGCAGCAGTAAAGGAATGATAGGAAAAAACAATGACACCCAACTAGTATTACCGTCTAGAGGGGGTACAAAATACATCCACAAAGGAACCAGAATAAGTAAACCAACATAGCCAAATAGTGCGGCACGTTGAAATTTTACCGTAATCGGCTTTTTAGCTGGACTGTCAGCTGTATTCATTTAAGTTTTCTCGCAATGTGAGTAAGGCGTTTACCAACGCTTTGGCATATTTTAATTTCGTCTTTGCTTAGCTGTGCACTATTAGCGCTGCCAGCGACGTGTGTTGCACCGTATGGTGTTCCACCGGTTTGTGTTGCAAGTAGTTCGGGCACATCATATGGCACGCCCATAAGCATCATACCGTGGTGTAATAGTGGCAAAGATAAGTTAAGTAAGGTTGCTTCATTTCCACCATGCATGCTACTTGATGACGAAAATACACACGCTGGCTTATCGATTAATTGGCCTTTTAGCCACAAGTCGCTGGTGGTTTCCCAAAAGCTTTTTGCTTGAGAGGCCATCATGCCAAATCGAGTTGGTGTACCAAATGCTAAACCATCGCAATTTATTAAATCATCTTTGGTGATCACAATATCGTGCGCGTTTTTAGCCACAAAGGTGCGAAGTAGTGCACTAGCACCTTGTTGCTCTATCGACTCTGCTATCTCGTGAGCCATTGCTTCAACTGAGCCATGGCTTGAGTGATAAAGCACCACTATGGTTGCACTCATTATAAAACGCTTAGTACGTTTTCTGGTGGACGACCAATCGCTGCTTTATTGTTATTAACTACGATAGGGCGTTCAATCAATTTTGGGTATTTAACCATAGCGTTAATAAGTGCGTCCTCATTTGTTTCATCTTTCAAATTAAGCGCTTTGTAGTCATCTTCTTTTGTGCGCATCATTTCACGTACGGATGAAAAACCAAGTTGGATTACAAGCGTTGAGATTTGCTCGTGAGTAAGAGGGGTTTTTAAATACTCTACAACACTTGGCTCTATCGCTTTACTTTGCAGTAGCGCTAGCGTTTCGCGTGATTTAGAACAACGTGGGTTGTGGTAAATAGTAACAGACATAAAATGATTCCAAAGTGTGAATTGCGTCTATTTTAGGGTAAGCGCTTGCAGACTTAAAGTCTTGCAAGCTCTTTTTGTAAAAGTCGATACTGGGTAAGTAGTGCTTTTAAACGTTGTTGCTTTACAAGTTCGGTTGGCTCTACGAAGTTAAGTGCTTTTTGTACTTCGTCTGCGGCTTTTAAATAAGCACCGTATTGAGCCAATACATCGGCGTTCGCTTCGTGATATGAGGCTAATTTATCTTGTTTTTTATACGCATCAGCCAGAAGTTGCTTACCTAGGTTATGATCTGGCTTTTCGAGTAAAAAACTTTTCAAAATATTTTCGGCTAGTTCATATTGCTCAGCTTCAAGTGCTGCGTTGGCATAGTTGAGCGTAATTACCTGATTATTAGGGCGATACTGATTTAAATCGGCTAAAAATTTTACGGCTTCATCTGCCTTTTTTTGCGCGATGAGTAAATCGGTATGGGTATCTATATAAAATAGGTTTTTAGGATCGTTTTTTAAAAGCTCATCTAGTATTGGGGCTGCTTCATCAAGCTTTTTTTGATCAAGTAAGCTAATAGCTAAACCGTACTTTAAAGCGGTGTTATCGTAGCTATTTTCGCGTAGTCGTTTTCTAAATAGGTCTTCGGCGTTTTCTGGTTTGTTGTCGTAGCGCGCAAGCACGCGGCTTTTAGCTAAATTAAACTCAAGACTGGCACTCATATGACGCACAGGAAATTGCTCTGCACGCAAACGTACATCAGATACTCGACTCTCTGGTAATGGGTGAGTAAGTAAAAACGCAGGTGGTTTATATTTATAACGAATTTGCGCGGCAAGTTTAGTTAAAAATTCGCTTGATGCACGAGCATCAAAGCCTGCATTGTTAAGCGTTTGCATGCCTATGCGGTCAGCTTCTTGCTCGGCTGAGCGACTATGCGTTAACTGACTAAAAGCAGATTGTGTTTGGCTGGCAGATATAATCGCAATACCCGCATCTGGTGCAACAACGGTTGCTAATATGCCGGCTATCATACCGGCAATAGTCAGCGCGCTGTTATCTTGTTGTTGCTGTATTCTTCGTGCTAAGTGGCGCTGTGTCACGTGAGCAATTTCGTGACCAAGCACTGAGGCAAACTGACTCTCGTTATCGGCTTGCGCTATTAATCCTGTATGCACGCCTACATGGCCGCCATAAAAGGCGAAGGCATTTATTTCTGAGTTGTTTATCCAAAAAAACGAAAACGGAAAGCGCACGTCATTAGCATTAGCAACGAGTTTACGGCCAATAGTTGTAAGGTATTCATCAAGCACTGGGTCATTTATTACTGGTGATGAGCCTCGTATTTGCATCATCATTACTTCGCCAATGGCTTGTTCTTTTTCGAGTGGCAGTGCTTGTAATGCAGATGTCCCTAAATCAGGAAGCGTAAAGTTGGTTTGCGCTTTTAAAGGTTCGCTTATTAATAAGCTAAACGTAAGCGCAGCACTGCATAAAGTGATAAATGCTGATTTTAGCTGCATTTTATTCCTTGTTAATTTGTTCGCCAATTGCAATTTTGGCTATGTCTATTTCGTCACTGCTTGCACGGCTGTCTTTTTCGCACAATTGGTACAGTTCTTTTATTGTGACTCCATCAAGCTTTACAACGTTCAATTCTCGCTGCAAAAAAGTAATAATTTTATGTACTACTTTGTGTGCATGTAAAATAATGGCTTTATCTGCTTTGTCGCCTCGTTCAAAGTAAAAGCCAATAAATTTATGTAACTGACTTATTCTGATCAAGTTTTTCATTGAATGTGGGTCCCACACTCTAAATTCCATAAAGCGATTGTTTTTTATGTATTGATCAACAATAACATCTTTAGCATAAGGCTGTGCCCATAGCTCAAAGCCTCTGTCGGTAAACACTTGGTGCAACGCAATACGTGGCTTATGTTTGGTATGTATTTCACCTAAGTTATCTTCATAGCCTTCTAATAAATCTAAGTTCCAATTACGTTTATCTAAAAGTTGTTTAACTGCATTGTCGAACCCATGATCTAAAATTCCTTCTGATTCGCTTATTGATGAGGCAACAAGGTGATAAAAAGGAGGTAGTTCGCCCCAATTAATCTGCTTTTTAAACCAATTAATCTCTTTGAGTGTTGGATTACTTGGTAGTTGCGCTTTATTATGCGTGCCAGGCATTAACTTATCCTTACTGCTAGTTATGTTATAAGGATAAACTATTGCAGGAATTGTTTTAACAAAAAGTTACAACGGTTTGAGTATATAAATACGTAGACCGTAAATATGCGACTTATTATTCATTTACTATACGGATAAAGTAGTTATGGTAGAGCGCGATTTAAAAGAGTTTAAGTGTCCTCAGCAGTTTGTGCAGTTTAAGCTTGCGCTTCGAAGTGCACAGTCATCAAAACAACGCATCACTTTTAGTCTGAACAAAGGTGAAAGTGCGAACGACATTGAACGTTTTTTGCAAAAAAATGCTTATAGTTACAATTTTGATAAACAACGTGGGTTGTTATTAGTGGAGCCATTACATGTTTGAATACGTAAAAACATGGTACGAAAGGAAGTTCTCGGATCCTCATTCGTCTACCTTATTATTTTTATTATTGGTATCAGTTGCCTTACTTTACTTTTTTGGCGCGTTAATTGTTCCTGTGCTTGTTGCACTGGTTATCGCTTATTTACTAGATTGGCCGGTTGTTCATTTAGAGCGTGTTGGCTTAAAACGTTTTACTGCAACAATTATTGTAATGTTGATATTTATTAGCATTATGCTCACTCTTATTTTAGTTATTGGCCCAGTGCTTTGGAAGCAAACCAGTAACTTAGTGCAAGAAACACCGCATATGCTAGAGCAGGGGAAGTCTTATTTAATGGCTTTACCTGAACAATACCCAAGTTTAATTAATATAGAACAAGTACAAGCTATTGTTGCAACGGTAGAAGCTAAAATTATTGAGTTTGGTCAAGCGGTATTATCGTTTTCACTTACGTCTTTAAAAGATGTTGTTGCTTGGCTTATATATTTGGTACTTGTGCCGTTACTGGTGTTTTTTATGCTTAAAGATAAGCTGGAGCTGACAGGGAGTATAGCTAAACTGATCCCGCAGCAACGACGCTTGATTTTACAAGTGTGGAACGAAATGAACCAACAAATTATGAATTACATTCGCGGTAAAGTATTCGAAATTTTAATTGTTGGTGGTGTGTCTTTCATTGCATTTACTGTTTTAGATTTGCGCTATGCAGCTTTACTTGGTGTGCTTGTTGGCTTTTCGGTATTAATTCCATTTATTGGCGCGGCACTCGTCACTATTCCGGTAGCGGCAGTTGCACTGTTTCAGTTTGGATTAGAAACGCAGTTTTGGACCATTTTAATTATTTATGGAATTATTCAGGCGCTTGATGGCAATGTACTGGTACCGCTGTTGTTTTCTGAGGCAGTTGATTTAAATCCGGTATTTATAATTGTCGCGGTATTATTTTTTGGTGGCTTATGGGGGTTTTGGGGCGTATTTTTTGCCATCCCACTGGCCTCATTAGTAAAAGCGCTAATAACAGCTTGGTCGTCAACGCACGAAGAGATCAGCAAAGAGCTCAGTGAATAGTTAAGCAAACAGACTTTTAGTTTAAAAAAGCATAGTAAACGCACCTCTAGTGCTAATTGATTATTACTCATTACCTGTAAATTTATGTACTATTGGTAATAAGATATATTTTTTAGTAATAAGGTGCGTTTTTTAATGTCTGAGTTTTTATTGCACGATGAGCCAGTAAAACAAGTTTACCTTGATGCAAATGCAACGACCCCTGTGTTGCCTTGTATTGCTGATGTTGTTTCTCATACCATGCAAATATGTTTTGGTAATCCTTCAAGCCCGCATATCACAGGTATTCAAGCCAAGCATTTATTAGAACAAACACGTCAAAAGGCACGCACGGTTATTGGCGCAACTAATGGCGATATCCTATTTACCTCTGGTGCAACGGAGGGTATTCAAACTGCGGTGGTTTCTACATTAATTAATGCTAAAAAGCAGTCTATTAAAAACCCTGTATTATTATATGGCGCAACTGAGCATAAAGCGGTGCCAAATACACTTAAACATTGGAATAGCGTACTTGACGTTAATGCTGAGGTGCTTGCTATTCCGGTTGATAGTAACGGTATTTTAGATTTAGATTTTATCGCAGAGCATATTAATAATGCTTTGATGATTTGCACCATGGCCGTTAATAACGAAACCGGTGTATATCAAGATTTACCCGCTATAGAGCAGGTAATTCGTAGCCGTAACAAAAATGTATCGTGGATGGTGGATTGCGTGCAGGCACTCGGTAAACAAGCGCTCGCACTGAGTAATACAACTATTGATTACGCTCCTTTTTCGGGGCATAAGCTTTACGCACCTAAAGGTATTGGCTTTTTATATATTCGTAGTGGCAGTGCGTACACACCTTTTATAGCGGGTGGCGGTCAAGAAAGTGGAATGCGCTCAGGCACCGAAAATCTACCCGGTATTGCAGGGTTAAATAAACTATTTAGTATGTTGCTTGATAAATCAGACGATACATTTAAACCAATTAGCATACTTAACTCTTATCGAAGCCAGTTACAAAGCGCGATAAAAGACACCTTTGGCGATATTACATTCAATCATGATTTTGCTTATAGCGTGCCTACCACACTTAACTTTGCGGTAAACGATTTAACGAGCAAAGAAGTGATTGATTTATTTGATGCTGCGGGCATTCGCGTAAGTGGTGGCTCGGCTTGTAGTACGGGCGCATCAACAAGTTTTGTTTTAGATGCAATGGGTGCAAGTAAGTGGCAAAGTGAAAATGCGATTAGGCTATCGTTTGGACCTGCGGCAACACAACACGATATTGATGATGCTTGTGTGCGGATTCGCGCTCTTAAAGCAATACTACAGGCTAACTGTTTAATTGTATCTGATAGCACTACACCACAACAAGAGGTGTGCGCACTTGGCCTTACTCAGTTTAGGCACCAAGGAGCATGTAGTTGGCTTTATGTAAGCGATGATAAGCGCGCAGTTATAATAGACCCGATTGTTGAGCTTATTCCGCGTTTTGAAAAAATAGCCAATACACAAAACTTAACTATATCAGCGGTGCTTAATACTCATCTGCATCAAGAGCGAGAGTCAGCGACTAATTTATTAACCAGCGTTCTTGCATCAAGAGTTGTAAAAGGTGAGGTTGATGCTTTAGGTTGGCCACTAAATGCAGAAAGTATTAGCTTAGCAAATGACGTACTTGAAAAAATAGCGACACCTGGGCACAGCAAAGATAGCGTAAGTTATTTATTAAAAAATAGTAATGGCGAAACGCGTTATTGTTTTTGTGGTGATTTAATTTTGCCTGCAGGGCTTGGCAATACATCGCTTATAGGTGGGGATGCAAAAGCAATGGCACGCTCTATTTTAGCAATAAGCGAGCAACTTAATAGCACCAGCATTATTTGCTCAGGGCACGACTACCAACAATGTTTTGCCATGAACTGGGCTGTACAACAAAACCAAACGCCATTACTCAATGCGTTAGTAAGCGGCAGTATTTCAGTTGATGAATTTACAATACAAAAGCAGCAGTACGACGCTTCAAAGCAAGTAAATAACACGCAATTGTGTGGTTATGTAAATGCATTGCCTGAGATTGATACACAGCAATTAAATTTTGATGACGCTAAAGCAATGTTAAACACCAGCGATGTGTATTTAATAGATACTCGGGAGCCGTATGAACATGGAGCAAATAATGTTGCTCAGTTATTTAATACACTAGATGAAAAAACATTAAATATACCGCTTAGCAGAATGGCAAATGCGGTATTTGAAGGGCAGTTAAGTAAAAATAACAACTATATTTTATTATGCCGCAGTGGTAACCGCTCAAAGATTGCTGCGAGCAATTTAATGCAGCTAGGATACAAAACTGTTTATAACCTAAGTGGTGGGCTAGCGCTTAGTAATTAAGCAAAGATTTTAATTTATACAAAATCGGCTTTAGAGCCGATTTTTTGTTTTTAAGGTTTATTTGTTTGCAAGGCAAACAATTACAGTAATTAGTGAATAACTATGAAAAGTAATTAGCAGCGCTTATAAAAATTCATTAATATTTCATTTTGATTGATTAAGCTATGCCGTTGCCTTTAAAATTACAGGTAAATTAATTTATAAAATTTTTATGATACCGGTGTCAAAAGCTAAAAATTGCGTTATCATCTGCACATAAAATTATAAAAACAGCACTTTTTTTGCATTTTTAGTTATACTATTTGCGCTTTAATTTAGTGTGAATAAGTAGTATTAAGAGTTTTGCTTTTATAAAAAACATTTTTAAATCAATTGATTGAAAAAAATAGAGGATATTTCCATGTCTAACCGAACGCAACTAGCAAGTTGGCAAGCACTAGAACAAAGTGCAGCTAAGATGAAACAAACACATCTAAAAACGTTATTTGCACAAGATGACACGCGCTTTTCTCAGTTTTCTACTCAAGTACCAGGCGTATTATTCGACTATTCTAAGCAACTTATTGATAACGATGTTTTTGCTAACTTAATGTCGCTTGCTAAAGAATGCGATATTGCATCGTGGCGCGATAAAATGTTTAGCGGGGAAAAAATAAATATCACTGAGGACCGCTCAGTTTTGCATACGGCACTTCGTAATCGTGCTCACACTCCATTAATTGTTGATGGCGAAAACGTGACACAAGCCGTAGACAACGAATTAGCTAAAATTAAAGTGTTTGTAGAAAAAGTTCGTAGCGGTAAATGGTTAGGCTATACCGGCAAAGCGGTAAAAGATGTTGTAAGTATTGGTGTTGGTGGCTCTAACCTTGGTCCACAAATGGCAACTGAGGCATTAAAAGCACTTGCTGATGATACGTTAAATGTTCACTACGTATCTAATGCTGACGGTGTACAAATTTCGTCTATATTAAAAGCCATTGACCCTGAAACAACATTATTTGTTATTTCGTCAAAAACATTTACTACGTCAGAAACCATGACAAACGCAAAGACGGCGGTTGACTGGTTTTTACAAACAACAAAAGATGAAAGTACAATTGCAAAGCATTTTGTTGCAGTAAGTACAAATTTAGAAAAAACGGCAGCCTTTGGTATCAGCGACGAAAACGTATTCACTATGTGGGATTGGGTTGGTGGTCGCTTTTCACTTTGGAGTGCGATAGGCTTACCAATTGCATTATATTTAGGCTACGACGCCTTTGAAGCAATTTTAGAAGGTGCGTTTGAAATAGACGAGCACTTTAAATCTGCGCCGTTTGAACAAAATATACCATTAATTATGGCATTGCTTAGTGTATGGAACACGAGCTTTTTAGGTTATACAGCGCAAGCTATATTACCGTACGATCAAGCACTGCATATGTTGCCTGCGTATTTACAGCAAGGCGAAATGGAAAGTAACGGTAAACACGTTAACTTTGCAGGCGAAACGGTACCTTATACTACGGTTCCAATTATTTGGGGCATGACGGGTATTAATGGCCAGCACGCATTTTATCAGTGTTTACACCAAGGTAATGTAATTGTACCTGCAGATTTTATTGCATCAGTTAAGCCACAAGTGAATGTTGATAAGCATCACGATATTTTATTATCGAATTTCTTTGCACAAACAGAAGCGATGATGAGTGGTGTAGATGCAGCGCAAGTTACAGCTGATTTAACCGCTAAGGGTAAATCGCAAGCAGAGATTGATGAGTTATTAAATCATAAAATTCATCAAGGCAATCGTCCTACAACGTCTATGCTATTAGATACAGTAGATGCTAAAACAGTGGGCCGTTTAATTGCACTGTATGAGCATAAGATATTTTGCCAAGGCATTATTTTAGAAATATGCTCGTTTGACCAATGGGGTGTAGAGCTGGGTAAAGGTTTAGCATCTAAAATTGAGAGTGAACTCACTGATGATAGCGTGAAACACGCTCATGATAGTTCTACAAACGGCTTAATGGCGTACTACAAACAAAACCGTACGCAGTAAAAAATTCGCTTACGCAAGTAAGTAAACCGAGTACCTTTGAACGGGTAGCGCTGGAGTGCTTAGGGTCTGTATTTTTGTGAGAGGAGATACAGGGCCCCTAAGGCTCATTTAATAAGCGCAATGATAAACAATAATAATAAATCATCGATACAGAACAATTCAGCAGGCTTTTATTTAAATACAGCTATAAAAGCCATCTAATCTAGCAATAAATAGGCATACCCGCGCATTTACAAAATGTACTGGGTATCACAACGTAGAGAGTAACTATGCTTAATCCTTTTGATATTATAATTTTTGGGGGCGGTGGTGATCTTGCGTTACGCAAATTGCTACCTGCAATGTACAGAGCATATCAAGAAGGTAACTTACCTGAAGGCTCACGTATCCTACCAACAGTGCGCGAAGAATCGAAACGTGCTGAATACATAGAAACAGCGCATAAAGCATTACAAGAATTTTTAAGCAAAGGTGAGTTTAACGCTAAAGATTGGAAAGCGTTTTCTACTTTTTTAGTGCCAGTGGTAAGTAATGTTACAGAAGCAGACGACAACTGGGATGTGCTAAAAGGCATTTTAGATGAGCACGAAAGCACTAAGTCTCGCGTGTTTTACTTATCGCTTCCGCCTGCTGTTTACGGCACATGTTGTGAAATATTATCGACTAAAGGTTTAATTACCCCTACATCACGCGTTGTTGTTGAAAAGCCAATTGGTTATTGCGGTGATTCTGCTGAAGCAATTAATGGAAAAATTGCAGAGTTTTTTAATGAAGAACAAATTTTCCGTATTGACCATTACTTAGGTAAAGAAACAGTACAAAACTTAATGGCGCTGCGTTTTTCAAACTCATTGTTTGAAAATATGTGGGATGCTAAATCTATTGATAATATTCAAATTAGCTTGTCAGAAACGGTTGGTCTTGAAAGCCGCGCTGGTTTTTATGATAAAGCCGGTGCACTTCGTGACATGGTTCAAAACCACTTATTACAACTACTTTGCTTAGTTGCAATGGAGTCGCCTAATAAGCTAAACGCTAACAGCATTCGTAACGAAAAACTAAAAGTATTAGAAGCACTTCGCCCGCTTGTAGATGGTGATGTTGATGAAAATATTGTTCGTGGTCAATACGTACCAGGTGACTTAAACGGTAAAATTGTACCGGGTTACTTAGAAGAGCTAAATGAAGGTTCTAGTAAAACAGAAACGTTTGTAGCTATTCGCGCGCATATTGATAACTGGCGCTGGGCAGGTGTTCCATTTTACCTTCGTACGGGTAAACGTATGGCTAAGCGCTGTGCAGAAATTGTGGTTGAATACAAAAAAGTATCTCACAATATCTACGAAGATAACGTGGGCAATATCGAGCCGAATCGCCTTGTTATTCGTTTGCAGCCAGAGGAAACAATTCAACTAACGCTTATGTCTAAGCGCCTTGATAATCTTCAAATGCAACTTGAGCCAGTAACAATGAATATTGAGCTTTCACAAGCTTACAGCAATGGTTTCCATTCAGATGCGTACAAGCGTTTAATGCTTGATGCTGCTGCAAATAACCCATCGTTATTTATTCACCGTGATGAAGTGCGCCAAGCGTGGAAGTGGATTGATCCAATTATTGATAGATGGCAAGGCAAAGGCAAACCTGCGCTTTACCGTTCTGGTAGTTGGGGACCTGATGATGCTGATGAATTATTAGCAGAAAACAACCACGTATGGTTTAACACAGGCGATAAGGTATAAGCATGGCAACATTAGTTGAAAAGTTTTTTGACGATAAAGACGCGTTAACAGCTGAGCTTTCTGCAACGCTTGAGCAATCATTACGTGATGGCATTAAAAACGATGGCCGTGCTGTATTAATGGTGTCGGGCGGCTCGTCTCCTGCGCCCGCTTATAAGCATTTATCAACGCTTGATTTAGATTGGCAACATGTTGATGTTGCTATGGTTGATGAGCGTTGGGTAGATCCAAACCATGAAAAAAGTAATGAAGCATTTATTAAAAGTACTTTATTACAAAATCATGGTAGTGCTGCCAACTTTATTACTATGAAGAACGCTGCAGCAACGGCTCAACAGGGCGCACAAGAGTGTGAAGCGGCTTATAGCGAGCTAAAAAGCCCATATGATGTAACTATTTTAGGTATGGGCCCAGATGGCCATACAGCGTCGTTATTCCCAAATGCAGACGGTTTAGAGCATGGTTTAACAACTGAGCAAACAGTATGTGCGATTAATGCGATACAAAGTGATGTGACGGGTAGTATTACTGAGCGAATGACGCTTACGTTAAATGCCATTGCGCAATCTAAAGTGGTTAAGCTTTTAATTAGCGGTGAAGAAAAACTCGCTGTTTATAAGCAAGCAAAAGCGGGCGGCGATGTTAATGACATGCCACTTCGCGCTGTGCTTAATCACCCAAGTATAAATATTGAAGTATATTGGGCGCCTTAATTTAGATGCCAATTTAACTTTTAAAGGCCGCTTATATAAGCGGCCTTTTTTATTTGCTTAAATTTAAGCCTAAACACTGCAAAAAAATAGCTTTGAACTGTTAACCAATGTTAATGAATAACTTTGGTTTGTATTAAAATTAACCACGAAGTGTGTTGTTTTTGAACAAAATTTATGAGTTTGAGCTGTATGTTTTTTAGCAACGTTCAGATTTAGTTAAATTTTATTTTTTCATGGTTGTTGTCATAAAAGTTTCCCTTCCTTTTTTAGCTCAAAAGCATTAGCCTAAAGGCATTAACAATGAAACATATAAATTAAAATAAACGGAGCAGTAACATGGCGGAGCAACAAGTACAGCCTTTACACAACGAAAAACATGCCAACACTAAAATTCAAAACGGCATCAATGTAGAATTCATGAAAACTCAACACTTAGTGCCAGTAGTTGCACATGAGTTTGCACGTGTAGCAAACGAGTTTCCAATGTCATTCGTTAAAAATAACGAAACCGGCACTTTTCAAGCAGTTGCTATGTTTGGCTTAGAGCCAGGCGAAAACCTTTTTGTAGAAGATGGTAAATGGACTGCAGCATTTGCACCTATGGCATCTACTCGTTACCCACTTGGTTTAGTTAAACACCCAGATCAAGATCAATACGGTATCGTAATTGACGAAGCAAGTGCGCTTGTTGGTGAAGACGAAGGTAATGCATTATTTGAAAACGGCGAAGAAACAGATTACCTAAAACGTCGTAAAGAAGCGCTAGTATCATTTATTGAGTTTTCTCAAGTAACTGAAGCGTTCACTAAATTCCTTGCTGATAAAGAGCTACTAATTGCGCAAACGCTAACAGTAGACATTAAAGGCGAGAAAAAAGACATCAACGGTATTTACCTTATCGATGAGAAAAAACTAAACGAGTTAAGCGATGCTGATTTCTTAGAGCTTCGTAAACGTGGTTACTTAGCACCAATTTACTCGTTCTTAACGTCTACTCACCAAGTAGCACGTTTAGCGCGTTTAAAAGCTAAACAAGCTTAATTACAAACACGTAAAATTTTAAAAAGCGCCTTAAGGCGCTTTTTTTATGCCATTAAACTCACTTTAGTTGAAATTAAGTCCGTAACCATTCACATTAGTTTATAACTTCCCCATAAAAGAACTCATTATGAAAACACCATTATTAGCGATTTTTGCGAGCAGCTTTGTTGCTTTAAGTAATAGCGCAGTAGCTGCAGAGACTCCTTTTGCCATTGCGATTCATGGTGGGGCAGGGACAATTGAAAAAGCACGATTTACACCCGCTCAAGAAAAAGAGTATCGTGCAAAATTAACGCAAGCAGTAGAGACAGGTTATAAAGTATTACACCAAGGCGGCGAAAGCTTAGATGCGGTAATTGCAGCAATTGCAGTATTAGAGCAATCCCCTTATTTTAATGCAGGGCGTGGAGCGGTATACACCTACGATGGCGGGCATGAGCTTGATGCATCCATAATGGATGGTCGAAACCGTGAAGCAGGCGCAGTTGCGGGTGTAAAGCATATTGAGAGCCCAATTAACTTAGCGCGTTTGGTAATGGATAACTCTGTACACGTAATGCTTAGTGGGCAAGGCGCTGAAGAGTTTGCTAAAGAGCAAGGTGTTGAGCTTGTCGAAAATAACCTATTTGATACCGAGCCTCGTTACAAAGCGCTTTTAAAAGCAAAACAAAAATTAGATAAAGCCAAAGCAACCAGTAAAGAGTACCAAGCCGCGCACAAAGCATTACCTAACTCTTACAAAATGGGCACGGTTGGCGCAGTGGCGCTTGATAAAAATGGTAATTTAGCGGCAGGTACATCAACAGGTGGTATGACCGCAAAACGTTATGGTCGTGTGGGGGATGCGCCGGTAATTGGGGCCGGAACATTTGCTGAAAATGAATCGTGCGCGGTATCGGCAACAGGGCATGGTGAATACTTTATTCGCTATAATGTAGCGAGCGATATATGTGCGCGAGTTAAGTACCAAGGTAAAACCATTGCTGAGGCAGGGGATGAAGTTATAAACGGTGTGCTTAAGCCTATTGGCGGCACTGGCGGCGTAATTATTATTGATACAAAGGGTAATATTAGCTTACCGTTTAATACCTCTGGCATGTATCGGGCAAGTAAATCGAATACGCAAGCGACCTACGTGGGCATTTTTAGTGACGAATAAGTCAACGTCATTTAATTTATTCAATGTAGTTAGCCCTGAAAATAATTGTTTAAAATAAATTTATTATTCACAGTTTAGTTCAATAGCAGCGTTTATATAACAAACAACCCCGCGTTATGCATTTTGTAGGATTAACCCCAGCCGTTTAATTTGATACAATTACGGCTCTTTAACTAATTTTATAAGGTATGCGGGTGGTAAACCTAGGTCAGTTGTTTGGCGAGCTAAAAACGTGCTTAAAAAAAGATCAATTCATTTTCAAAAAACGCTTACATGGCGTAAAAAAAATAACGGATGAAAACAAGCATGCCAACGCGCTTGAAAAAATAGCGGCTGATATAACCCGTAGCCAAGAATTACGCGATAAACGCTTAGCTGGCCTCCCTAAAGTGACTTACCCTGAGCAATTGCCGGTAAGTCAAAAAAAGGAATTAATTAAAGACGCCATTGCAAATAACCAAGTGGTTATTATTGCCGGTGAGACGGGCTCAGGTAAAACAACGCAAATACCTAAAATGTGTTTAGAGCTTGGTCGCGGTGTTGATGGTTTAATTGGTCATACGCAACCACGTCGATTAGCAGCGCGTACTGTGGCTAATCGTATTGCTGAAGAAATGAAGTGTGTACTTGGCCAGCAAGTTGGCTTTAAAATTCGTTTTAGCGATCAGGTATCTAATAATACGTATATTAAATTAATGACTGACGGTATTTTGCTGGCTGAAATTCAGCAAGACCGTTTTTTAAATCAATACGACACGATTATTATTGATGAAGCGCATGAGCGTAGTTTAAATATTGATTTTATTTTAGGTTACTTAAAAAACCTGCTTCCAAAACGCCCTGATTTAAAAATAATAATTACCTCAGCGACTATCGATCCTGAGCGTTTTTCAAAGCACTTTGATGATGCGCCCATTATAGAAGTATCGGGTCGTACTTTCCCTGTTGATGTGCGCTACAACTCTATTACTGATATTAATAAAGATGATATGGAAGCGGAAGGCGATCAGCTACAAGGTATTTTTGATGCCGTTGATGAGCTGTGTGCTGAAGGCCCTGGCGATATTCTCATATTTTTAAATGGTGAGCGTGAAATACGCGATACCGCAGATGCACTTAGCAAGCGTAATTTAAAACACACCGATGTATTGCCACTTTACTCGCGTTTATCCAACGCAGAGCAAAACCGTATATTTGCGCCGCATTCTCGTCGTCATATTATTTTATCGACTAACGTAGCCGAAACGTCACTCACCGTGCCAGGTATTCGTTATGTAATAGACCCAGGTACTGCGCGTATAAGTCGCTACAGCTATCGTACAAAAGTACAGCGCCTACCAATAGAGCCTATATCACAAGCAAGTGCTAATCAGCGTATGGGTCGTTGTGGACGTGTTGAAGCGGGTATTTGTATTAGGTTGTACTCTGAGGATGATTTTTTATCACGTCCAGAGTTTACCGACCCTGAAATACTGCGTACTAACCTTGCGTCTGTTATTTTACAAATGTTGGCGCTAGGGCTTGGTGATATGGCGCAATTTCCGTTTGTACAAGCGCCAGATAGCCGCAATATTAATGATGGCCTAACATTGCTTGAAGAGCTACAAGCGGTAAAACCAGCTAAACGCGATAGTAAAACCAGCCTAACGCAATCGGGCAGGGAGCTTAGTCGATTACCCGTTGACCCACGTTTAGCAAAAATGGTGCTAACAGCCCATAAACTTGGCGCATTGCGTGAAGTGATTATCATTGTAGCGGCGTTGTCTATTCAAGACCCACGTGAACGCCCACAAGAAAAACGTGCTGCTGCCAATGAAAAGCACGGTCGTTTTGATGATCCAGATTCTGATTTTATCGCTTTTTTAAACTTATGGAATTACTTAGAAGAGCAGCAAAGCGAGCTTACTAATAGCCAATTTAGAAAGCTGTGTCAAAAAGACTTCTTAGCCTATATGCGCCTGCGTGAATGGCAAGATATTGTTTATCAAATAAGTACTGTGTGTAACGAAATGGGCATGAAAGCAACCAGCCAAGCGGCTGATGGCGAACTTGTTCACAAAGCGTTATTAAGCGGAATGCTAAGCCATATTGGCTTTAAAGATGAAAAACAAATATACAAAGGGGCACGTAATAGTCAGTTTCATATTTTTCCAGGTTCAGGTTTATTTAAAAAGAGCCCCAAATGGATCATGTCGGCGGAGTTGGTAGAGACAAGTAAGTTATATGCCCGCACAAATGCAAAAATAGACATTAACTGGGTAGAGCCATTAGCACAGCACTTAGTAAAACGTAGTTACACTGAACCACATTGGGAGAAAAAACCAGGTGCGGTAATCGCGTTTGAGCAGCAAACTTTATATGGCTTACTTATTGTAAATAAACGCCGCTGTGTTTATAGCAACATAGACCCTAAAGTGAGTCGAGAGCTTTTTGTGCGCACTGCATTAGTTGAGCAAGAACTGGGCTTAAACGAGGGCTTTTTAGCGTTTAACCGTGAGCTAATAGAAGATATTCAAGTTCTGGAAAATAAGTCACGTCGTCGTGATATTTTAGTTGATGAGCAAACGTTATTTGAGTTTTACGATAAAAAAATACCCAAAGAAATTAATAACCGCGCTGCATTTTTAAAATGGTATAAAACACAAAAACAACAAAATAAGCATTACCTACACATGACTCGTGAAGAGCTAATGCAGCATGGTGCAAGTAATATCACTGAGTTTGACTACCCTGACACATGGCAGCAAGACAATATTATATTGCCGCTTGCTTATCATTTCGATCCAGGCCAAGCAGTTGATGGCGTTGCGGTACAAATACCGGTCGCGCTGTTGAATCAAGTGCAAGAAAGTGGTTTTGACTGGCACATACCAGCATTTAGGCATGAGCTAATAAGTGGGCTTATAAAGTCATTGCCTAAATCGCTTCGTCGTAATTTTGTGCCAGCACCAAACTATGCTGATGCAGTGCTGGCAGCTATTGAGCCAATGCAAGGGAGCTTAATTGATGCATTAACGACGCGTTTATTGAGAATGACAGGTGTAAAAGTTGATCCAGAGGCATGGGATTTAACCGCGCTTGCACCGCATTTACGATTACAGTTTGAAGTACGTGATGAACACGATAAGTTACTTGCACGAGGGCTTGATTTAGCCAAGCTCAAAGCAGAGCTGCAAGGTGAAGTAACCGAAACACTGTCTAAAGTAGCCGATAAAGGCATTGAAAAGTCAGACCTAACACAATGGGACTTTGGTGAGTTACCCGCTTCATACGTTAAAAAGCAAGGTCAATATGAGATAAAAGCATACCCTGCGCTGGTGGATAAAAAATCAGCCGCTGCAGTGGAGCTTTTTGATAGCGAAGCAAAAGCGCAGCAAGCACATCAACAAGGTTTGCGCCGTTTAGTACTATTAAATGTGCCATCGCCAATTAAGTACTTACAACAAAACTTACCGAATAAGGCAAAGCTGGGTTTGTACTTTAACCCATTTGGTAAAATAGCTGATTTAATTGATGACTGTATTGCCGCAGGTGTTGATAGCTTATTAGTAAAACACGGTGATATACGCGACGAAAAAGCATTTGAAACAGTAAAAGAGCAAATACGCGGTGAGCTGGGCGATGCCGTTGTATCGATTGCAACGCAAGTTGAGCAAGTATTAAGTATTGCTCATGCCCTGCATAAAAAAATGAAAGGGCGCGTTGATTTAACCATGATAACTGCGCACGGCGATATTAAGTCACAGCTTGAGTCACTTATATTTAAAGGTTTTGTGAGCGCGCATGGCGCAGATAAAATAGCGGATTTAATTCGTTATTTAAAAGCGATTCAAAAACGTTTAGAAAAGCTGCCTGTGGATCCAAATCGTGATAGGTTATGCGTACTAGAGCTAGATAAAGTTGCGCAAGAGTATAAAAAAGTAGTTAATAAAACGCCTAAAGGGTTACCTATACCACAAGAGGTAACCGCTATTTTCTGGATGCAACAGGAGCTTAGAGTGTCGCTATTTGCTCAAACACTAGGAACGCCTTACCCAATTTCAGCCAAGCGGGTACTTAATGCGATAAAAGAGATAGAATAAAACTTGCATTTTCTATTAAGCTTAGTACCTTAATAGAAGGATTTATTTTTGTTTTGAAAAGGAAGCGACATAGTTATGTCCTCATCGATTGAACATAAAACAAAGCGACTTTTAGTGGTAGATGACGAGTATTTTAATTTTGAAATGCTCAAAGCCGCACTAGCGTCGAAATTTGATGTTAGTTACGCAGATTCAGGGCAAAGCTGCCTTGCGTCAGCAATTGCGAGTCCGCCAGATATAATTTTGCTTGATGTTTGTATGCCTGGTCTTGATGGTTATGATACATGCCGAATGCTAAAGCACACACCTGAAACAAAAAATATTCCTGTTGTTATGGTATCGGGCCTAGAGTCCCCATCTGAAAAACAAGCAGGGTTTGATGCTGGTTGTAACGCGTATGTTGTAAAGCCATTTTCAGTGGGTGCTTTGTTGGAAGAAATTAACACGGTTGTTTAGAGGTAACATATGTTTACTGATGATAAGCGAAATTTTAGACGCATGCAGATTAACACTCCTGCAAATTTAACAACGATAGAACCAATAGCGGGCTTAAGTTTTGCCGCAGAGTGCGTGGATTTAAGTGCAACAGGTTTATCAATTCATTTAGATGAATTGCTTGAACCTAATACCTTACTGACGGTGAACATTGATTCGACTCATCCAAGTATTGCGCCTTTAAATGCAACTGCAAAAGTAATACGTGCCAGCAAAGAAGATGATGGCACGGTAACAGCAGGTCTTGAAATCATTCAGTTTAACTAAATCGAATTCAGTTAAACTCAATAGTAGATATTAAAAAACCTTACAGATTAAGCCTTTTAAGTAAAAGCCTTCAGGGTAGCTGCCAGCAATTGGATGATCGGCTGCCTGGTTTAATCGCTCCATTATCAGTAGGTCTTTACCTGCATCAAGTGCTGCATCGGCTACTACTTTTTGAAACAGGTTTTGTTCCATTAAACCAGAGCATGAGAATGTTAATAGTGTTCCGCCTGGTTTTAGTATTTGCATGGCAATCATGTTGATATCTTTATAGCCACGACACGCGCCCGTTAGCTGCGCTTTATTATCAGCAAATTTTGGTGGGTCCATTACGATGGTATCAAACTGTCTACCTTCGTCGCGGTATTGGCGTAATAATTTAAATACATCCTGCTTAACAAAGCTCACTTTGTTTAAATCTAAGTTATTATGCTCAACATTACGTTTTGCTGTATCTAAAGCGGGTTGCGATACATCTACGTTAGTTACATGCTCACATCCACCACGCAGGGCATACAACGAGAATGTACCTGTGTAACTAAAGCAGTTAAGGACAGTTTTACCTTTTGAGAAGCGCTCAAGTGCAGCACGGCTGTCACGCTGATCTAAGTAAAATCCTGTTTTGTGACCTTCAATTATATCAACTTCGATTTTTAAGCCGTTTTCTTCAATAAGCACAGGCTCTTTTGGTTCATTCCCCCAAAGTGCGCCTTTAATTGGTTCTAAGCCTTCTTTAGTACGTACATCTACGTCAGAACGCTCATATATGCTAGAGCCGGGGAAAATAGACATCAATGCGCCTACAATCTCGCCTTTATGGCGCTCGGCACCGGCGCTTAATAGCTGGCACACTAATACGTTGTCAAACTTATCTATTGTAACGCCTGGTAAGTAATCAGACTCAGCAGCACATAAGCGAAACCCTGTTAATCCGCCTTCTTCAATAACTTGGCTACGGGCTTCTAATGAGCGACGTAAACGGCGTTCAAAAAAGTGTTGATCGATGACTTCTTTTTCGTCAAAGCTCCAAACACGTGCACGAATTTGTGAGTGAGGGCTATACGCAGCAGTTGCTAAAAACTTACCTTCGCTGTCGTGAATCGTTACTGTGTCGCCTAATCCAGGTTTACCTTTAATTTTTTTGATGGCTTTTGAAAATAACCAAGGGTGTTTTCTTTTTAATGATTTATCGCGACCAGCTTGTAGGTAAACGGCAGATGACATAAGGCTTCTCAGTAGTAATAAATAAGCGCTGTATTTTAGTCAAGCAAGGAGCAACATACAATGAATGTTTTGCAAGGGGGGCATAAAGCACGGTAAAGTACGGATAATTCATTGATTAATTAGCTTTTTGGAACCTAACTTTGTCTGACGTCGCTTTAAGCCCTGATTTAGAAATACTTAACTCACAATGTAGAGGGTTTATCGCCTCTTTAGTGCATGCTGATGTTGCTCATGACATTACTCATATAGAGCGAGTGGTGCGTGTTGCAATACAGTTATGTAATGCGGAGCAGGCAAACATGTCAGTAGTATTACCTGCAGCGTGGATGCACGACTGTGTGGCGGTGGCTAAAAACCACCCTGATCGTGCAAAAGCCTCTACTATGGCAGCTGATAAGGCATTGGAGTTTTTAAAATCGATTAATTATGACGAGTCACTTTTTGATGAGATTCATCATGCAATTGCAGCGCATAGCTTCAGCGCAAATATAAAAATTAAAACCGTTGAAGCGCAAATAGTACAAGATGCCGACAGAATGGATGCATTGGGCGCTATTGGCGTTAGCCGATGCATGAAAGTTGGTGGCTCAATTTCTCGGTTATTATATAACCCAAATGACCCTTTTTGTGTTGAACGCGAGGCTGATGATAAAACATACACGCTTGATCATTTTTTCATAAAGTTATTACATATTGCAGATAGTATGAATACCCCATCAGCTAAAGCAGAGGCGAATAGACGAACAAGGTATATGCATGAGTTTTTAGAGCAATTAAAGTCAGAAATTGGTGAGAAACGTGAATAATACAAGCATACCGAAATTATCAGGCATTGATCATTGCCATTTAAATGTTGATAACTTAGCTAATGCCGTTAAGTGGTATGAACAGGTTTTAGGTTTTAGCGTAGTGCCAGAGCTTGCCTTTTGGAATGAGCATGGGCGAGGCCCTTTAACGCTTGAAGATGCTTGTTCAACCACTCGTTTAGCATTGTTTGAAGGAGAGGGGCGCAGTAAAGGGATTGCATTTTTAGCCTCAGGGGATCAATTTATTCAATGGCGTATTCATCTTGAGAGTTTAAATATAAAAGTAGTTTTAGCAGATCATGGTGTAACGTTTTCTATCTACTTTAAAGATGAAAGTGGCAATAGCCATGAAATTACGTCACATGACTATCGTTATATAAAATCTTGTTACCCAAATGTTGAGCTTGGCTCTCACAGTGCTAAAAAGAATTAGCTTTCTTGATTTGCATTTTTTATAGCAATAATATCGTCTAAGTTTTTTACTAATAGCTCGATTAGAGCGGGATCGAAATGAGTTCCTGCTTGCTCTTGCATATGCAAAACTGTTTTCTCTATGCTCCAAGCCTCTTTGTAAGGGCGTTTTGAGGTAAGTGCATCAAATACGTCAGCTATAGCAACAATTCTACCTTCAACTGATATTTTTTC
This sequence comes from Pseudoalteromonas sp. SG43-1, assembly GCF_014164415.1. Lineage (NCBI taxonomy): Bacteria > Pseudomonadati > Pseudomonadota > Gammaproteobacteria > Alteromonadales > Pseudoalteromonadaceae > Pseudoalteromonas > Pseudoalteromonas sp. SG43-1. Next base: position 41,822 of record NZ_JACJFD010000025.1, on the reverse strand, counting down.
GCCTTTGATCCCGTTAGGATAGCCTGAGCCATCCCATTTTTCGTGGTGTTCAATTGCAAGTGTATGCGCAAGTTGTAGTAAAGGAGATGATGAGTTTGCTAAAATTTGCGCGCCAATGCTGGCGTGTTCTTTCATATGATCAAACTCTTCAGAGGTTAACTTTCCAGGTTTGAGTAGGATAGCGTCAGGGATACCTATTTTTCCTACATCGTGCATTGGGGCGGCTTGACGTAAAAGTTCTGCTCGTTGTTCATCCATACCTAGTGCTAACGCTAATACTTTACTGTATTGGCTCATGCGCACTATATGTTCACCCGTGTCGGTGTCTTTATATTCCGCTGCACGGCCTAGACGTTCTACTAAATCTACATGAGCTTGCTTTAATTGCTCTGCTTGTACTAGCGACAAGTGAGTATTAACCCTTGCTCTTACAATGGCAGGGCTTATTGGTTTAGTAATATAATCTACTGCGCCTAACTCAAAACCTTTGTATTCATCGCTTTCATCGCCAAGCGCAGTTACAAAAATAATTGGGATGTGTGATGTTTTAGGATTTCTCTTAACTATTTGGCACACTTCAAAGCCATTCATATCTGGCATCATTATGTCGAGCAAAATTAGCTTAGGTAGCTCTTTTTCAAGTAGTGCCAGTGCGGCATCACCAGATTTAGCAAACGACATACGATACTGATTACCTAACACTTCGCGCATTACTTTTAGATTTGCAGGCTCATCGTCAACAATTAATACCCGTGGCCTATCTGTCGTAAAATCCATTAATTAATACTCATCGTTTGTTAGTTTTTCAAGTAAGGTTTCAAGTATTACGTGTGCTTTATCAAAATCAAATTCATCAAAGGCTTCGGCTATATCATCAACTTCATTTTGAAAGGTAGAAGGTGCGCCGCGTTGCAACTTTGCGAGTAGTTCATCATTTAATTCTGCGTTTTGCGCATCTTGATGAAGTGTTTCACACAATTGCTTAATCTCATCTATTGATAGAGTGTCTGAGCTATCATCTTCAGGCTTGCTATTTGGCTCATCGCAAGTATTTGATGACAGCAGTTGCGTTATAATAAGTAGTTCGTTTTTGATATCGTCTAAAATACTAATAACTTTAGTATCACTTTGCTTTTGCTCTAAATCGGCTAATAACTTCATTAACGTTATTAGGCCCAAATTACCAGCAACACCTTTGAGTGTGTGAATGAGGCTATCGACATCTTTTATGTTTGATAATTTATCATTAAATAATCTCTCAAACCGCTTATCACTATCACTTATAAACTTAGTAATCTCTGTAAGTTGCTTACACTTAGAACCCCAAAGTGCTAATCCTTTTTCAAAATCTATATGCTGCGCTTTAGGATCGCTTTGCGATATAACCATTTCTTTTGCAATACCAAGCCCCAACACTTGCGCTATTTCTTGGTTAAGCTGGTTTATATCGACGGGTTTATTGGCAAAGCCATTCATGCCTGCTTTTTTAGCCGTAAGCTTATCTTGCTGTAATACGCTTGCTGTGAGTGCGATAATTGGCGTGTACTTAAGCTGCCTTTGGTTTTCTATTGCTCTTATTTTTTGTGCTGCTTGTATGCCATCACACAATGGCATATGTATATCCATTAATATGACATCAAAGTCTTGCTCTTCAAATACTTTAATCGCTTCAAGTCCGTTTGACGCTTTGGTAACTGAATGCTGATCTCGTGATAGAAGCAAAGACAGTAGTTCTGTATTTTGCTCTATATCATCAACTACTAGTACTCTAAGTGCAGGCAGTTGGGTGTGTAGACCATCAAAATAATCTATTTTAGATTCGTCACCTAAAGTAAGCGGCAATGAAAAGTAAAAACAGGTGCCTTTACCTAGCTCACTTACTAAGTTTATTGTTCCGCCCATAAGCTCTACAAGTTGTTTACTTATGGTTGTACCAAGGCCTGTACCACCAAAGCGGCGGGTAGTAGTGCCATCGGCTTGTTCAAAAGGTTGAAATACAGCTTGAATACGATCTTTTGCAATACCAATTCCGGTATCTTGCACTTCAAAAAACAGATGCTGATTTTGTGTCATGCCAACGGTGACCGTAACAGAGCCTTTTTCGGTGAACTTAATCGCGTTACCAATTAGATTAGTGAGTACTTGTCTGAGTCGATCTGGGTCGCCGTAGTACGTAGAACTTACTGATTCTTTAATATGGAGTTTAAGTTCTAAATCTTTCTTTTTAGCTTCTAGCCAAAAAGTAGAAATAATACTGTCTATCACTGGTTTTAAGCTAAAGTGGACTGGCTCAATGGTGAGCTTACCGCGTTCTAGTTTTGCAGAATCAAGAATTTCATTTAACAATCTTAGCAATGAACGCGCTGCATTATTTACGGTAACCAAGTGCTTTTGTTGTTCTTGATCAAGTGGGGTGTCCATTAATAGATCGCTAAAACCTATTATAGAATTCATTGGGGTGCGTATTTCATGGCTCATATTAGCCATAAAAGATTGCTTTGCATGAGCAGCTTCTTCAGCTTTAAATTTAGCTTGCTCTAGTTTTTCTTCATATTCTTTGCGTTCAGTAATATCGACTAAAACACCATCAATCCACTTTGGGTTGCCTTGAGCATCAAAGTCGATACTCCCTTTATCTAACAACCACAAAATTTTGCCATTTCTATGTCTAATTCGGTATTCAATAGAATATTGAGACTTTGCATCAACAGCTTTAGTGACTTCATCAACTATTTGTTTTTGGTCTGATTTCAAGACCAAGTCATTAAACTCGATACAATGCTCTGTAAACTCATTTGGGTTATACCCTGTAAGCTCAATTATATTTGGACTAATAAATAACATAGTCCAGTTGTCATCAAACTTACATCTAAACGCTACTCCGGGCATGTTATCGATAAGAGAGCGGTATTTTTGTTCTTTCTCTTCTAAACTTTGTTGCAAAGCGCGTTGTTCGGTCAAGTCGGTAATAAAGCCAACATATAAAGGGTTATGGCCCGGCTGATTTACTTCGCCTATACCTAAGCGAATAGGAAAAACATGTCCGTTCATGTGTTTTGCATATACATCACGGTTTATGCCTATTATTTTACCTTGATCAACATTGTGAGCATTTAAGAGGTATTCGTCGTGGTGCTTGGCAATGTTATCGTCCATTAGCATTTTTACGTTTTTGCCTTGAACTTGGTTTTCTTGCCAGCCAAAAATTTTACTAGCGGCTTCATTAAAACTTAAAATAATACCAGCATGGTCAATGGTAACAATGCCATCTATAGCGGTACCTAAAATAGCATTTAGACGGGATTCTTTTGCCGACTTCTCCTCAAGTAGCATGCGATAGCGAACCATACCATTTATTACACCAACCACGCTTGTAATCGCGATAGTTGCTGTGGCGACTGCAATGGCGATAAAAGTTAGTCCTGCGGTTGCATTAGCATCATCATAGATTAGTGGCGATGTAGCTACAAAACGTGTAGCGGCCATACCCATGTAGTGCATACCAGCAACAGCACACCCTAAAATAACAGCGCTAATTGAGTTATTTTGAAGAGGTGATAAAGAGGGTAAAAAACGCTCAAGATTAAAGCGACTGTAAAGGGCTATAAAGGAGAGGGCTACAGCAACAATGATTGATAACGCAAAAATCAATGGATCATATCTAAGTAAAGGAGCAAGATCCATTGCAGCCATGCCGCTATAATGCATAGTGCCAATGCCAGCTCCTAGTAACACGGAGCAAATCGACAATACTTTTAGATTCCCTTTACTATTTACTAGCATTGATACAGCGTACTGACATGCTATAAATGCTGGTATAAAAGAAAGGAGAGTGATTGATGGATCATAATCAATATTAGTACACAGTGAAAAGGCAAGCATACCAATAAAGTGCATACTCCAAATACCAGCCGAAAAAACAGTAGCAGCGGTCACATTTGCTAAACGTTGGTAGCTAGGAAATTGAGTTTCTTTTGCGAGCTCTATAAGCCGAATGGTGAAAAAGGCTGCAAAAATAGCAATTAGCAATGACATTGAAACTAATAGAGGATCGTAAACGCCATTAATGATTAAGCTAGGATCTTGGTCTGTGATAAAAAAAGCTGATAACATAATGGCTCAAAATATAATCTTTATTTATCAAGTTTAATCTAATTAATTAATAAATAAACTGTTAATTCAATGAAGTGATTAAAATAACGAATTTATTACTTTTAGTTTTCTTTTATTTATCAGGCATTAGTTTTTTAGTTGGTGTTTTTTATTCTAATGTATTGCCTGTCACAGGACTAAGTTAGATTTATATGGTCATATTTAAGTTTCTATCGAGTAACCTTAATAAAACTAATGAATTGGCTTAACTAAGCGAAAATTACACTTTATTTGGTTTTATTAATTGCTGGTGAATTTTCTCGTAGCAATATCATTAATGAGTATGAAAGTGTTTGAATATCAGTTAAAGAAAAGTATAAAACGTAAAACGGTTGCCATTAAAGTACATAACAAGAAGGTGACTGTATATGCCCCTCAGTTTGTTAGTAATAAACACATTCAAGAATGGCTTTTTGATAAGCAGGTGTGGGTAAATGCTCAATTAACTAAACAGCACAATATTGCTGATAACAGACAGAACCCGCTCAAAGACAAACAAATTTTAATCTTTGATAGCATTGAAAACATAGAATTTAAGCAAGGTACTAAGTCCGAAGTAATAAACAGTAACGACAGCTTGCTTATTACGCACTCTTCGCGCGTTAAAAATACTTCGCAAAAATATCAGCAACTTCTTGAAGAATATTTAAAAGAGCAACTAACTGCATATATAGAAATGCGTTTAGCGTACTTCTGCGCACAAATGGGTGAAGAGTTACCTACGAGTCTAAAAGTAGCTATTTATAAGCGAAAGTGGGGAAGTTGTAACAGTAAGCGAGAGCTAACATTTAATTTGCATTTAATTGGAGCGCCTTATCATGCTATTGATTATGTGATTGTCCACGAGTTAGCGCATTTACGTCACTTAAACCACAGTAAAGCTTTTTGGCAACACGTTGAGCGTTTTTTTCCTAATTATAAAGCATCATCAACATGGCTAAAGAAAAACAGCATGAGTTTACAATGGGTATTTTGAAGTTAACCTGAATATAGGAATATAGGAATATAGGAATATAGGAATATAGGAATAAAAAAGAAGTGGTGGAGGGAGCTGGATTCGAACCAGCGAAGGCTGAGCCGTCAGATTTACAGTCTGATCCCTTTGGCCGCTCGGGAACCCCTCCACACTATTTTTGTTACATTTGGCCCCACTTAACTTAGCGGTAAGAAAAGTGGTGGAGGGAGCTGGATTCGAACCAGCGAAGGCTGAGCCGTCAGATTTACAGTCTGATCCCTTTGGCCGCTCGGGAACCCCTCCAATGCAACGGCGCTGATAATAGCAAATTGCGTATTTAAGTAAAGAAAAAAGCTAAAGAAAATTGAAATAAAGCCGATAAATATCTATCAGTTACCACAATCGACTAAAGACTATGCAATTAGATGATTTGTTAATCACAGAGAGTCAGTTAAACAGTAGGCTCAATAATAGTGTGCATGAAAATCGCCGTGGCGAATTTTCTCTATTATTAGCGATGCTGTCACATGACGCACTCGACTTTAGCCAATTTCATTTACCAAAAACTGAAATAGATAATTTAGTTATAGAAGAAGAGGCATTAAGAAAGCAATTTGGCGCAGGTCCAAAGCAACTTTTAGCCCCTGATGAATACAATATGTTGGTTGGACAGTTTAATGCATCATTAATATCTCAAGAAGGAGAGCGCTGCGGTCTGACAAGTATTAAGTTAAGACAGTGCTTAAAGCCTGAACCACTTGCGATTAGAAATGATGATAAGCATATTCCACTTAATATAATAGATAACTGTGAGCTTGCTGTCAGAAGAAGAATTAAAAGCGAACAAACACAACTTGCTAATCCTCCTATAGATGCAGCTGCTTTTTACGACAGCCTTAATAATGATGCAATACATCAACCACTTCAGCTTATTGCGGTGTGATATATGATTGTAATAATCATCAGTTAATATATGCTTTATAACGGGCCTGCTTTATATATTTGCTAATAATTGATTTAATGAAAAAAAAGCATCCAAAAATTAAATGCAATTGCTATAATGGCGTCAAATGGTATGACATGAAATGCCATTATCATTAAACCAAGGTAATTAGGAACGTAATGAAGAAAACATTCACGCTAAATCACGAGAAAATCAAATACCCTCGTATGGTTGATGCTGCAAAGCACGAAGTGAAAAAATATTTGAAAAGAGAGCGTAATAAAACGCTACCTGAAGATGCTGACTATTGGGCATTTGACTGTAAGTTTGGTAACACAGCTGAAGATGCGCAAGTTGTGCACGTTGCTGAATTAAGTAACCAAATTGGCGAAATTGAAAAGCAAGGTTTGACCTCTTTCTACGTAGAGATTTTAGCTCGACCTGCTCAACGTCAGCAATTAGATTTAGATGATGACGAATAATACTTAACTAAATTAAGTATTCAAAGTTATAAAATGAGCCCAAGTGGCTCATTTTTTGTTTTTATGCAATAAAGATTTACTAAAAAGCATTTTTATTAGTAATCAACTAAGTAGAACTCCTGTTAACTAACATTTGCATAACAAAATGTGATGCTATAGGCTGTTTTTAATTAAAAAAACAAAACATTTTTACTATGCCAATAAATTACTCTGACCATCAATTAAAACTAAGTTTAAAGAATTCTAAAGTACTTATAGTTGACGATCAGTTATTAAGCTTAATCGTATTAAAAAAAATATTATCTGGGCATTTTAATGTGACAACAGCTGGAAGTGGTGAAGAAGCAATTGAAATTTGTAATGTAAATGTACCCGATATAGTCCTACTCGATATTAATATGGGTGGAATGAGTGGTATTGATACATGTTTAAAATTAAAAAATAATACTGAAACACAGGATATCCCAGTTATTTTTGTTACATCCTTTGAAAACGAAGAAGAAGAGTGTTGGGAAGCCGGAGCTGTTGATTTTATTAAAAAGCCGATTATAAAAGAAACACTATTTAGAAGGGTTCGTGCCCATATAACGTTAAAATTACAACACGACTTACTCAATCAAAAAGTATTTTTAGATGATTTAACTAAAGTATTCAATCGCCGTTATTTTGATGCACATTTTTCTAAAATGGAACGAAGCGCCTTACGAGAAAAAGTTGACTATGCACTATTACTCATCGATATAGATTACTTTAAGCAATACAATGATATCTATGGTCATGTGCAGGGGGATACGGTGTTAAACCTAGTAGCACAAACTATTACTAATAGTTTGCAAAGGCCAACCGATTTTGTTGCGCGTTATGGCGGCGAAGAGTTTGTAGTTGTTCTACCGCATACAAGCACTGAAGGTGCAATTTGTGTTGCTGATAAAATTAAACAAAATGTGGCCGATTTAGGAATATTACACAAATATTCAGAATATGATTTTGTGACTATTAGTATTGGCGGTGCAACCCTACAACCATACGTAAATAACAAAAACACGTTGCAGATCGCAGATGAAAAAATGTATGAGTCTAAAATGCAAGGGCGTAACAAAGTGTGTTTTTAAGTTTAGTTAGCTAATAAATCACTCTGCCACTTAAAAACACCTTTTAGGTGATAAATATTAAATAAGATTATTTATTACATGCTATGACATTTTTTGTACTTTTTATTGCTACCGCATGGGCAGTCATCATTTCTGCCTACTTTAATATCTTCAACAGGATATATAGTGCCATCTAAATAACGCCATTGAGTGTTTTCTTTAATAAACTGCGATTTTTCATGAAGCTCACAAAATAAGTTTTGATAAAAATATTGGGCTTTAAATTCTACAGTTCCAGTATCGCCATCATGGCTTGAGTCAATTAAATCAAGATTTATAAATCGACAGCTGTTAGCAAAATCATTGATTTCTTTAACCGGATTCTCAGCTTGTTTTTCTTTTGCGTAGGTTTGATAAACATATTTTGCATTTTTAATAACATAAGCGCTGAATCGTGAGCGCATAAGTTGTTCAGGAGTGTCAGCTTGCTTTACAAATAAGTGGAGCGGCTCGCAGCAATCGGCATAATTGTGCCCACTGCTGCAAAAACATAATGTGGTATTGAATGAAGTCATAATAATAATACAGAATCTAAAACATTAGTTTAACAAGCTTATTGAGCGAGTGGTATCTCTGTGGTTTGAGCGTTTTTAGTAAAACAGTATAGTTTTGTATTCGTTTTACTTAAATCGAACGATAGATTTGTAAGTAGTTGGTTATTAACTATATCGGTCCAGGTAATTACCGCTGCAAAGTTTCCATTATGTAACGCAGAATTTAATACATACTCTAAATTTACTAGGTGCTTCTGTCTAATAACAAGTAATTTGCTTGTATCAATAGAGCATGAGTCAAGTAAAGCTTTGCTAGGTACATGATCTGGCGCAATTAGTAACGTCCATGCATTAGAGCTATTGTATTGGTGTAATACTTTTAAAAGCTCAAAGGTCGCTGAAATTTCATCTTCAATTTGGATCAAATTTACGCAATCGCTTTGCTCGTCTTGTTGGTAACTTTTAACTGTTCTTACGGTAATAGGCTGTAACATAGTTTCACTCACTGGGTTTTTATACAGTATTCATATACAGTAGTTTATACAGTGCTTTCGTGCAAGCATTTTATGCTATTTATTTGTACAGTTATTCAGCCTTTGATCATTATTTTTTATTTTTAAATCTATAATTCTTTATTAATCAAATTGTTATAGGCTTGTTTTTGAGGGGGTTGTTTTAAAATAAATTTTTGAGTAGTGTTTTCATTTGTGGGTTTTATACTGTGTAGGAGTATCTTTGTAACTATATACAGTATTTTTCAACACTGTATACAGTACTTATTACTTAGTTAGTTTATGTGTTTTCACTGGTGCGAGGGATCATATGAGAAAACTGGAGTTGGTGGATTTGTTCGTACAAACTTGCTGCATAACATTGAGCATCTTTAAATCGCTTAGTTTCGATATGTTTGCGTATATCTGTAACCGCTGCAGTGGCAGGTGCGTACCCTTGGCTACTCGCTAAGCTAAACCACGCTACAGCATGAAATACACTTTGTGGCACGCCTTCACCTTTTACAAAAAATAAACCTAAATAAAACTGTGCTCTATGGTTTCCTGCCATTGCAGCAAGGCGCATCCATTTTGCAGCCAATGGAGCTTGATTATTTTTTAAATAATATAGGGCTTTATTAATAGTACTTTGCTCATCTTTTTTATTATCAATGGGCGCGGGGCTGCTTTCTGGTTGAGTAACAAAACCTAAAATGTTGTCTAGCTGTTGCTCTAAGTCTTGCTCACAAGGTGTTGTTTTAAGCATATTGGTTCATTTATTATTTTAACTACTTTAACAGTTTAGTATATAGCAAGGTAAAATGTCCTGTAAAAGATAATTTTTATGTTAAAATCTCGTCACTTTTTACTATCACAAGTTTATTATGTTTGAAGCCTTATTTAAACTCAGCGAAAATAACTCAACAGTTAAACGCGAATGCGTTGCTGGCCTAACTACCTTTATCACTATGGTATACATTGTATTTGTAAACCCAGCTATGCTTGCTGAGGCAGGGATGGACCAAGGGGCTGCATTTGTAGCTACCTGTATAGCAGCTGCGATAGGCTGTTTTATAATGGGTTTGTGGGCTAATTATCCATTAGCATTAGCGCCTGGCATGGGACTAAATGCCTTTTTTACGTATGGCGTCGTATTAGGAATGGGTTATACCTGGCAAGCCGCATTAGGGGCTGTTTTTATGTCGGGTTGTATATTTTTATTTTTAAGCTTATTTAAAGTCAGAGAATGGATTATTAATGCCATACCTCTGGTGCTCAAGCGAGCTATCGCAACAGGTATAGGTGCTTTTTTAGCCTTAATTGCCCTTAAAAATGCAGGTATTATTGTCTCAAGCCCAGCAACACTAGTGCAATTGGGCGACATTACTTCCCCAGGCCCATTATTAGCTATATTAAGCTTTTTTGTAATTGCAGCGCTTTTATACCGCGATTTTAAAAGCGGTGTACTTATTAGTATTTTATTAGTGACAGGCATTGCACTAAGTTTAGGGCTAGTTGAATATCACGGTGTTATGGCTATGCCACCATCAATAATGCCTACTTTTATGCAATTAGATTTTGCCGCTGCTTTTGATATATCAATGATGAGTGTTATTTTTGCATTCTTGTTTGTCGATCTTTTTGATACTTCGGGTACATTAGTTGCAGTCACTCAAAAAGCTGGTTTAGCTGATGAAAAAGGTAACATGCCTCGTTTAGGACGCGCACTAAGTGCTGACAGCTCAGCAACAATTGCAGGTGCGATGCTAGGCACGTCTACGACTACATCGTATATAGAATCGGTTGCTGGTGTTTCTGTTGGCGGACGTACTGGCTTAACGGCTGTAGTTGTAGGTATTTGTTTTTTACTAATGATGTTTTTTGCACCGCTTGCACAAATGGTACCGGCTTATGCTACGGCAGGTGCTATTTTATATGTCGCTGTACTGATGTTACAAAATTTAAAGTTTGTAAATTGGGATGATATGACCGATGCAATTCCTGTTACTGTGGTATTACTAATGACACCATTAACGTTTTCGATTGCGCACGGTATTGCACTTGGTTTTATATCTTATACGGCGGTTAAAGTTTTGTGTGGTAAGCAAGATCAAATCAGTATTAGTGTTTGGATATTAACAGCCTTGTTTGTTTTCAAGTTTGCATTTTTGTCTTAATGACTAACAAATAGACAAAAAAGCCTGCATAAATTTAATTTGTGCAGGCTTTTTTAATGCTTTTATAAAAGAATTACCATTTCTTTTTAGGAGCAAACAATATATCTAAGTCGTCTTGCTCTTCTTCTGTTTTCTTTTTAAGTGCGCTTGCATTAGAAGCTCTTAGTTCAACACTAATTGCTTCTAAGTAACCTTCAACTTCTTGGCGTTTTGTTGTTACATATTCATCGGTGTATGTAACTGCATTGAGCGTTGCCTGTGCTTTTTCAAAATACTGTCTTGCTGAGCCAACCATACTCGCTGAGCGGGCAGATAAGCCACGTTTTATTTGGCTTTCGATATTAATACGCAGTTGTAGTTTTTCAAGACGTTTATCTTCTAAAACAAAAACTTGGCTATCAATACGACCTTTATTATGTTCAGAGCGTAAAATTGAGCGTAATTTTTTAATACCTTGAATTAGGCCAACAAGCTGTTTGTCATTACTCGGTAACGTTAGGGCTTCACTGCTGTTGTCTAGAACTGCATTGGTGAGGTGCGTTTTAGCCTCACTTAAGCGGCTTTTAAGTGCTTTAGATGTTGGCGAATTAGTAACCATCGTGTTTAATGCTTCATAAATACGGCGTTGCAATACACGGATTATATTTTCAGAAAGAGGTATATTGGCACTATTCATTAGTGCTTCTTCTGTTTCTTCTATTATAGCTTTTTGTTTTGTAAGCTCTTTGCGGCGTTCCGCTTCTTGTTTTTCTTTGTGTTGTTGTACAGCACTTACCCAAAGTGCAATCACAATCAATGCAACTATAAGCACTATTATAATAGAAACGATCATGGTGTAATTCTCGGATATATAACCTAATTATTTAATCTTACATTAAATATACGTTAACAGGGTAGCTTTGCGCCGATTAACTTAAAAAATACACCAAAAAATTGATAGGTTGAGCTCTTTATAAACCGTAGTCACCCTAAGGGCTTATAAACTAAAGCTGAATAAACATCGCTACCTCAAGCATATTTATTATGCTAGCCTTGAGCTCTAATCAGATAATTGCACACCTAAAGACCTAAAGTGATATTTTACGTAAATAACACTTGGTTTTAAGCGGTATTGCCTTTATAAATAATATGAATAATAACGTTAAAATTTGCAGCCATGAAATTACAACAACTCAGATACATCGTAGAAGTACAAAATCATAAATTAAATGTTTCAGCGACTGCTGAGAGTTTATTTACCTCGCAGCCAGGAATTTCTAAACAAGTACGCATGTTAGAAGATGAGTTGGGTGTACAAATTTTTGGTCGCAGTGGTAAACATTTAACGCATGTAACCGGTGCTGGCGAAGATATAATTAATATTTCTCGTGAAATACTCTCCAAAGTAGAAGGTATTAAAGCCGTTGCTAATGAGCATACGCTACCTGATCAAGGTAAGTTGAATATTGCCACAACACATACCCAAGCTCGTTATGCTTTGCCTAACGTTATTCAAGGGTTTATGAAAAAATATCCTGCGGTATCGCTTCATATGCACCAAGGTACTCCACAGCAAATATCGGATGCTGCAGCACGCGGTGATGCCGACTTTGCTATTGCAACAGAAGCACTGCATTTGTATTCAGATTTAGTTATGCTGCCTTGCTACCATTGGAACCGTAGTATTGTTGTTGCTAAAGACCATCCGCTCGCTAAAAAGGCAAATAGTTTAACTGTTGCTGACATTGCCCAATATCCACTCATTACATATGTATTTGGTTTTACGGGCCGCTCAGAGTTAGATAAAGCATTTAGCGCACACGGACTTGAGCCACACATTGTATTTACTGCAACCGATGCTGATGTTATAAAAACATACGTACGACTGGGTTTAGGAGTTGGTGTTGTCGCTTCAATGGCGATAGATCAAGTGAGCGATACCGATTTAGTGTGTATTGATGCAAGCCACTTATTTGAAGCAAGCACGACCAAAATTGGTTTTAGAAAGGGCAGCTTTTTACGTACTTACATGTATGATTTTATTGAACGTTTTGCACCGCACTTAACTAAAGAGCGCGTAGAGCGAGCAAGCTTGTTACGTAACCAAGATGACGTAGATAAGTTATTTGCAGATATAGAGTTACCCGTTAAATAAGGTGATTGCATTGAACGAACAATAAAAAAGCTGCCTATTTTAAAATAGACAGCTTTTTCTCTCTATAGCGAGCTGATTAACATTCGATAATATTAACTGCTAATCCACCGCGAGCGGTTTCTTTGTATTTGGTTTTCATATCGTTGCCGGTTTCAAGCATGGTTTTAATCACTTTATCAAGTGATACCTTTTGCTCGCCACTGCCACGAATAGCTAAACGTGAGGCATTAATTGCTTTAATCGCGCCCATTGCATTACGTTCAATACACGGTACTTGTACTAAGCCACCAACAGGGTCGCACGTGAGGCCTAAATTATGTTCCATACCAATTTCTGCTGCGTTCTCTACTTGCACAACATTGCCACCAACAATTTCTGTTAATGCGCCTGCAGCCATAGAGCACGCAACGCCAACTTCACCTTGGCAACCTACTTCAGCACCCGATATAGAGGCATTCTTTTTATATAAAATACCAATAGCAGCAGCCGTTAATAAATAACGTGTGGCTATATCGCGGTCTACTTCTTTCACAAATGTGTGATAGTACATAAGTACAGCCGGTAAAATACCCGCAGCACCATTAGTTGGTGCGGTAACTACACGGCCACCTGCCGCATTTTCTTCGTTTACGGCAAGGGCAAATAAATCAACCCAGTCCATTGCACGAAGTGGGTCGTTACTGACTTCTATATTTAGTTTTAAGTATAAGCTGGGCGCACGGCGTTTTACTTTTAAGCCGCCAGGTAAAATACCTTCGGTACGCATACCACGGTCAATACAGGCCATCATTACTTTCCAAATATGAAACAGCGTGTCTTTTATTTCATCTTCAGTGCGCAGTGTTTTTTCGTTCTTCATCATTAAGCTTGAAACACTAAGCCCTGACTCTTTACACATCTCTAGTAGCTCTTTTGCGCTACCAAATGGGAAAGGAGCTGGGTTTTCTTCTCTAATATTAAGGGCTGCTTGTTTTTCGTTTTCAAACTCTTCATCAGTAACAATAAAGCCACCGCCAATAGAGTAATATACTTTGCTGTAAACTTTTTCGCCGTTGTTTGAGGCGATAATTTCCATTGCATTAGAGTGCTTAGGCAGCGTTTTGCGACGATGAAAAACAATAGCGCCTTGTTTTGGAAACTTAGCTTTGTGTGTTTTGTTTAGATAAATAACCTGATCTTTTTCGATGGTCGCTAAAATGTCGTCGACTAAATCGGCATCTATAGTTTCAGGGTCATAACCGGCTAAACCAAGAATTACGGCTTTACCCGATCCATGGCCAACACCTGTTTGTCCCAAAGAGCCATAAAGCTCTACTTTAATATCGGTAACATTTGCTAATAATTGTTGTTCTTGTAGGTCATTAACAAATAAGCGTGATGCGCGCATTGGGCCAACGGTGTGTGATGACGAAGGGCCAATACCAATGCTAAACATATCAAATGCACTGATCATAATGTGTGTCTCTACTTTGTTTTATCAGCACGAAGCTGCTCTTTGAACGGTCGAGCATGATAACGTGGAATTGTGATTGTGTAACTACTAATAACGAAGATTTAAACTGGTAAGGCGAGTTGTTTTGTAAAGTTTTTTATAATGCTTGCAGTCGCACCCCAAAGTAAACCATGTGGGGTTTTAAAACCTTGCAAAATAACCGCTTTCCCAAATCGTTGAAAAGGTAAGGGTTGCCAATTAGCTTCGTTATTTAACTCAGTGACCGAGAGTAAAAAGCTCGCTTGTACTTCATTATAGTCATTTTCCCAGGTGGTGCCTTTATTAAGTAAACCCACATAGGGGCTAATACTAAAACCCGTTAATGTTGAATACTCAGGTAAGTGACCTATTACATTAACGTTGTTTTGGGCAATATTTAGCTCTTCTTTTAGTTCGCGAAGGGCTGTGGTGCGAAGGGTAATGTCGCTTACTTCAAACTTACCCCCTGGCAAACAAATCTCCCCAGGGTGATGGTGTAAATAAGTAGGGCGTTTACACAGTAAGATATGTGCATGATTATCTATATCAATAATTGGCAGCATAACAGCGCTAGCACGTTTTTTACGCGTGTCTTTTAACTGGTTTGGCGCAGCTGTAGGGCTTAACAGAAACCGCGCCATAATGTGTTCACTATTCAAAGCGACCTACTGTTTTAATAAAGGGAGGATTTTATTTACTTTATCGTAAGTTTCTTGATATTCCAATTCGACTTTAGAATCAGCTACTATTCCGCCGCCTGCCCAGCAGTAAATTTGCGCTTTGTGGCACACCAAGGTACGAATAGTGATACTCGTATCCATATTTCCACATGCACTTAAATAACCAATTGAACCACAATAAATGCTGCGGCGATGTGGTTCTAGTTCTTCAATTATTTCCATCGCTCTAATTTTGGGCGCACCGGTGATTGAGCCACCCGGAAAAGCCGCTTTTAACTGATCGACCGCTGTTTTGCCTTCATCAAGTTCTGAGGTTACCGTGCTTACTAAATGATGCACTGCCGGAAAGCTTTCAATAGCAAAAAGGGAAGGGACGTGGACGCTGCCAGGTTTTGCCACTTTGCCTAAGTCGTTACGCAGTAAATCAACAATCATTACGTTTTCAGCGCGATCTTTAGCTGATGCTGCGAGTATTTGGGCTTGGCGTTGATCCTCCAGCGCATCCGCTTTTCGCGGCAGAGTGCCTTTAATAGGTTTGGTTTCTACAACGTTATTATTTACAGATATAAAGCGCTCAGGGGAAATTGATAAAATTGCCCCTTGAGGGTGATTTATAAAGCTCGAAAATGGCGCTTTATTTGCCTCACGCAGTTTAATATAAGCCGCCCAAGGGGAGCCTTCAAACTGAGCGTTAAAGCGCTGCGCTAAATTAATTTGGTAACAATCGCCACTTTTTAGATACTCCTCAATTTGGGCAAACTTTGCAGCGTATTCCGTTTCGCTCATATTTGATTGCCAGTCGCTGTTTAGGGCAAAGGACTGCGTATTAACTTGGGAGTTAGCGTGTGTATTTAAGTATTGCTCATAAAGCGCTAATCGATCGGTGTTTGGCTGCGATACATAAAACCAGCTTTGTTGCTGCTTGTCGTAAAGAAGGGCATCTAAGTAAAGACCAATAGCCATTTGGGGAAGATTAATATCTTCAATAGCACGAGTGGGGATGTTTTCAATTGTACGCCCTAAGTCGTAGCCAAAGTAGCCAAGCCAGCCGCCGTTAAAGGGTAAATCGTAATCGGCTTTTGTTTTAGCAAGATGCGAAAGCTCATTATTCATAATTTCAAAGCAGTTATCACTACTTTCTATATTATTTAAAAAGCTTTTATTATTTTTTACTTCAAGGGTACTTTGCGGCTCAATAGCAACAATATCAAAACGGCTGTTTATATGATTACTATTTGCAGAATCTAATAGAATTGCATAAGGCAAATGTGAAAAATGCGCAAAAACGTCAATGCAGTTTTGTGTTATGCCTAATTTAATACAATTTTTTTTATTGTTTAGCATTTACTGCCCCTTTAAGAACTGGCTCGAAACGGGCTGGGAGGGTATCATAAGTCAAATTTTTTGGCAGCACTAAGCTGCAAAAAACAGTGCAAACCACCGTCACCGGTTTGATTTAGATTACGCGACAACGCGTAACGGTAACTTAAGGAACCACTATGAGTACAATTTGTCAGCAAGACTTTATTGATAGCATTGAAGATGCATTGCAATATATTTCGTTCTATCACCCACTTGATTTTGTTCAAGCTCTCGAAAAAGCGTACAACAAAGAACAAAGTAAAGCGGCTAAAGACGCCATTGCACAAATTTTAATTAACTCACGCATGTCGGCTGAAGGCAAGCGTCCACTTTGCCAAGACACCGGTATTATTACCTGTTTTGTTAAAGTAGGTATGGATGTTAAGTGGGATAAAACAGATTTAACCGTTCAACAAATGGTTGATGAAGGTACTCGTCGTGCATATTTGAATCCAGATAACCCTTTACGTGCATCTATTGTTGCAGACCCTGCTGGTACGCGTAAAAATACTAAAGATAATACGCCTTCGGTTGTGCATATTGATTTAGTAGCGGGTGGAAAAGTAGAAGTAATGGTTGCGGCTAAAGGCGGCGGCTCTGAAAACAAAAGTAAAATGGTTATGTTAAACCCGTCAGATGATGTTGCTGCATGGGTAGAAAAAACACTACCAACAATGGGTGCTGGTTGGTGTCCGCCAGGCATGCTAGGTATAGGTATTGGTGGTACGGCTGAAAAAGCAGCAGTAATGGCTAAAGAGTCGTTAATGGATCCGGTTGATATTCACGAGTTAATAGAACGCGGCGCAGAGACAACTGAAGAAAAACTGCGTTTAGAAATTTTTGATCGTGCTAATAAATTAGGTATTGGCGCACAAGGCTTAGGCGGTTTAACAACGGTTGTTGATGTTAAAATTAAAACGGCACCAACGCATGCCGCTTCAAAACCTGTAGTAATGATCCCAAATTGTGCGGCAACTCGCCATGTACATTTTACGCTTGATGGTTCTGGTCCTGCTAATTTAAAAGCACCTAAACTAGAAGATTGGCCACAAGTAACATTTGAAGTGGGCGAAGGCACACGTCGTGTTGATTTAAATACACTGACTAAAAAAGATGTTCAAGAATGGAAAATGGGTGAAACCGTTTTACTTTCGGGTACTATTTTAACAGGTCGTGATGCAGCGCATAAACGTTTGCAAGATATGATTAACTCAGGTGAAGGTTTACCTGAGGGCGTAGACTTTGATAATAAATTTATTTATTACGTAGGCCCTGTGGATGCGGTACGCGATGAAGCAGTAGGTCCTGCTGGCCCTACAACAGCCACTCGCATGGATAAATTTACCGATATGATGCTAGAAAAAACAGGCATTGTAGGCATGATTGGCAAAGCTGAACGTGGCCCTGCAACGGTTGAGTCTATTAAAGAGCATAAATCTGTTTATTTGATGGCTGTAGGCGGCGCAGCTTACTTAGTATCTAAAGCGATTAAAAAAGCGCGTGTTGTAGCTTTTGAAGATTTAGGTATGGAAGCTATTTACGAATTTGAAGTAGAAGATATGCCAGTGACTGTTGCAGTAGACAGTGAAGGCGCCAATGCGCATACACAAGGCCCTGCTATCTGGAAAGCTAAAATTGAAGAGCTTGATAGCAAGCTAAAATAACGTACGTTTTGTGTTTTTAAAAAGCGAGCCTAGTGCTCGCTTTTTTGTTTTTTTAAATAGGGTTATTAGTAAGTTTACAGCTCTGACCAGTTTGCGAAAAAGCTCACTTTTTACTGAAAACCTATAGGCAGCGGTACGTAGCGGCCAGGTAGCACTTGTATATTAAACTTTACATGCAACAATTGTATTACGTTCACGTAAACGTAAGTCGGTGTGGTTCTTATATTTATAGTATTTAAAACTTAAAAATGACGGTTTTGTAAATTTTTTATCTATATAAAAGTTTTAATTAGGTTATTTAATTTAAGCTTAATGTTTTCATTGGTTTTATCATCTGTGAGTATAGCGAACACGTATATGAAGTGATAAAGTCTCGGCAATTTCCAGCGCGCATACCCTCTCACGGGTTAACTATTTCGGAGTATTTTAAGTGGCTGTGTTTAATCGAGTTGAATTTGATAACCATGAACAAGTGGTTTTTTGTTCTGATGAAGAGTCGGGTTTAAAAGCAATTATTGCTGTACATAATACCAACCTAGGTCCTGCAGTTGGCGGATGTAGAATGTGGGATTATGCGAACGACGAAGATGCTGTTTATGACGTGCTACGTTTATCAAAGGGCATGACTTATAAAAATGCAGTTGCGCGCTTACCCTTTGGTGGTGGTAAATCTGTAATTATAGGTAACGCGAAAGAAATTAAATCTGAGCAATTATTCCGTGCATTTGGCCGCCAGTTAGAGCGATTAAATGGCAGCTATTACTCAGCAGAAGATGTAAACATCACATGTGCTGATGTAGCTATCATGAATAAAGAAACTAATTACGTACTGGGTCTTGAAGGTAAAAGCGGTAACCCATCGCCATTTACAGCATACGGTACGTTTTTAGGAATTAAAGCAGCGCTACAGCATCAACGCGGTCATCAAAATTTTGCAGGTGTGAAAGTGGCTGTTCAAGGTTTAGGTGCTGTTGCTTATGGTTTATGTAAACATTTACATGATGCAGGCGCTGAGTTGTTTGTAACTGATATTAACCAAGCTGCCATTGACCGTGTAGTAAGTGATTTTGGTGCAACTGCGGTTGGCATTGATAACATTTACGACTTAGATGTTGATGTTTATGCACCTTGTGCATTAGGTGCAACCGTTAACGATTTAACGATACCGCGTTTAAAAGCGACTATTATTGCAGGCTGTGCTAACAATCAGCTGGCAGAATCTCGCCACGGTGAAGTTATTCGTGAAAAAGGCGTTTTATATGCACCAGATTACGTAATTAACGCCGGTGGTATTATTAATGTTTATTACGAAACAGCGCCAGATGGTTACAGTGCAGCAGCGTCTAATAAACATGTTGAAGGTATTTTTAATACGTTAACTGAAATCTTTGCCCGCAGCGAAAAAGAGCAAAAATCAACGCATTTAATTGCTGACGAATTAGCGCAAGAGATCATTAAAAACGGTCTGTAATTTAAGTTCTAATTTACATAAAGGTGTGCAATTGCACACCTTTTGTTTATCTGTAAGTTAATGCAATTATTACTGAACAGCGGTACACTTTATTTTTAATTTTGTGCGGCAAATTATGACTCCCTCAACTTCTCTCATGCAGCCTATCGATTTAGATAATTGGCCTAGAAAGCAACACTTTGAATTATTTAAACACTTTTCTCAGCCTTATTTTAATGTGTGTGTGCGTTTAGATGCTCAAGCACTTTACGACTATTGCAAAACCAATCAATTTTCTTTTTTTCAAGCGTATGTATATTGCACCTTAAAAGCGTGCCATGAGTACGATTCAATAATGCTACGTATGATAGATAATCAACCATGGTTACTTAATAGTGTTCGCGCCAGTGTGGTTGAGTTGTCTGAAAACGATACGTTTGTTTTTAGTTATTTTAACAGCACAGGCGAGTTTAAAGAGTTTGCAAATCATGCAAGTGACGTAAGCAAAAAAGCGAAACAACAGCCGTTATTTTCTGATGCATTTGCCCAAACAGAAGGGCAGGCCGACTTAATTCATATATCTGTTTTGCCGTGGCTGAATTTTAGTGCGTTTTCGCATGCATTTAGTGAAGGGCAGAGTTTAGGGATTCCTAAATTTGTATTTGGTCAGTTTGATAAACACACAGGTACAATGCCTTTAGCTATCGATGTACACCACTCATTAATGGATGGTTTGCACGTAGCGAAATTTATAAGCACATTGCAGGGTACATTTGATACCTTTTGCAAAGGTTAACTTAAACACGTCATTTAACGGCAGTGCAAAGCAGTAATTAACCTGAACTCTGGATAATAAATCTATCTCAAACAGCTATTTTTAGCGCTAACTGCGTTGAATTTACTTGCAATAGGCCCGCTATTGACGCGTAAATTCGCCTTGTTTTCACTAAAAATCTCTGGCTAGAGAAAATAAATTTAAATATCACCATGATCCAATACATTAGTAAATCTCTTAACCAAAGTTCAGGTTAAGTAATCTATAAGCAATACGATGTGAATTACTTTATATTCAAATACATAACCTTGTATGCTTGAAAAGCACGTGTGCTGGACATATTTATATACCATACCTTAGCTCAGGAAACCCCTATGATAAATGGACTGTTAATTGTTGTTTTAATTCTTTTTGTGGTGATTTTCTGGCGTTGGCCATCAATTCAAAACCGATTATGGCGCAGTAAATATAAAGATTTTGCTTTAAATTCGCAGCAAAAAGATATTTTACTGCGTTGCATGCCCATCTATAAAAAAATGACCGACGCTGACAGAGAAAAGTTAGAGCGACATATTACGTGGTTTTTAAACGAAAAACGCTTTGTCGGTTGTGATGGCTTAAGGCTAACGTCTGCAATGAAGTTAATTGTTGCCGCCGATGCGTGTGTATTAGTGCTTAATAAACCGTGGCCGTTATATAGAAATGTAAAAGAAATTTTATTATACCCCAGTGCTTATTACGCCCCGCAATCAACTCGCGATAGTGCAGGACTTGTGAGTTACCACAATACGGTAAGACTAGGCGAATCATGGCCTGGCGGCACACTTGTACTAAGTTGGCATGACGTGCTTGAAGGTAACCGCTTGCCAAGTGATGGACATAATTTAGTTTTTCATGAGTTTGCGCATCAACTCGATCAAGAAACAGGTAAAACAACGGGCACACCCATTTTAAAAAGCTCAGCAGATTACAAAGAGTGGGGCCGAGTATTTAGCCGTGCTTTCACCCAATTAAAAAGTCACGTTGCTTATAGCATGCCGCATGTTATTCACAGCTATGGTGCGACTAACGAAGCTGAGTTTTTTGCTGTACTCACCGAAACCTTCCTCGAAAAACCCGCAGAGCTTCGCCGATACGATCCTGAAATTTACAGTATGTTAGTTAATTACTATCAATTTGACCCTATTGTTTGGCATTAAACCTACATAAACCGCGCTTTATCATATAACGCTGGCAAGTTGCGTTTGTTTTTGTTGCAATCATGTGAAATAGTTTTTACTGCAACAATAACAAGCGAGAAACGCATGAAAAAAATGCTTCATACAGTATTAGCATTGTCGGTGTCATTAGCGATAGGGCAGGTACATGCCGCCGAAAAAGACGAACAAAAATGGCAAGTAGATTCACCTAAGGGGCAATTTGTTGACGCTGCAATTAGCGTTGAGCAAGGCACATGGATGAATATAGATGTTAGCCCTGATGGTAAAACCGTGGTGTTTGACTTACTTGGCGATATTTACACTATGCCAATGAGTGGTGGTACAGCTACAAAGCTCACCTCTGATATTGCATGGCAAATGCAACCTCGTTTTAGTCCTAGCGGAAAAAGTATTGCGTTTACCTCCGATCAAGGTGGTGGCGATAACATTTGGATAATGGACTTAAATGGCGAAAACCAACACGCTGTTACCGATGAAACCTTTAGATTACTAAATAGCCCAGCATGGAGTCCTGATGGCGACTACTTAGTTGCGCGTAAACACTTTACAGCTAGCCGCTCATTGGGAGCAGGTGAAGTGTGGTTGTATCACAAAGCGGGTGGCAAGGGCGTACAGCTTACAAAACGGGAGAACGATCAAAAAGATTTAGGTGAGCCAATGTTTTCACCTGATGGTCGTTATGTATACTTTTCGCATGATGCAACACCCGGTAAAACCTTTCATTATTCAAAGGATTCTGTAGCGGGCATTTATAAAATTAAGCGCTACGACCGTGAAACGGGTGAAATTGAAACCATAATCGATACGATGGGCGGTGCTATTAGGCCTACACCGTCACCTGATGGAAAAAAACTGGCGTATATAAAGCGTGATGATTTTCAAACTAGTCTTTATTTATATGACTTAACCAGCGGTGAGCACACTAAGCTTTACGATAAGCTTGAGCGAGATATGCAAGAAACATGGGCTATTCATGGTGTATACCCAACCATTGCCTGGACACCAGATAACGAAGAGTTGGTATTTTGGGCTGGTGGCACAATTCACAAGCTAGATGTTGCAGAGAAATCTGTTAAAACCATTCCTTTTAAAGTGCAAACAAGTAAAAAAATTCAAAAAGCGGTGCGCTTTACACAAAACTTAGATACTGATGAGTTTGATGTAAAAATGCTGCGTAATGTGCAAGTAAGCCCAGATGGCGAAACGGCAATTTTTGAAGCGCTTGGACATATTTATAAACGTGATTTAGAGTCGGGTAAAATTAAGCGTTTAACAAAGCAAACTGATCATTACGAATTATTTCCACAGTACTCTCGCGATGGTAAAAAAATAGTTTACACCACATGGGATGATAACAAACAAGGGTCAGTGAGAGTTGTGTCTGCGCGCAGTGGTCGTGGTGATACAGTTACTAAAGAGCCTGGCAAGTACGTAGAGCCAACGTTTAGCCCAGATGGTAAAACGGTTGTTTATCGAAAAGCCACTGGCGGCAGTATTTTAAACCCTAAGTGGTCACTTAATCCGGGGGTTTATAGCGTAAGCGAAAAAGGCGGTAAAAGTGAGCTTATTTCAAAAAGTGGTTATCAACCACAATTTGGAGATGCAAACGATCGCGTTTTTATAATGAGTCCTTGGCCAAAACCAACGCTTAGCGTAGTTGAGCTTGAAAGTAAAAAAGTTCGCAAACTGTACGAGTCAGAACATGCGACAGAATTTAGAGTATCACCAGATGGGCAATACCTCGCTTTTGCTGAGCGATTTAAAGTATTTGTAACGCCGTTTGTTCAAAGTGGTAAAACAATTAATATTGGGCCTAAAGACAGTCAATTTCCAATAGAGCAGTTATCGGTACGTGCTGGTGAAAACATTAGCTGGAGTGCTAAGAGCAACACGCTTTATTGGACATTAGGGCCTGAGCTTTATCATGCAAGCCTTGAGGGGATGTTTGCCATTAACAAAGCCGAAGATGCCGACTTTAAAGTGAAAAGTGGCGATAATATCGGTTTCAGTAAAAAAATGGCAGAGCCTAAAGGCATGATTGCGCTCACTGGTGCAAAAATTATTACTATGGACGGCGAAAAGGTTATTGAAAATGGTGTTATTATCACCGATGGCAAGCATATCAAAGCAATTGGTACAGCCAGCGAGATAAGCATTCCTAAAGGTGCTGAGGTTATTGATGTAACAGGCAAAACAATTATGCCTGGTATTGTTGATGCTCATGCACATGGCTCGCAAGCAAGCGGTGAAATTATACCTGAGCAAAACTGGAAAAACTTTGCAGGTTTAGCGCTGGGTGTAACTACAATTCACGATCCATCAAACGATACCTCTGAAATATTTACCGCAAGCGAAATGCAAAAGGCAGGCATGATTGTTGGCCCGCGTATTTTCTCAACGGGTACTATTTTATATGGCGCAAATATGCCAGGTTATACGTCGCATATTGACTCGTTAGACGATGCTAAATTTCATTTAGAGCGCCTTAAAAAAGTAGGGGCGTTTAGTGTTAAATCGTATAACCAGCCACGCCGAGAGCAGCGCCAACAAGTTATTGAAGCAGGCCGTGAACTTGAAATGATGGTTGTCCCTGAAGGTGGCTCATTATTACAACATAACTTAAGTATGATTGTAGATGGACACACAGGTATTGAGCATTCAATCCCTGTAGAGAACATATACGACGATATAAAGCAGTTATGGTCGCAAAGTGATGCTGGTTACACACCAACACTTGTAGTGGCTTATGGTGGCATTTGGGGTGAGAACTACTGGTACGATAAAACTGATGTGTGGAATCACCCGCGTTTAAGTAAATTTGTGCCAAAAAATCAATTATTACCACGCTCTATGCGCCGCATTAAAGCGCCCGATCATCACTATAATCACTTTAATAACGCACGCGTTGCTGCTGAGCTGCAAGACCTAGGTGTATTAGTTAACTTAGGTGCGCACGGTCAGCGTGAAGGCTTAGGTGCACACTGGGAGATGTGGATGTTCGCACAAGGCGGAATGACACCGCTTGAGGCAATACGTGCTTCAACACTCGATCCGGCTAAGTATTTAGGGCTTGATAAAAACGTAGGCTCGCTTGAAGTGGGCAAACTGGCTGATTTAATGGTTATAGATGGCGATCCGCTTAAAAATATTCGAGATTCGGATAAAGTAGATTACACCATGATCAATGGTCGACTATTCAATGCAGAGACAATGAATGAAGTGGGTAAAAAAGAACGCGAACCACTTTATTTTGAAGAACTGTAATTTATTTTATACTTTGTTAAAGCGGCTACATAGCCGCTTTTTTTAGCCTTACACAACTTATAAAGCTTTATATTTTTGGCAAATAATGGATATAAAAAAACCGCTTAACGCGGTTTCTTTTAAAAATCATAAATGTTGATTAAACAACACCGCGCGGTAAGCGACAGTCATGATCTTTACGAGCTAAAATTACAATCCAAAGTTCTTCCGCTGTGTAACCTTCTTCATTTTCGGTAACAACAGTGAATGGCGCTTTTTTCTGTGCTTTAACAGGAGCAGCTGCTTTTGGTTTTTTCGTTTTAGTTGTTTTACCAGAGTTTAATTTTTTAGTAAGCTCTGCTACGTCAGCTAGGCGTAAATTTTTACCGCCATCAATGCTGTACCAACCAGGTTTGGTTGTGATTTCAGGTTTTTTACCATTGGCAGTTTCGTACGCTGCTTCAAAGGCAGATAACACTTCTGTTTTGTCTAGTTTGCTCATCAGAGACCCTATACGTTGTGAACACAGATAAAGAAGAGGTATTTATACCTATTTTAAAACAGTTTTTCAATTTTTTGCGATTTTCCTTCCATTTTAGGCCTATAAACGCCAAAATTTGCACAAAATTCAGTGCTAAGTAAGGTAAGCAGTATGCAACGTAGAGAATTTAACCAACTCCTAAATGACATTTTGAAACCTCATTTAATAAAAGATTTTTGCCCAAATGGCTTACAGGTCGAAGGTAAAAACGAAATTAAAAAAATTGTGACGGGTGTAACCGCAAGTCAAGCTTTAATAGAAGCTGCCATTGAGCAACAAGCAGATGCTATTTTGGTTCATCATGGTTTTTTTTGGAAAGGGGAATCTCAACCAATAACGGGTATGAAAAAGCGTCGTATAGGCGCACTACTAGCAAACGATATTAATTTATTCGGCTATCACTTACCACTCGATATTCATCCAGCAGTTGGCAATAACGCACAACTTGCAAAGTTATTAGATATTGAAATTGAAACAGGGCTAGAGCCAACTTCAAATAGCGTAGCAATGAAAGGGCGTTTAAAAACACCATTAAGTGGTGAAGATTTTGCAGATAAAATTGCAAAAGTGCTTAATCGAACCCCGCTCACAAGCTTAGTACGCTCAGCTAAAATAGAAACCATTGCACTGTGTACTGGTGGTGGGCAAGGATATATTGACTTAGCAGCAGAGCAAGGCATTGATGCTTACTTAACGGGTGAAGCATCGGAGCAGACAATTCATAGTTCTCGTGAGCAAAACATTGATTTTTTTGCAGCCGGGCATCATGCAACAGAGCGCTATGGTGTAAAAGCACTAGGTGAGTTACTTGCTCAAGAGCATGGTTTTGATGTGACATTTATAGACATAGATAACCCAGTTTAATTAGGCTATATAAGTTACAGCGCCTCTGGATCTATCCAGCGGCGCAAACTTATCCATATATTTCCTACTACTTCGTGACTGTATTGAGTAACCACAAGTAAGGCATGAGCATTGGGAATAAACTGCTTGCTCCATGGAAGTGCAGCAAAATTATGATAATCAGTGGCTGCGGTTATGACTTCAATACCTTGAGCATTAAATAAGTCTTTGGCACGGGGCATGTGCAGTACAGATGTTACTAGTGCAACTTTAAAGTCGACTAATTTTGATGCCAGTAATTTAGCTTCTTCACCTGTATCCATTGCTTTTGGATTTTGGAAAATACGGCTCTTATTAACGCCTAAACTAATTGCCGTTTGATACATAAGCCCGCTATTAGTGGTATTTTTATAACCCCCGCCTGAAACTATAAGCTCTGCATTAGGGTAGTGTTTCGCCAGTTTTACACCTTCTACCAAGCGCGTTAGCGCACAATTACCTAATTGATTATTTGAACTTAAAGCCGAATTTGGGTTTATATCGCAACCTAGTACAACTATTTTGTCTATTTTTGGATGCTTTAGAGTATTAAATGCAAGCGACGCAGGTTCATTATTTTGGATAATTAAATTGGCGATAAAGGGTGTGCTCAATGCAAGTAATACAATTAAGCTTAAAGTAGATAAGAAGAGAGCTGATTTGCGGCCTTTAAATGCCAGTAGGAGCATCAGGCACGCAAATAAACCAAATAGAGGCAGTGGCATAAGTAAACCACCAATCATTTTTTTAATAACAAACATAAGAGTTAAACGCTGTAGAGTTAATTACAGCGATATTACTTATTATATTGATGATTATCGACCGTTATTTAGCTTACATGTATTTAAAAAGTGACGATAAACAGGGTTATCTTTCATGTCTTTTTTCATCGCTAAATACATAGGACGAGTAAGGCCAAGAGCGCCCAGAGGAATTGATTTAATTAAGCCTTGGCTTTCATAAGGTGTAACTAGCCAATCAGGTAAAGCGGCAACGCCCATGCCGGCACTTACTAGTTGAAAAATAAGTAATCCTTGGTCAACCGTTTTTAATGTACCGTCAAAACGTGCATTTTGAATGAAATGCTTAAATATATCTTGGCGTTCTCGCGGGATAGGGTATGAAATAATAGTTTCGTTTTTTAAATCAAGCGCTGTTACATACGCTTTTTTAGCAAGTTCATGATCCGGTGCCACAATAAGCTTCAATTTAAAATCAAATAAGTGCGCGTATTCTAATGTGTCGGGTTCGCGTATGTCAGACGTTAAAACTAAATCGAGCTCATCGCTTAGTAAGTCAGGAATAGCGTCGTAACTAAAGCCACGTTCATAATCAATTTTTATATCAGGCCAAAAGTTATTAAATTCTTTAATAGTAGGTAATAACCAATGAAAACATGCATGGCATTCCACGCTCAAACGTAGTTGAGAAATAGGCTGGTTTAAGCTTTCTTTTAAACGACATTTAGTCGCTTCCATTTTTGGCAATATTTCGTGAGCTAATTCAAGTAATAGCATTCCCTGAGGGGTAAAGCGGACTGGTTGAGTTTTACGCTCAAATAATTGGCAATCCAATTTATTCTCTAAATCTTTGATTTGATGAGATAAAGCAGACTGTGTCAAAAATAACTCTCGTGCTGTATTAACCAAAGATCCTGTTTCTTTTAGGGTTGCTATGGTTTTTAAATGTTTAATACCAATCATCTTTAAAAATTCTCATGGGAAAAGTGAGTTCAGCTCAGATTAATTACATACTACGCCTATATAAAAAACGTTTCAACGTCTAGATGGCTAAAGTTATGCGTTTTATTGCAGTTTATTGCTATGAATCGTGAAAATATTAGAGTTAGTAATGATAAAAGTCATTTGAAAACTGGTTTGATGAGTTTTAGATGAGTTTGCTTCATGTTGTATTTTAAATATAACGATTGCTGTGCGTTTTAGCTCAGCGTGAGTTTTAACCATGCTGATAACGGTATGAGGTGAGGTTTGTTGAATGCTTACTTTAGATTGTGCTTTAAAAAATAGAGTCGTTTTGCCTTATAGCTTAAGTTTAGCCCAATGGGAGAGTATATGCGTAATACCTAAGCCAGCGACCTACTCGCTGGCTCTTTTTATAAGGGTTTATTAATTAGTAATATGGCTTCTTTGGCAGTAACAGGTTTTGATTTTAAAAAGCCTTGACCATAGTCGCACGCGGTGGATTGCAAAATAGTTAATTGCTCAACTGTTTCTATTCCTTCAGCTACAACTTCAAGTTTTAATGATTGCGCAAGTGATAAAATGGCTTCAACAAGTGGGTTAGTAGAATCCTGTAGATGGTCAATAAAGCTTTTATCTATTTTTAAAATATGAATAGGCAGTTGGTGCAAGTAGCCTAGTGCTGAATAACCTGTTCCAAAATCATCAAGACATAATTTTACTTTTAAAGGTGAAAGACCTTCAATTATTTGAGTGGCGAGTTCTAGATTTTCTATTAAGCCAGATTCGGTAATTTCTAAGCATAAAGAACCAAGAGGTAATTGGTACTTATTATAAATGGAATGTATTTGCGCTACAAAATCGAGGCTTGCAAAGTGTCGTGACGATACATTAACGGTGACTTTTAAAAAGCGATGGCCTTGTTGGTGCCAATTTGAAATATGCTGGGCCGCCAAATCAAGTAAATGTAAATCAAGATTTATAATTTGCCCTGTAGTTTCAGCTATCGGTATAAAGTCATTAGGGGGTACAAACCCTTTTGTAGGGTGATGCCAACGAACAAGTGCTTCAAAGCCGATAACTTCACTGGTAGTAATTGTGAAAATTGGTTGAAAATAAAGTTCAAACTCGTTGTGTTCAATACCGTGTTGTAAGTCGTTTTCTATATCGGCATGGGTTTTAAGTTTTTTACGCATCGTGTTATTAAAAAACTTTACCTGACCACGTCCGGTTGACTTAGCTTCATACATAGCGGCATCGGCTTGTTGCAGTAATATATAAGCTTTGTCGTTTACGTTATCTGTATAGGCAACCCCAATACTCGTTGATGCTTGGAGTAAGTGGTTATCTATATTTAAAGGTTTTGATAATGCGTTTTTAATGCGGTTTAAAGCTTCATTAACTTGGTTTTTATGCGTGATGTTTTCCATAAAAATTGCAAATTCATCGCCGCCTAAACGTGCAAATGTATCCGTGCTTCGTACTGTACCTTTAATCAAGTCGCATATTTTTATAAGGAAGTGGTCCCCAACTTCATGCCCGAGCGAATCATTAATACTTTTAAAACGGTCAAAGTCTAGATACAACAGGGCATGGCTAGTACTCTTTTTAGCACGCGTTAAACGTAAAATAGCATGTTTTATACGTTCAATAAGTAGTGAGCGGTTAGCAAGGCCTGTAAGCTCGTCATGTAATGCTTTGTGCTCAAGTTCTTGGCGGGCTAATTGCCTATCAATTGCCATACTTATTTGGCGACTTACATACGTTAGAAGAGTACTATCGTGTTCGTTGTAATGCAGTGTTTTATCGTAGCTTTGTACAACGATAACCCCGCTTATACGATCACTTGTTTGAAATGGAACACCTAACCAAGACTCAGATTGCCGACCTACCATTTTAAAATCACCGTTATTAATGTGACTTTGAAAGGCATTTTTGTTGAGTAATAGGGTTTGCTCTGTTTTTAGAAGGTAATATGAAGCGGTGTCTTTAAGTTGTTCTTTAGATATTTTTTGATGGGTTTTAGTGTTTATACCTTCTTCGACTATATAAACGAGGTCAAGTATATCTACTTTTTTGTCGTATAGAGCGATAAAAAAGTTATCGGCTCGAAGTAAGTTATTTATGATTGAATGCAAGGCTTTAAAAAATGTATCTAGGTCATTCGCTTTGTAAGTTAGGTTAGCTATTTGTAATAAGCTGTTTTCTAATTTTTGTGCATTGTTGAGTTGCTCAACTGTTTTTTGTAAGTTGTTTACTGTATTAACCTGGTTAATCTTGGCACTGAGTAAGTGAGCAACTGTTGTAAGAATTTCAAGGTGTGCATTGGTAAAATAACCTTTGATTGGGTGCTCACAATCAATAACACCTAAAACTTGTTCTTTATATATAAGGGGAACACATAGTTCTGATTGAGCAGGGCGTTCATCAGCGATATAACGGCTGTCTTTCGTTACATCGTTAATAATTACCGCTTTTCCGGTCGTTGCAACAGCGCCCGTTATACCTTCACTAAAACGTATTATTTTACGTTCCGCTTGATATTTGTCCCGCGCGTGTGCAATACCCATTGATGCAACTTGGTTTAATGTATTTGCATTATTGTCAGCTAGATATATGACACAATCAACAAACCCTAAGCGATTTACAACGTGTGTTGTAACATACTCAAACAATTCTTCTAATGTATCGAGTTGCAATAGACTAGATGAAAATTGATTAATGATACTTAGTTGATCAGTTTTTATCTCAAGCGCTCTAGTCGCATCAGTTTTATAAGACATAGGCAATTTATATTATTCTTGTTATTTTTAAATTCACAGTTAAGTTAACCTAATCTTGGGTTTTTGTACAAATTAAAGCGATGAGTGGTTTCAATACTCTGTAAAGTTTTAATATAGCGAGTTTTAATTAATCATAAATCATTACAATAAGCTAATAGCATTGAATTTGCTCATTGTGCTTTTAAATAGTACCTCAGTAATTTTATCCATATAAAAACTTTATTTTTAATAAAATCTTTACTCGAAAACATCATATGCCTATGATCGGATAAATTCAGCCGTGGAACAAAGTAATGACAAGTAATAATACAAACTCTGTAACAACCCTTACTATCACTCGCCCTGATGACTGGCATGTACATTTACGTGATGGTGACCAGTTAAAAGACAC
Source organism: Pseudoalteromonas sp. SG43-1 (assembly GCF_014164415.1). Classification (NCBI taxonomy): domain Bacteria; kingdom Pseudomonadati; phylum Pseudomonadota; class Gammaproteobacteria; order Alteromonadales; family Pseudoalteromonadaceae; genus Pseudoalteromonas; species Pseudoalteromonas sp. SG43-1. The sequence continues at coordinate 10,681 of NZ_JACJFD010000025.1, read as the reverse complement.
TGTACGGGATATTAGCAGGTACATGGGCCGCGCTATTGTTATGCCAAACCTTGTTCCGCCAGCAACGTGCACAGATACGGCATTGTCGTACAGAGAACGCATTATGTCTGCAAATCCACAAGGCAACTTTGAGCCATTAATGGTTTTGTATCTCACGGATAAAACTACACCAGATGAAATAATAAAAGCTAAAGCGACAGGTAAAATAGTAGCAGCTAAGCTTTACCCTGCTGGCGCTACCACTAATTCTGACTCGGGTGTTACATCAGTAAAAAATATTTATCCAGCTTTAAAGGCAATGCAAGAAGTAGGCATGTTGCTGTTAGTGCATGGGGAAGTGACAGATTCGTCGATTGATATTTTTGACCGTGAAAAAGTATTTCTGGATACAATTTTAGGAGATGTAGTAAATGACTTTCCTGAGCTTAAAATTGTACTCGAGCATATTACGACTAAAGATGCAGTAGAGTTTGTAGTTAATGCACCTAGCAATGTAGCGGCAACAATTACAGCGCATCACTTGCTTTATAACCGCAATCATATGTTAGCGGGTGGAATTCGCCCACATTATTACTGTTTGCCAATTCTCAAGCGTAACATTCACCAGCAAGCATTAATGGCTGCAGCAATAAGTGGAAATAAAAAATTCTTCTTAGGAACTGACTCTGCACCACATTATAAAGATAAAAAAGAAGCAGCTTGTGGGTGTGCTGGTGCATACACGGCTCATGCCGCTATTGAATTATATGCTGAAGCATTTGAGGATGCAGGAGCTTTGGACATGCTTGAAGGGTTTGCAAGCCACTTTGGCCCTGATTTTTACGAATTGCCGCGTAATACAGATACAATTACATTACAAAGAAAACCGTGGAAAGTACCTGCAAGTTATACATTGGGCGACTCTGAAGTTGTGCCTATAAAGGCTGAAAATACAATGGATTGGTCTGTCGAATAACCAATAATATATTTAAATCTAAAGCCGCTTAATTTTTAATGCGGCTTTTTTGTTTGTGCTTTTGATATTATTGAAGCGTAATTCGACGACAGGGTGGTTGTAGGTGGCTTTTGATCTCGCTTACAGCAATAAATATTACAATAATACTTATAGTTTTTTGCTTGTAAATTAGTCAGTTAAAGGCGATTTAAAACAAATTTATATTTTTAAGAAATAATTCCTAATTAATAGAGCGAAAAAAAATATAATGTGTTAATCTTACCTTGCTTTGAGTTTTTATGTATTGAATTTACGGATATTGTGCTGCGTTTAAGGTTACCGGTTAGGTTATTACTTGTTCCTGTACTGTACCTCCATATTTTTGAGCATTGACTCAGGGAGGATATTGCCATAATAATATGGCTGAATTTTAATTATTGACTTACAGGAAAATTTAGTATGTCGGTTACTGGTAAAGTAAAGTTTTTCAACGAAGCTAAAGGCTTTGGTTTCATTGAACAAGAAAATGGTCCTGACGTGTTTGTACATTTCAGCGCAATCACTGGTTCTGGTTTTCGCACTCTTAGCGAAGGTCAAGCAGTGACATTCAGCATCAAACAAGGTCAAAAAGGCCCTGAAGCTGAGAACGTAGAAGCAGCATAATTTATTATGTGAACTCTAGTTCATCTTGGTGAAGCAGGTTTCTGTTTCACCATAATTCCCCTTCCTTAAATCTATTTATTTTAATACCTCAAATTCTCCTTTTTTTTAAATCTAAAAAACTACTCAAATATTCTATCTTTGCAAAGCTAAACAACTAATAATCTAACGAACAAAACAATCCTCTAATACTTTTAAAAACCATTCATAAGAATTTATTCAATGGGCCTGATACCAGCTTAAATAAAATCGATGCTCAATATCTATCCATGCAAATTCTGTTTCAAGCTTACTCTGTGTGACGAAGGCTACTCATTGATAAGGGCTTCTTGGTGCTTCTATTACTTTATTATGTGAACGTAAAGCTTCATTTATAGTGTATTACTAATAAAGTAGGGTAACTCTTCATGATTAACTTAATTACTGAATTAACCTTAACGTTAAAATAGTATTAAAGAATACTTTAAAGCGGTAAATACAACCTGTTTAATTATCAAAAGCTTTTATGCTGATAAAAGAAATGCATTGTTGAGTTTATTATTACTATTTATGGAAAAACACGTTTTAAAATAGCTTTAAAAGTAACGTATATAAAGCGTGAGTATCCGATATTAAATATTATCCAGTGTTGTTTTTTTGTGCGACAAATGGTTTGTTTTTTCAGATGAAGTGTAACTGAGGTGATAAAACACGATAAAATCGTGTAAAAAATAACTTTTGTTATATCAATTTATATTTTTTTTAGTTTTTTTTCAGTGCGAATTCAGCTTTAGCTAAATGTTGCAATAATGTTGTTTTATGTCAGTGCAATGCGAATAAATACACCCCTTAAAAGGCTTTAATAGAAATATTAAGAAAAAGCTTCGTTGCAATAATGTTAACTGTTGTGGGCTGGTACTTTCGTTTAAGCATTAACTTAGCTATTTATTTACTGAGATTAGTAAACATCAAGTTGACAGCGCTAATTGCATTTAGCATTATTGGAAGGTTGATATCTATTAAAAGATATCAGGGTTGTTCTCCTCGGAGGATAATTAAATTATAAAAGTAACATTACTTAATTGGTTGGGAACTATGTCTGTTAAAATCAGAAAGAGTCTTGTAGCAACTGCGTTGGTTGGCGCATTTGCATTTGCAAGCAGCAATGTGATTGCAGATCCTTTGAATGACGTGCAAAAAGCAGGTCAACAAATTCAAAAGGCTGCGGTTAAGTCTCAAACTAAAATTGACAATGTATATGGTCAAACTCAGGAGCTAATCGCTGAGTACCGTAGCGTTGTTGATGAGACTGAACTTATGAAAGTGTATAACGATCACGTGTCGCGCTTGGTTGATAGCCAAAACGCTTCAATTGAATCGTTTGATCGTCAAATCGCGACTATTGATAACACTAAACAAAACGTTGTGCCTTTGATGTATCGCATGATCGATACGCTTGAGCAATTCATCAAAGCGGACGTTCCATTTAATCTTGAAACGCGTTTAGGACGTGTTGAAAGACTACGTGAGATCATGGTTTCTGCGTCTGTAACGACGTCTGAAAAATTCCGTCAAGTACTTGAAGCTTACACTATTGAAACAGCATACAGCTCTCTTGTATCTGCTTCACAAGGTACTCTAGAAGTTGATGGTAAAAGCATTAACGTTGATATCGGTCAGTTAGGTCGTATCACTTACGTTGCTCAGTCTTTTGACTTGAAACATGCTTGGGTGTGGGATAACAACACTAAACAGTGGAAAGAATTAGGCGAAGAATACCTAAAACCTGTTAAAGAAGTTATTCGTATGGCGCGTAAGCAAGCGACATTAGAACTTGTTAAACTACCTATCTTTGGCGCGGAGTAATCAATAATGAAGAAACTATTTAAAGGTTTTGCTGTTGCAGCAGTACTAACTGTTTCTGCAGGTACCGCGCTTAATGCACATGCAAATACTGGAGCTCTAGATAAAATTCTTGAGCAAGTAAAGCAAGAGCGTATCTCTGAAGGTAAAATCAATAAGCAACGTGAGCAAGAGTTCTTATCAGAACGTGCTGACAAGCAAGCATTACTTAACAAAGCTAAAAGCCAACTTGCTTCTGAGAAGTCTCGTGGTGAAAGCTTAGCTAAGCAATATGCACAAAACGAAAATACGCTAGCTGAAAAAGAAGCAGCTCTTCAAAGTGCCCAAGGTACTTTAGGTGAGATGTTTGGTGTTGTGCGTCGTGCAGCTCAAGATGCCATCGGTTCTATCGAAGCGTCACTAGTTAGTGCTGAAAAACCAGGTCGTGCTGAAATCTTACGTTCGTTAGCAGCTGCTAAAGAACTTCCTACAGTTCGCGAACTTGAAGAACTTTGGATTTCACTTCAAACTGAAATGACAGAATCAGCTAAAGTTTCAACTTTTGAAACTGAAGTTGCTGGTCTTGACGGTAACCCGTCAATGAAAAAAGTAACACGTATCGGTAACTTTAACTTAGTTACAGACGATGGTTACTTAATTTATTCACCAGAGACTAAGTCTATCCAGCCTCTAGGTAAGCAACCAGACGGTTATATCTTAGACGGTATCACGGCTCTAGAAAATACATCACCAGATAACTACGCTGGTGTTTACATCGATCCGACTCGTGGTGCTATCTTACGTATCAACACTCAAAAAGCGACCCTTATGGAATACTTCCATCAAGGTGGCGTAGTTGGTTATATCATCACGGCTTTACTTGGCCTAGGTATGCTAATTACTCTAATCCGCTTTGTTGACCTTACACTTACTACTAGTAAGATTAAGAGCCAGCTTAAAAATGTTGCTACACCGAATACAAATAACCCACTGGGTCGTATTCTTAAAGTGTACCATGACAACAAGAACCAAGATGTTGAAAACCTTGAGCTTAAACTTGATGAAGCGATTCTACGTGAAACGCCACGCATTGAAGCTGGTATCAATATAATTAAGATTCTTGCTGCAATCGCACCGTTACTAGGTCTACTAGGTACAGTAATCGGTATGATCTTAACGTTCCAAACAATCACATTGTTCGGTACGGGTGATCCGAAGATCATGGCAGGTAACATCTCTCTAGCACTTGTAACTACAGCGCTAGGTCTAATTGCTGCATTACCACTAATTCTACTTCATGCTCTTGTAGCTGGTCGTAGTAAGTCGGTATTACACATCCTTGATGAGCAAAGCGCGGGTATCGTTGCTACTCACGCGGAGAAGGAGAAAGCCTAATGCTAGTCCTGATGGAGATATGGGAATCTATCAGGGATTTTGTTGGCACAGGCGGCCAGGTTTTATACGTGGTCGCGATAGCACTCTTTCTTATGTGGGTTTTAATGATTGAGCGCTATTGGTTCCTACTTGCAGAATTTCCTCGCACAGCGAAAGAAATTGTAGCAAAGTGGGATGCCCGCCAAGACACTACGTCTTGGTACGCACACAGAATCCGTGAAGCATGGATTTCTGAAGCGTCTGAAAAATTAGATCAGCGTATGTTGTTGATTAAGACATTAGTAGCTGTTTGTCCTTTAATAGGCTTACTTGGTACTGTTACTGGTATGATCTCGGTTTTTGAAACCATGGCCAACCAGGGTACGGGTAACGCACGTTTAATGGCATCAGGTATTTCAATGGCAACAATCCCAACAATGGCTGGAATGGTTGCGGCATTATCTGGAGTATTTTTTAGCTCACGTCTTGAGACAAAAGCTAAAATGGTGAAAGCCAAACTTATTGATAGTATGCCTCATCACTAGAGAGAGAATTAAATATGGCACGTAAACAACGTTTTCGTGAAGAAGAAGAAGCAGCGGTTGATATGACGCCAATGCTTGACATCGTATTTATCATGCTTATTTTCTTTATCGTAACTACATCGTTCGTTAAAGAGGCTGGTATCGAGGTCAATAAACCTAAAGCGGCTCAAGCTACTAAGCAAAAAAATGCTAACATTTTTATTGCTATTCGTAGTAACGGCGAGATCTGGATTGATAAACAGCAGGTTGATGTTGAACGTATTTCAGCAAAAATCGAAAGTTTATTAGCAGAACAACCTACTGAAGTTGTAATTTTGCAAGCTGATAAAGAAGCAAAACACGGCGTAGTGGTTAAAGTTATGGACCAGATTAAAGCGACGGGTGATAACCTGAGAATTTCAATAGCTGGAGATCAGTAATGATTCGTTTTCTGTTTTCACTGATTGCAGGTGGGGCAGTTACTTTCGGCTTGTTCTACTTCATGGCATTCCTCATCTCTGGTGGGGCTGACCGTAATACGGAACAAAAAGAGCAGATCATAGTCGAAATAATGACGAATCCGCCTGAATCTAAGGTGCAGGAGAGGAAGCGTGTACCGCCTCCTCCTCCGCCACCGCCAAAGCAGCCGCCTAAACCGCAGCCGCCACAGCCGGAAAATAATAATCCAAATCCTGGTGCTATGTCATTTAATATGGGAAGCATTGATGTTGGTAGTTCGGCAGGTGGACTAAGTGGTCCTGGTGCATTTGGACGAGATGGTGATGCGACACCTATCGTTCGTATAGAACCAAAATATCCAACGCAAGCAGCACGTGATGGTAAAGAAGGTTGGGTTCAACTTTCATTCACAATTGATGAGCTAGGTGGAGTAACTGACGTTGAAGTAATTGACGCAGAACCGAAACGTATCTTTGACCGTGAAGCTAAACGTGCACTGCGTAAGTGGAAGTACCGTCCTAAGATCATTGACGGAAAACCACAGAAACAACCAGGTTTACAAGTTCAATTAGACTTTAAACTTAACCAAGGCAACTAAGGAGGCGAGTAATGAGAAATTTTTCTAAAGTAACTGCTCTTGCAATTCTTATGTCTGTGTCGGGTGCTACTTTAAGTGCATCTGTTTTAGCAGCGCCGGATTACGCAAAGATTGAAGAGCGTAAAAAAGCAAAAACTAAAATCATGGGCGAGCGTACTGGTAAAAAAGTAATTAAAGCATTTGATTTGTACAACGAAGAAAAAGTTGATGAAGCAATTGTTTTGCTTAGAGAAATCGAGCCTTCGAATGACTTTGATAAAGCGACCGTAAATCGTTACTTAGGTAGCATGTACGCTCAAAAAGAAAAGTATGACGAAGCGATCAAGTACTCTAAGCAAGCCGTTGCACCTGATGTTTTAAACTTTGCTGATCAAGAACAAACTCTTAAGTTGTTAGGTGACTTATACGCTGGTACAGAAAAGTTCCAAGAAGCTAAAAAAGCATATGTAGCTTGGATGGACTTTACCGGTGAAGAGGACCCTACGGTTTATACACGTATTGCTCAAGCTAACTATCAGTTAGAGCAATACCGTGATGTTTTTGAACCAGCAGATAAGGCAATAAAACTTCAAAAAGAGCCTAACAAAGGCCCTTACCAATTAAAACTTGGCGCATACTTTGAGCTTAAAGATTATGCAAACATGGTTAAAATTGGCGAAGAAATTGTTCGTGTATGGCCTGATGATAAAAAAGCTTGGGTTAGCTTAGGTAAGTATTACCTACAAACTGAAGATTATTCTAAAGGTTTAGCAACTATGGAAGTTGCATACAAGAATGGTTACTTTGAAAATGAAGTTGAGTATAAAGTCTTATCTAACTTTTACTCTCTAAATGAGATCCCTTATAAAGCAGCTGTAACGCTAGAAAAGGCCATTAAGAGTGAAAAAGTAGAACGTACAAAGCAGAATGTTAGCGCGATTGCGAGTAATTACCATCGTTCTAAAGATTTAGAAAAAGCTGCTAAGTACTACGAAGATGCTGCTAAATTTGATGACGACGCTGAGCTTTACCGCAAAGCAGGTTCATTACTTTTACAATCTGAAAAATTCAGTGCTGCTATTGTTCGCTTGAACAAAGCATTAGAGCTTGGCTCTGACAAAAAAGGCACAATTTATTCAGATTTAGCTGAAGCGTATTACTACCAAGGTAAGTATAAGCAAGCATATGCTGCAATTACTAAAGCTATGGATGACCCTCGCACACGTAAGTTTGCAAAAGGTTGGTCTACATATATTAAAGATAAAGCCGCTCGCAACGGTGTTAAAATTTAATTTTAATTAGCTTAAGCAACTTATAAAAAGCCCCTCTGGGGCTTTTTTTATTGGAACTACTATGTATAAAAAGCTCTTTTTATCATCACTACTGTGCCTATTTTTAGCTGCATGTTCAAAGCAGCCTCAACCTTATGAGTCGTTTGAGGACGCACAAGTCGCTTTAAAAGCTTTAAACATGGCGCTTGTACAAACAGGTGCTACTAAAGGCAATAACATTGAAAAAGATCAATTGGTTTTCTCTGATGCTTACTTAACAAAACGCCATACTATTTATCAGGGCCTAATGGGTATGGAGCTTAATCTAAATCAAATTGCGCAAGTAAACTATTTGGTAATTGCAGAGCGTTTCCCTGAACGCTACTTTAATTGGCCAGCCCAAGTAAATGTTTTAGAAAACATGCTCGCTTTTGAAGGCTCAAAAAACACACCTGATAATGTTATTACTTGGCTCAAGTTAACCCAAGATACCCTAGACAGTGCTCAACAAAGCAATTTAAAGCTGAACAAGGTTGAACTTACATTGTTACAAAGCTATGTATTAAGTGCGATAGCAAGTAACGATGTTCAACCAGCGCTTAAAAGCCATATAAGAGCTTTTAGCGATTATTTAGCTAGTTATAAGCCAAGAGGAAGTGTGGGTCTAAGAGGTCTGCCAAATGGCACTCAGTGGTATCAGAGCAAACTTAATTACTTTAGTGGCGAAGTACATTCACCGTTAGAATGGGTTACTCTTTTAAACGAAAAAATAAAAGTATTAGATCGTGTTGCATTCGACAGTAAGCTGCCAACTTCTCACCAAAAATCGTTTTTAGTTCAGTATTTATCTGATGAAAAATTAATAGAAGGCTTAGATTGGCAGGCTAACTATCAAGACTTACCTGCAATGGCGAGCGCTATGGATATGTCTAATAAAGATAAAACATTGATGCTTGCGATGATGGAATCAGATATAGGTATTCACTACCATGCGTGGACTTTGCCTCAAGCAAAGGTAAACCTTATAAAGCGCCTACAAATGAGTCCAGAAGAGGCCCAGTACTTGGTTGAAGATATAATTCTCTACCCAGGGCAATCATTTAGCTTTATACAACACATTATATAATGATTTGAAAGTGCGCTTATTGTGCGCACTTTGTACACCGTTGAGTTGCGGGGTCTAGTTCAAGTGACTTAGCTGATATTTTTTCTTCACAATCACAGCAGTAGCCATACTGGCCAATTTCTATTTGACTTAGTGCGGCTTCTAGTTTGGTCATGCGACTGATTAAAAGTGCATACTCAGGGCCTAACTTCTCTGCGGCGCAGTCTAACCATTCATTATTTGCTGTATCAGCTAAAATTTGTATTAAATGGTGATGTGCAGGGTAAGCTGATTTAGAAAGCATGGTTAATATATTTAATTTAACTTGTGCTATTTCATCGTTAAGTCTTTTTTGATGATGCATTATCAGTACAACCTTATTAAATGGGCTTTACGTTATTCTGATATTATCTAGAGTCTTTAAGTTAGTCGTTATGATTTGAATCAAGTTGAGGTGCTTTGGCATATTTGTTTAATACGCTCGCCACATCTTCTTTACTTTTTAAACGTCTGATTTCATCAAACAAATCGATAGCTTGCGGGTACTGGCGTTTTAGATAACCAAGCCATTGTTTAGTACGTGAAGCAAAGTATTTTTCATCCTTCGCGGGGTCTTGATGAATAGCTGAGTGAATTAAGTGATAAATAATATGCTCCCACTCAAGGCTATCATATTGCTCATTATTTACATGAGCTTTAATTTTTTTTGCTAAATCAGGGTGCGAAAGGGCGCCACGACCAAGCATTAAATCAGTGCACCCACTTCGTTTTTGACAAAGCATTGCGTCCTCTACTTGCCAAATTTCACCATTGGCAACAACGGCAATATTCTTACCTTTTATTATTGGTGGAATTTTTTCCCAATAAGCTGGCGGGTTATAACCATCTCGTTTGGTTCTGGCGTGAATAGCTACACTATTTGCACCTGCACTTACCACAGCATCAACAATTTCTTGGCTGTTACTGTCATCATCAAAGCCTAAGCGAATTTTTGCACTTACTTCATGTTTATCATCTACAGCATCTCGGACTGCTTTAATAATCGTATACATATGGTCAGGGTCTTTAAGCAGTACAGCCCCCCCTCGGCTACGATTAACTGTTTTTGCTGGGCAACCAAAATTTAGGTCGACCCCATGGGACCCTAATGCGATTGCTCTTATTGCATTTTCGGCTAACGGATTTGCTTCTTGACCGAGTAATTGAACACGCACAGGAGTACCTGCTCGTGTAAATCCATTATTATGTAGTTCAGGGCAAAATCGATGAAAAACTTTGTCAGGTAAGCATGTTTCAACCACTCTTACAAACTCTGTAACGCACAAATCGAACCCACCAATGTCTGTGAGTAATTGGCGCATTTTAAAATCAACGACACCTTCCATAGGTGCTAAAACAAGTTTCATAAAGAGATTAATTTTGATAAAAAACTGGAGGCATAGTTTACCTGTAAATCACACATTGATAAATCTGTAATTACCGCCCATATTTGATGTATAAATTGCAAAAGTAAATATTATGAAAATAAATGAAAGTTTTTATTTTTGTACGGGTCTACTTAAGCATACAAGCAATTTAAAAATACATTTTTATTGCTGAGATTTACAATCCTTGATTAAAGAGAGTCATAAAATGAATACAGTTAAAAAAAATACAATCGCGTTAACTTTAGGTGCAGTAGTAGTTGGCTCTGCAAGTTTTGTATCTGCAGATGTACAAGCTAACCCATTTGAGTTTCAACAACTAGTAACAGGTTACCAATTAGATGCTGCAGAAGGTAAGTGCGGTGAAGGCAAATGTGGCGGTGACGCAAAAGATAAAAAAGAAGGTAAATGCGGCGAAGGCAAATGTGGTGGCGACGCAAAAGATAAAAAAGAAGGCAAATGCGGCGAAGGCAAATGTGGCGGCGATGCAAAAGGTAAAAAAGAAGGTAAATGCGGCGAAGGCAAATGTGGT
>NZ_JACJFD010000024.1:0-86100 GCF_014164415.1 Pseudoalteromonas sp. SG43-1 | reverse complement strand
GTGGTGAATTGGTGAATTGGTGAATTGGTGAATTGTCGGATGGCGCTGCGCTTATCCGACCTACGCTTATTCGATTTAGATTTATGCTTATTTAATTTATTAATGGGTTGTTTGTATAAATAATAGGTAAAAAACGTCTCCTTAAGCTAAAGCTTTTAATGCTGCGTCCGATAAATTACTTAATAGGGTTTAGCGATTAAGGATAATCATGGTCAACAGTACTCTTGGCAGCCAGGCTAATTTAAGCACTTTGCTGGCCCAATCAGTTAATAACGCTACCCAAAGCTCTGTGAGTCCTTCGCTACACACCAGCAGCGACCTTCAAGCTATTAATGATTTACAAACTAACGAGTCAAAAATAACCGACGAGTTATTAAACCAGCTAAATGATGAAACGCTTTACGAAACAATAACTAGTAATCAAAAAATAGAGGACGTCTTACAACAGCAGCTTACCTCGTTATTTACAATTTCAAGCACACCTAGCACGCTTAAATATAAACTCTCTAATGAAGAACTCGCCCTGCGCACCGTAATAAGCTCTCAGCATGAGGGGTTATTAAAAAACGAAAACAGTACCCAATTAATTGAGCGATTAAATACGTCGGTTAAAAATATTCAGGGTGCTTATGCTAATACCAGCGATATTTTATCGAGTTTAGGTCAGCTTGGGCATGAGCAAAAAACATTTTTAGCCTCAAGCCAGCAACGTATTGAGCGCTCACTTAATCCATACATGGAAAGCCTTAATCGCGCAAAATACGAGGATGACGATAACTACCTGTTTGAGCTCTCGGTAAAAACTAAAGAGGGTGATGTTATAAACATTACCTTTAACTCATCGCAAGGTTATGACGAAGAAACAGGTGAAGCGATAGATGGCTTTGGCATAAGTTACGAAGTTAATGGTAATTTATCTGAGGCTGAACATGGCGCTTTAACGCAGGTTATGGCGGGTGTTGGCGAAATGGCCGATGAGTTTTTTAAAGTGAGTGAAAATTCATTCAACCCTCTTATAGTGCCAAATCAAACAGACATGAGCTTAGATTTTTTAGCGGGCTTTAATAGTGAGCAGTTAGCCGGTTTTAATGTGTCGTTTTCGACAACGCAAAATGATGCGCTTGATACAGGAGAAAACACGCTTGATTTGAGTTACTCCATTGATGAAGCATCAAACCAGCAAGCACTTGTGTTTACAGCCGCAGGTGGGCAAAACGACATTGATTTTGCACTCGGTATGTCAACCATTGGCGCTAAAGACACGCAGCAAATGCAGCGGTATTTAGCGTCGCTAGATCAAAGCCTAGAAGATAGCCGAGTAAACAGTACTAAAGATGATAAAACATCTGCATTTGGTAAAAGTGGCGATGAGGCAATGCAACAAGGTTTTGCATTGTTTAAAGGCGCTTTTGCGAGTATGTCGTCGGCTGCTGAGCGTTATAGCAATTTGGAGTCACTTGCAGAACAGCAATTTAATGACGGGCGCGCTATGGTTGCCGATTTGGTTGATAACATGATTACAAACGATACCCGTTACCAAGGGCTTAGTAATAAAGCGCCAAATACATTGGGTGCGGGGATTTCTAAACTCGCTGATTTTGATGCTGCATTTTCTTATGCGCTTGATAACGGCGACTATCAGCCTAAAAGTACAATTGAGCTAAGCCAAGCGACTGAACAAAGCCAATTAGGGGAGCTTAGCGGTGTAACGCAAAGTAAAAATGTAAGTAGCCACTTTGATTATCAATACAGTCGCCCTGATTACTACAACAAAGAAGAGAGTTATAACGTAGGTACTGCGGTTAAAAATAAAGAACTTGTGGGGCTTGTTCAGTCTCACGAGGTTGATGTTGATACAAAAATGTTTGAGTTTAATCCGCAAACCAATCAATACGAGCTGCAAATGGCGATGCAAGAACAAACCATTAGCAAAAGTGACATTCGTTTAATTGATGATATTTGGCTTGAAGAAAACGAAAACAGCTACAACATGAATAAAAAAGAGCGTGTTGAGAGTGACGAAAAGCAAGACGAGTTTAAAAAAACAAGCAGCCATTCTCATAATAAACTAGTTACCCTAATTGGTGATTTAGATAAGCTAGCTGAGAATAAAAACGTAAGGCGAGAATATTTAACTAACTTATCGCAAGTTAACTTTTTTATGGATAAAAAGTAACGGTTTTGAGTTGTTCACTCCACACTCAATATTGGGTATAGTCGTTTAATACCTAAATTAATACCTAAATTAAGAGCAACCTTATGTTTAAACAATTAATTTTACTGTACGCTTTAAGCATGCCGCTTGTAAGCTGCGCTGCTACAGCGCCATTTTCGGGCGAGATAAGTACGCAAGCACTGCTAAGCGACTATGACAAGTTTAACGAGCAATACAAGGCGTATACACCAACAGCACAAGACATTTCATTAATGCAAAAGCTAGAAGGCAAGGAGCTAATTGTATTATTTGGAACGTGGTGCCACGACAGTGAGCGCGAAGTGCCAAAACTCATTAAGTTACTTGATGCATCGAAAGTACAACTTGCAAGCATTGACTATGTGGCCGTAGGTTACAACAAGCAAGACGATGCAGGCATTGCACAGGCTCACGACTTACAATACACGCCAACGTTTATTGTTAAACAAAATGGCAAAGAGTTGGTACGCGTAATTGAAAAGCCAACGGGTACGTTAGCGCAAGACTTAACTCAGGGTTTGTAAGGTCTATTCTTATGTTATGGCAATTCAATTAAAAGGATGTATAAAGGTTGGTTTTCTGTGATTTGTTGCTAATTATAGCCTGTCATTTAACGTCAATTAGGTAAGCGTTTTGTGAGCATCAACCCGCGATTTTATTTATAATTAATATGGATATTTATGAAGTGCAAAAAGTGTAAATCAGGAATTACCTCCCCAATAATTAAAACGACAAATATTAACGGGACTCCAATCGCGTCATCATCTTGCCCAGTCTGCGGTGAAAATTTAGATGGTTCAAAAAGATATTGGGTTTTATTAATTATTTTACTTATCGGCATTGGTGTAGCATCAAGGTATTTTTCTTAACTCTAGTTATATTACCTACACATGTGAATGAGCAAGACTTTGGTTTTGATTATTAGTCTTTTATTTTATCCGACTGATTTAGTCTTTTACATAAAAGTTATGTGACTTATGAAATTAATGCGAACTGAAAAAGTTCAATTGTGGTTTATGATAAATGCCAACAAATTGTATGTAGCTGCCGCTGTTTTTGGTGCTATTTTTGTCTTGATTTGGGGGGATGCTTCTCAATGGAAATACGAGGAAGATAAAAATCACTTCAGCACCTTTTTTTCATCCATTGATAGCCGAATTAGTTTTGTAAGGCATGGTTATTCAGGTACCAGTTTAAGAGTTGTTGTGAATTTTGATGCCGAAGGGCTCACTCTGGATGAAATCAAAAATATAACTCCAAAATATAAACATTTGATTCTTGAGCGCATTTGCAATGATTTAGAGAGTTTGAAAGTTTTAGAAGACGGCTACTATTTTGATGTGGATTTAAGGGATACCAGCTCTGAACACATGTTTAAAAATTATTTTAATTTAATAGTAAAGCATGAAAGGTGTATCACGTAACACAAGTGAGTTTTAACTTAGCTAATAGGCATTAGAAAGACTAAAGGGCTCAAATTTTGACTTTAAAGATTAAACTTTATGTAAATTTGCTACTGGTGCCTTACTACTTATAGATTGCGAGCATTATTCACTAAACAGGCTTTTTTCGAACGCTTGCGCAGCGTGTGAAGACGGTCTGTCTTTATAATGCAGTTGATAAAGTGGCCGAGAAAGTTGCTCGTTATTTTTTTGGCTCAGGCGTGTTAATTTGCCTAACTGCACTAAATCTTCAGTGACTACATTTGGTAATAAAGCGACCCCCATACCTTGAGCGACGGCCCTTGCTATGGCTTCGTTGCTGCCTAATTGCATACTTTGCTCTGCTTGTACGTCATGTTGTGCTAATAGCTTTACCGACATTTCTAAAGTGCCAGAGCCTGGCTCACGTAATAACCAAAACTGTTTGTTTAACCATGCTTTTAAGTCTTTCGTGGGCTTAAAGTTACTCGGTATAACAACACTCATTAAATCGTTTTGCCAGTGCTTACTTATTATATGCGGCTCGGTTGGTGTGCCTTCAACCAGTGCTAAATCGATAGTGCATTCAAGTAAGGCATGTTCAATTTGCGCGGTATTAGCCACTTGTACTTCTACTTTTATATGTGGGTATTGGGCACAAAATTTAGCTAAATAAGGTGGTAACCAATAGCTGGCAATGGTGGTGCTGGTACCTATAACGAGCGTGCCGCGTTTTAGCCCAGTGCGCGATTTAATATCTTCAATGGCGGCTTTTTCTATGGCAAAAATGCTACGTGCATGATCATATAAGGCTTGGCCACCCTCGCTTAAGGTGAGCTTTTTACCCTTAGATGCGCGCTCAATAAGTTGAATGTTTAACTGATGCTCAAGTTCTTTTAGCGCCTTAGAAACAGCGGGCTGGCTTATAAAAAGCGCTTCGGCTGCGCCTGAAAAGCTACCCAATTTAGCCACTGTATAAAACACCCTAAGTGCATGTAAGTTCATTAAACAACCTTAAATTGCATAACTCTAAATTGTATAACTTTAAGTTATCGAATTATGATTTTAATGTATTGGAGTTATATTTTGCGCTTTCTTAAAATGAAGTCAACAGTTTAACGTTGTTCAATTGAGGGAATATTATGCTTAGCGCTATTAAAAATGGGTTTCAGCCTTTAGGTATTAATACTAAGCAATACGGCGATACGCGCTGGTGGATTGGCATGTTACTAGTTATTGTACTTGCGGGTGTTGCTATTGCGTTGAGTAAATTACCAATAATGCAAACTGCGCAATTTAGCTCACTCACTATTGGTATTGTGGTTGGTATTATTGTGGGCAACAGTGTGTTTTCGCGTATAGCTACGCGTACCGATGTAGGTGTTGATTACGCTAAAAGTATTTTACTCAAAGCGGGTATTATTTTATTTGGTTTTAGAATTACCTTTGCACAGGTAGCTGGCGTTGGTTGGAGTGGGTTACTAACCGATATTGTTATGCTGTGTGGTACGTTTATATTAGCAATACAGCTTGGTAAACGTGTATTTAAGCTTGATGAGCAAACAGTAATATTAATTGGCGCAGGTAGCTCTATTTGTGGCGCAGCAGCTGTAATGGCAACTGAGCCAGTTATAAAAGCTCAGGCACATAAAGTATCGGTAGCGGTGGCGACGGTGGTGGTGTTTGGCACGCTAAGTATGTTTGCCTACCCAATTATGTTTGATTACATGGGGCTGAGTGAGCACGCATATGGTATTTTTGTAGGCTCAACCATTCATGAAGTAGCACAAGTGGTTGCAGCGGGCACAGCTGTAAGCGCCAATGCTGCTGATACCGCCGTTATAGAAAAAATGCTACGCGTGATGATGCTCGCGCCATTTTTAGTGGGATTATCGTTTTGGCAAAGTAAAAAGCATGCAAAAACAAACAATAACGTGCATGGAGGTGAGCAAAAAGCGGGTATTACCATCCCTTGGTTTGCAGTGTTATTTATTGTGGCAAGTGGTGTGCATTCACTCTCTATTATTCCTCAAGTGGCTACAAGCGCAGTTGTTTGGTTTGATAATATATTACTCACTATTGCGATGGTGGCTTTGGGTTTACGCACACATGTTGGGGCAATTCGCCAAGCGGGTATTAAACCGCTGTTACTGGCGCTGTGTTTATTTTTGTTTTTAACATTGGGTGGTTACGCTATTAATATAGGTATTGCTGAGCTGATTTAAACGTTACTTGGTAAAAGTTGATTGGCGGCTTAAATTGGCCAATCAACTTCGTTTAAGGTATTTAGCTGCGTGCTGGTATTTTCATTGCCTTGCCACTTATTAGTGTAAGCAGCGTGCGGATCAAACTGCGCGGTTTGTTTTTCAATATTAAAGTGCCTACCACCACGCGGGTCGACCCCTACACCCGCTATATATTGCCAATTACCCCAGTTAGCGGCTACATCGTAATCAATCAATTGTTGTTCAAAATAAGCCGCGCCATAGCGCCAATCAAGGCCAAGCTCGTTAACTAAGCAGCTTGCGGCAATTTGCCTTGATCTATTTGATATATAACCGGTCGTATTAAGCTCATTCATAATGGCATTGACTAATGGATAGGGTGTTGAGCCATTGCACCAAGCAGCAAAGCGGTTTGGTATAAACGTAGTAAGGGGTTTTGTTTGCTTTTGACCTTTAAAACTAAATAGGCTGTTGCCTGCTTTGAGTGCATGCCATTTAAAATACTCTCGCCATAGCAATTCAAATTTAATCCAGTAGGTAGACTCGTTTGTTATTTGGTTATGTTCGTACTGTTCAACAGCTTTATAAACTTGCCTCGCACTTACACAACCAAAGGCAAGCCAGGTACTAAATTTTGTGGTGTTATTAAAGCCATCAAGTTCGTTTCGAGTTGTTTTATAGGTACTTGGTAGCAAGCCTGAAAAGTATTGCGTTAAATGAGCTTGCGCACTTTTAAATCCGCCGTGCATTATCGCGTTGTTGTCATCAGTATATTCACTAAGCTCAATTGGTTTGGCCGCACATAATGTTATAGGTTGAGGGAGTAAACCTTTAGGCAGAGTTGAGGTTGTTATAGGTATGTTTACCGCCTCTACTTTTTTTCTAAATGGGGTAAAGCTTTTAGGCAGCTCGTTTAAATCAAAAGGGAGATCACTTTGTTGAAATAGAGTGTCTTGTTGAGTTGTTTTAAATATGACATGTGGGCAATGTGCTTTTAGTCGCGCAAGTTGGCGCTGCTCATAGGTTCCAACATGTTCACTGCACACTACTTCATCAATGTGTTGCTCAGCTATACGCTGCTTTAAAACACTAACAGGTTCACCCTCAAGTACGTGCAGTGTTTGTCCGCGTTCAATAAGCGCTTGTTGCAGCTCGTACAAGCTTTGCATTAAAAACTGTTGTTTGTGCACACCATATGGCTTTTGTTGGTAATTATTACTTTTAAACCAGTGCGGGTTTATTACAAATACAATATCGATAGCACATTGCTCAGTAGCAAGTTCGCTTAAAATAGGGTTGTCGTCTATTCGTAAATCGTTTTGTAGCCAATATAAAATACGTTTGCTCATAGGTTTGCTCAGGTTTTTAAACTCTAAAGTGGTACGAAGCAAAAGCGGGTGAGGATTAATGATTAGGTATTTTAATTAGCTCGGCAGTTTACTTAACTAATAGAGACGGCTAAGTAAGCCGTCTCTATTAAAATTTAAATAGCTGATTTTTGCTCTGCTATCCAATCGTTTATTACATCTTCTAGCACTTCCATAGGGAGTGACCCTTGGCCGATTACGGTGTCGTGAAAGCTGCGTATATCAAACTTAGCACCTAGCTCTTTTTCGGCTTTTGCACGCAGTTCGCGTATTTTTATTTCGCCCATTTTGTAAGAGAGCGCTTGGCCTGGCCATGAAATATAACGATCTATTTGATCCTCGACCGCGCTTTGTGGCAAAGCAGTGTGATCTGCCAAGTAGTCAATTGCCTTTTGGCGGCTCCAGCCAAATGCATGAATACCGGTATCAACAACGAGTCTCACGGCACGCCACATTTCGTAACCTAAACGACCAAAGTCGCTGTATGGGTTTTGGTAAAAGCCGGCTTCTTTACCTAAACGTTCGGTGTAAAGTGCCCAGCCTTCGCCAAATGCTGAGTGGCTAAGTGTGCGTCTAAATTCGGGTACATCTAACTCCATTGCAATCGCGTTTTGTAAATGATGCCCAGGGATTGCCTCGTGCAGGCTTAGTGCTTCTAAATTATATAAGGGCTGTAGCTTAGGTGTTGAGGCTAAAAAATAAGTGCCGGGGGAACGGTTATCAGCAGGTGGCATATAAAACGCGCCGCGACTCGCTGAGCCTTTTATAGTAAAGGTATTACGTGGTAAATGATTAAAATAGGTTGGTAACTTGCCATACATTTTTTGCGTAATAAAGGCTGTTTTTTCAAGCAGGTCTTGCGCGTCTGTTGCGTAAAATTGCTCGTCGGTTGCTAAAAATTCTAAAAAATCGCTGTAAGAGCCATCAAAGCCTACTTTATCAATGATGTTTTGCATTTGTGTTTTTATACGTGCCACTTCTTTTAAGCCAAGCTCGTGTATTTGCTTTGGTGTGGCATTGGTTGTGGTGTAGTAATTAACAGTATATTTGTAATACTCAAGCCCGCCTTTAACGCTTGAAATACCCGGCTGCGCTCTACAGTTAGGCATGTAATCGTTTTCAAAAAAGTCGTAAAAGTGTTGATAAGCCGGAACTACTTTTGAGCTAATTAAGGCTTTTGCTTTGTTTTGGTATGTTGCCTTTTGCTCTGCTGTAAATGTATTTGGTATGCGTGTAAAGGGCTCGTATAAGGCGCTGTTTTCAGGTTGCTTAACAATATGAGCGTTAATACTCTGGCTGTAATTTTCAAATGTTTTGCAGTAGTGCGTGTAACCCTTTTCAATACCTTCTTTCATCAAGTTAATGTTTTCTTGATTAAAGCGAGGGTAGTCGGCAAGGCTTACTAAAAATGCGTTGTAATCATCAGGCGTTAAAAACGCCATATTAGCCGGTGCTTCGGCAAAGTAAGTATGCCAGCCACTTAAAAAGTTAACTTGAAAATACTTATCTTGATAAAGGTAGCTTTGCTGCTCTGTTTCTCGCTCATATTTAAATAAACGATAGTTCATTAGCTGCTCGCTATTGAGCGTTTTAGGGTCAATACTAGCTAAGTTTTTTAACACACTGTTGTTGTAAGCTTGGCGCTTCGCAATGGCTTGCTCGGTCCAATGTGGCAATGTACCACTGGGTTTCCAGCCGTCTGGATCGGTACGAAAGAATATTTTTTCGGCTTTTGCATTTTGCCAATGGTTATCAATAATCGTTTTTAAATCAGTGTTACTGTCGGCTAGGCTTGGTAGTGGTGCAACAGCTAAACAAATAGCTAAAATACTTTTTTTAAACATAGTCATCCGTTATTGGCGAGTTAGTCGCGCTTTTTTATTTTAATTTGTGCTCAATATAGTACCAAGTTAACTTAATCAATGCGCTTACTTTTATAACTTGTGCCTCTAGGCTTTACTTTTTGATTGAACAAATTTCACTTCATAACTGAGTGGCGCACTAGTTTATTGTTTTATCAGCGTTTAGAATGATAAAAACTCATTATAAAAAATGACCGTCATGTTTAATAAAGTAATCGCCTTAATTGATGAAGCAAACAACCAAGACCCAAACAGTGAGCAATTTAATGGGGAGAGTGTTCCTAAAGAGTATTTATACTCACAGCGAATGAGCGACATGCTTAGCCGATTTAACCCCAATGCTGACGAGCTTATGCAAATTGCAGTGCGTGGGCAGCATATACAACGTTGGAAATCGCCGCGTAGCGACTTTGCAATGAACAAGCAGGGCTATCATCAATGGCGCAGTGCGCTTTATATATTTCATGCAAGTAGTGTTGTTGCGCTTATGCAGCAAGCTGGATACAGCGATGCTGAGCAAAACAGAGTGTACGATGCAGTTGCTAAAAAAAATATTAAACGTAACCCTGATAGCCAATTAGTAGAAGATGTAGCAAGCCTGGTATTTATTGAGCATTACATGCTCGGGTTTGCTAATAATAAGCCCGATTATAATGAAGAAAAGTGGGTTGGTATTATTCGCCGTACATGGCAAAAAATGTCTGATGACGCGCATGAGTTTGTACTTACAGGTAATATTACTCTACCGGCGCCGCTTGTTGGGCTTATTCACAAAGCACTTGAATAAATAATAAATAATAAATAATAAAAATATAAAATAAAAAGGAATTTTAAATGTATTGTCCTCGTAGCGATACGCCACTTGAACCTTTACTTGTTGGCGGGATCACTGTTTACACCTCAGCGCAAGGTGGCGTGTTTTTTGATAACAGCCAAATATTTAAATTTAGCTCTCCAGAGCTAAAGCATAGCCAAGTATTGCTAAAACATTTGAGTAATTATAGTGAGACTGAATACGATGTATCGCTACGAGTTAATTGCCCAAAGTGCAAAAACATTGTGATGATGCGCAGGTATTTTTCGCCAGTAGAGGCCGTCGAAATAGACGAATGCCCAGGTTGTGCAGGAATATGGCTTGATAGTGGCGAGCTGGCAAAAATACACGAAAACCATTTAACACCCCGAGAGCGTAAGCTGTTAGCCCACGAAATGGCAACCAATCATGGTTTTATAACTATTAAGCCGCCAAAATCAAAGTATTATCCTAAAGCGCCTACAAATTTTCAAGGCACCACAGTTGAACGGCTGGTGCAATTAGCATTACTTAACTTTGAATAATAAAGTAGTCATGAACGCTACATTAATTTTAAGCTCGCAAGTGCTGCTAATAAAAGCATGACTTGCCAAGAACAAATTTTAAAACCAAGGAAGGCTGAGTATGAAGGATTATAAGTGTAAAACTGCACTGCAATTTTACTGTGTGCTACTGGCGTGTTTTTTGACAACAAGTTGCACTACGGTATTTGATAAAGCGCATGGCTATCGTGGGCCTATTGTTGTGACGATTGAAACAGAGGATGGCTCAGTGCCAGAATTCCCTTTTTTGATAAAGTCGGCCTATTCAGAGTCGTGTGGTCATAGTAGTTGTGGTATTGACTTTGGTTATAAATATTTTAAAACGGCCTATGCTAATGAGCCAATTACCTTCCCACGGGAGCGTTTGGATTTATTACAGCCCAACGCCTATGCATCGATTGAGTTTACTGTTACTCATCCTAATTATCACCACCGCGGATTTCCGCGAGGCTTTGCGCCCACCGATGCTGATGACCCTATTCATATCACGTTTACCGTTAAGCCGTTTGCTGAACAAATGAATAAAGTAGCTGGCTGGGCGACTGGCCCTAAGCAAGACATGCAAAACTTTACACCTGATAGCAGGGAATATAAAAAAGCAGACATTCGGTATCGCCAAGCGCGCTTTAATTTAGGAAAGACGATTAAAAGGCACATTACGGTGATCAAAACTATGTACTTACCCCATTTTTCAAAACGTATGCAACAACGGGTGATTGAAAAGTATCAACCGATTTTTAGAGCCTGGTATTACGGTGTACCTGAAACGGATTGTTGGAACAAAATGACTTGCCAAGAACATATTTTAAAGCCAAGGGAAGCTGAATATGAAGGATTATAAGCGTACTTATCTGCAATAATACTTAATCATTTTGCGGAGCTAAATATGTCGCTCCCTGCGTTAAAAATTCTCATTTTGAACCACTAAATAGCGAATTTTTTGCCTAGCTAGCAACATGTTTTTCAAATCTCAAAATAGATCACTTAATTAAGCTAATTGGTATAAAGCATAAAAAACGGCGTACTAAATAGTACGCCGTTTTTTTTGTAATAAATTAACGCTTATGCAGTTTATTTATTACGGTTTTCTTTTGCAAACGCACGTATTTTACGTTTTTGCGAAAGCGTTACTTTATTAGTACGCCCTGCAAATGGGTTATCACCTTCTCTAAATTCAATTTTGATTGGGGTGCCCATAATTTTAAGTGCTTTACGGTAGTAGTTCATCAGGTAGCGTTTGTAGCTATCTGGTAAATCGTGAACTTGGTTACCATGAATTACAATACGTGGCGGGTTATAACCACCGGCATGCGCATATTTAAGCTTAACACGACGACCACGAACAAGTGGCGGTTGGTGATCGGCTTGAGCCATGTCCATAATTCGGCGCAGCATTGCTGTACTTATACGTTTAGTTGCCGACTCGTAAGCTTCGTCAACAGATTCGAATAAATGACCAACACCTGTACCGTGTAATGCAGATATAAAGTGTAGGCGTGCAAAGTCTATAAAACCTAAACGGCGATCGAGTTCTGTTTTAATACGGTCTTTAACGTAGTCGTCTAGGCCATCCCATTTGTTCACGGCGATAACCAATGAACGACCAGAGTTAAGCGCAAAACCAAGTAAGCTTAAATCTTGATCAGAAATACCATCACGCGCATCAACAACAAGTAAAACCACGTTACAATCTTCGATTGCTTGTAATGTTTTAATTACTGAGAACTTTTCAACTACGTCACTGACTTTTTTACGTTTACGAACACCTGCGGTGTCAATTAACACATACTCTTTGTCGTTACGCGTCATTGGAATGTAAATAGAATCGCGTGTTGTACCTGGCATATCATATACAATTACACGATCTTCACCCAATATGCGGTTTGTAAGTGTTGACTTACCAACGTTAGGGCGACCAATAATAGCAAGCTTTACAGGTTTATCTGCAAATGATTGATGATCGGTATCATCTCCTTCGCCTTCTTCGTAAAGGTCGATTAGTTCTTCGTCATCACCTGTTACTTCTTCATCTTGCGCGGCTAGTTCAGCAATAAGCGGCTGAAGTGTTTGCTCAAGTAATAATGTAATACCACGGCCATGTGCAGCTGCAATGTGATGTATTTCACCTAATGATAATTGGTAAAATTCAGCACAATTTGAATCTGCGTCAATACCATCGGTTTTGTTGGCAACAACAAAACACTTTTTCTCTTGCTTGCGCAAGTGATTAGCAATGGCTTGGTCAGCTACGGTCATACCTACACGAGCATCTACTAAAAACAGAACAATGTCGGCTTCTTCAATGGCTAGCAGAGATTGATCTGCCATTTCGATTTCGATGCCTTCTTCTGAGCCATCAATACCGCCCGTGTCTACCACGATAAATTCATAGCCATCGTAACTAGCTTGGCCATATTTTCTATCTCGTGTTAAACCTGGAAAATCGGCTACGAGTGCATCACGAGTACGTGTTAAACGGTTAAATAATGTGGACTTGCCCACATTGGGTCGCCCAACTAGAGCGATCACGGGAAGCATAAACTACCTCTTTAAAAAACAACAAAAGGCTTCGCAGTGCGAAGCCTTACAAAAAACCTTTAAGTGTTAGCTAGTTAGTTAGGTATTTTTACCATACTAACTTCACCATCACGGGTGTATAAAATTAGCTTATCGTCGGCAACAACTGGCTCAACAAAAAAGCCCGAGCTGTCAAAGTCTTCACGAGATACTAGCTCGCCAGTTTCTTTATTTAGCCAATGTAGGTTACCTTCTTGGTCTCCTAAAGCTAAGTGGCTACCTGCAACTGCAGGGCCTGTTAGGTACCAACCACGTAGAGCGGGTTGGCTCCAACGTTCAATACCTGAATTTTTATCTAATGCGTAAATAACACCATCGCTATCTACTAAATAAATTGTTTGTGCATCCATCGCAATTTCGCGGTAGCTGCTGTACTCACGTTTCCATACAACATTGCCAGAGCGAATATCTACAGCAGCTAAGTTGCCGTTGTAAGCTATAGCGTAAGCGTATGGACCGCTGATAAGTGGTTGAGTGTCTACGTCAACTAGGCGTTCAAATTCTGATGCGCCTTTAGCAACCGCAATTTCTGCACTCCATGCTGAGTAACCACTGTCTGAAATTAATACACTTAGCTTGCCTGTTTCAAGGCCTACTAATACACCACCGTTAGCAACGGTTGGCGAGCTTTGTCCGCGTAATGTTAGTGGTGGAACTTCTTGTTCAAAACTCCAACGCTCTTCGCCCGTATCTGGGTGAAGGGCTAACAATTTACCAGAGCCTAAATTTACAAATATTAAGCCATCGCCTGCTGTCGGTTTAGACAGTGATTCGCCTGGTACATTCTTACGCCAAACTTCTTCACCGGTTTCGCGATCAAGAGCAATAATAAAGCCGTGTTCAGAACCTATATAAATTTTACCATAGGCTTGCAAAATACCACCTGATAATTTTGCATTACCGTTGTCAGCCCATGGCCAAAACGATAAATCTTGGCGTACATCGGTTTCCCACTTGGTATCGCCGTTAGTAAGCGAAAGCGCTTCTACTTGGCCTTCGCGGCTAGCAACATATACAGTATCTTTGTAAACAGCTGGTGTTAAACGAGAAAAGTAATGCTCTACGCCATCACCGACAGATTCTTGCCAAACAACGTCAGTTTCAAATTGGTTTACAATTTCAGGAAGTACTAGTTCATCTTCATCATCACTTGATGAACAACCCATCAGTGTTGCCATACATAGGGCAAGGGCTGCTGTTGTAAATTTTTTCATGCCTAAAACCTTATGCCGCTGGGCTAGTTACTGCTAGGTCATCTAACTTAATTTGTAATAGTGGGTTACTTGTTAATCCACCCGCATCTATTGCTGCTTGGTATGCAGTACGTGCTTGATCTTTGTTACCTTGCTGTGTGTAAATGTCGCCTTTAAGCTCGGCAACGTTTGCATTGAATGCTTCAGGTAATGGTGCATTTAATGTAGTTAATGCATCGTCATATTTAGTTTGTGCAATTTGAATTCGCGCTAAACGTGTAATCGCAATTGCTTTTAATTCTGTATTTTCAGTATTAGACACTATCCAGCTTAGCTTTTCGCTTGCTACGTCTAATTTTTTTGCTTCTACAGCGTCTTTTGCAGCAACAAATGCAGCAAGTGTTGCGTAGTTTGTATCTTTATTTTCGCTAATAAACGCATCAGCTGAAGATAATACATCATCACTTTCAACAAGCGCTGTATATGAATCTGATGCTTTTTCAGCGGTAGTAATTTGGTTTTGGTTATATGCTTTCCAGCCATATAAGCCACCAAGGCCAACAAGTATGCCTAGTGCAAGTGAAATGCCGTTTTCACGGAAAAAGCGTTTAATGGCTTCTGCTTGTTGTTCTTCTGTTGAATAAATATCCATTCTTACCTCTAATGTTCGCTTAGCCGTTAATAAGCTCAGCTAATAGCGCTTTAGCTTGTTCTAATTCTAATGTGACTTGTTCTTTACGCTCGCGTAAATACTTGATGGTCACAACGCCTTTTTCTAATTCATCTTCACCAATAATCACTGCAACAAGTGCATCGCTTTTATCAGCACGTTTTAATTGTTTTTTAAAGTTGCCGCCGCCCGCATGCACCATAACGCGTAAACCTGGTACGTCTTTACGTAGTTGCGCTGCAATTGCAGGAGCTTGAATGCTTGCTTTGTCGCCCATTGCTGCTAAATATACATCAGCATTACGACGAATGTCACCTACACACTCAAGCGCTTGTAGTAATAACACTAATCGCTCTAGACCCATTGCAAAACCAACTGCTGGCGTTGCTTTGCCGCCAAGCTGTTCAACTAAGCCGTCGTAACGACCACCAGCACATACTGTGCCTTGTGCGCCTAAGCTGTCGGTTACCCATTCAAATACGGTACGGTTGTAGTAGTCTAAACCACGTACTAACTTTTCATTAACCGTATATGAGACGCCAGCAGCGTCTAAACGTTCACATAAATTTTCAAAATGTTCTTTTGATTCAGCGTCTAAGTTTTCAGACAATTTAGGCGCATCAGTTAAAATTGCTTGTACGTCTGGGTTTTTGCTATCAAGTACGCGTAATGGGTTTGAATACATACGACGTTTTGAGTCTTCATCAAGCACATCAATGTGTTGCTCAAGGTAGGCTACTAACGCATCACGGTAATCTGCACGCGCTTCGTTAGAGCCTAAAGAATTTAGCTCTAAACGAACGTGGTCAGTAATACCAAAGGCTTCCCATAGTTGCGCTGTTAATAAAATAACTTCTGCGTCTATGTCGGCTGTGGCAATACCAAATGTTTCTAAACCAAATTGGTGAAACTGACGGTAACGACCTTTTTGCGGACGCTCGTGACGAAACATTGGACCCATGTACCAAAGGCGTTGTTCTTGGTTATATAGTAAGCCATTTTGGTTGCCAGCACGTACGCATACTGCGGTGCCTTCTGGGCGAAGTGTTAATAAGTCGCCATTGCGATCGGCAAAGGTGTACATTTCTTTTTCTACTATATCGGTAACTTCACCAATAGAGCGTTTGAATAAGTCGGTTGATTCTACAATAGGAAAACGAATTTCTTGATAACCGAACGATGCTACTGTCTCGCGTAAAATGCTTTCTACTTTCTGCCAAACTTGTGTATCGCCCGGCAGACAATCGTTCATACCGCGAACTGCCTGAATTTGTTTTGCCACTGATAAATCCTAAATGCTGTTTATGTGTAATAAAAAATGCTTACACAACAAGAATGCTAAAAATTGACCCGCTATTATAGCGTTCTGGTCATAAAGGTAAACGCCAAACACCGTTGTTTGGCGCTTTATACGGTATTTATTCGACTATTTTAATATCGATAGGTGTTTGCTGCTCTTTTTGAGCAATAAAGTCGCGCACGTAGCCTTCGAGCTGGTCAACAATGTTGTTGTTGTCAATACGCGCTTTTTGGCGCTCACCATTAATGTATAAACCTGAGCGACGGTTTGCACCGGCAAGGCCAATATCACTCACAAGGGCTTCACCTGGGCCGTTTACAACACAACCAATTACCGAAACCGATACAGGCTCAATAATATCTTCAAGGCGCTCTTCTAGCTGGTTCATGGTGCTTACTACATCAAACTCTTGACGAGAACAGCTTGGGCAGGCAATAAAGTTAATACCGCGCGAACGTATGCGCAGCGATTTTAAAATATCAAAACCTACTTTAATTTCTTGAACAGGGTCAGCTGCAAGCGACACTCGCAGTGTATCGCCAATACCTTCGGCAAGTAGCATACCTAAACCTACGGCTGATTTAACCGAGCCAGATCGCATGCCGCCCGCTTCGGTAATACCTAAATGCAGTGGTTGGTCTATTTCTTTAGCGAGTAAGCGATAGGCGCCTACCGCTAAAAATACGTCTGATGCTTTTACCGATATTTTAAATTGGTCAAAATCAAGGCGGCGTAATATATCTACATGGCGCATTGCTGATTCTAATAAGGCTTCAGGTGTAGGCTCGCCATATTTTTCTTGTAAGTCGCGCTCAAGTGAGCCGCCATTTACACCAATACGAATAGGAATGTTATACTCGCGAGCAGAATCGACCACAGCTCTTATACGCTCTTCGCTACCTATATTACCTGGGTTTATGCGCAGACAATCTACGCCGTACTTTGCCACTTTTAAGGCTATACGGTAATCAAAGTGAATATCGGCTACTAGCGGAATAGTCACTTGTTCTTTAATACTTTTAAACGCTTCAGCTGCGTCCATAGTCGGTACTGATACACGCACTATGTCGGCACCTGCATCTTGTATTGCCTGAATTTGTGCAACGGTTGCATCAACATCCATGGTGTCGGTATTGGTCATTGATTGCACAGCAATAGGGGCGCCGTCACCAATAGGGACGTTACCTACATTGATACGGGTGGATTTTCTGCGTTTAATTGGGGATTCTGAAAACATAGCGACTACTCTGCTAGTGGTAATGTAAATTTGGCTAAACGGTTTTTAGGAAATGCAGAAACATCTACAGGTTCGCCGTTTAAAGTAATGTCTACAGCGTCATGCTTACCAAGCACAACTGAAAAAGGAGGCGTTCCGCTTACGGTCATAATGTAGCCTGCTTTTTTAACGCCGAATGCTATTTTTTCGCCTTCGCCATCGTAAATTTCAACCCAACTTTCGCCGTTAAAGTTCATAACAATTGTACTGCTAGCATCTTCTTGGCTTTCGTTGTTAGATGTAATAGGAGCCGTTTCTGTAACGGCTTCTGAGCTTGTTGATGTTTCAAGCGTATCTTTTGATTCTAATAGTGATTCGTCGTTAATTTCGGCTTGTTGCTGTTGCTGTAAAATACTGGGTTGAGCTGCTTGTCGTTCACTCATTATTGAGTTGGCAACGTTTATTTTACTGGTTTGCTCTTCAATGGGGGTGGCGTTTTGCCAAAACCATAAAGCAGATGAGCCAATAACAATCGCTAAAATTAAATAACTAAAAAACATTAAACGGCTGTCGCTTGCTTCTTTTTCTGTTCGGCGCGAAAAGCTTTGCATATTAGCGGGCTTGGTCGGCTCTGGTGGGGCCGGCATCATTGCTAATATAGGTGCGCTATCGACTTTTAATTCACGGCAATAATTTTTTATATAGCCTTTAACAAAAGTGATAGGGCCTAGTAACGCAAATTCATCATTTTCAAGGCGTTTAATTTGAAGTTCAGACAGCTTTAACGGTGCAGCGATAGTTGCGATGCTAACGTTTGCTTGCTCTCTATGATTTTTTAGTATTTGGCCTACAGTTGGCTGTTCGCTCTGTGTTTGCGTATTTTCTTCATTCATAATGTGTATGAGTCTGGATCCACTAGTAAAAGTCTGTGCCCTGGTTTTAATGCTATATCAGGACTTAATTTATTCCATCGCATTAATTCATCAATTAATACATGCCGCTGGGTAGCTATATCGTAAAGGGAATCACCAGCTTTAATTTCGTAATAAATATTAGGATCGTTTAGGTATATTTTACTTCCATTCATTACCCGATCCGACTCTTTTAAACCATTCCATTGCAGGAGTTTTTGTAGTTTAACATTGTATCGCACCGAAATGCTAAATAGGTTTTCGCCAACAGCAATTACATGAAATGGCACGCGTAAAGGCGATACTTTTGGATTAAGCATTGGAAGCTCAGCTTTTTGCACTGCTTCGTAGCTTTTAAATTCAATATCAGCATTATTTTGATAGTTGCTGTTTTCAAAAACGGTTGTGTTTTTAGTCGCTTCGTAGAATACCACGTCGCTACTGTTTTTTTGATTTGTAACTGCAGGTGCAGAATTACTGTAGTTACTAGTTTGCTGCGAATTAAACTGGCCTGTTTTAGGTGCGCCAAACGAGATTATTGTTACCTCGTCATCGGCTTTAACCGGTTGTTTTGTTGCTATAACTTCTTTTTGAGGTTCTAAAACGGGCTGTGCTTTTTCAGGCGCTGCTACTATAGAATCTGCAGAGTCGTGCTCAGTAGTAAGTGCAATCATAACAGCCGATGTATCGGTAGGATTGCTTGGCGCGACGACTTTAGGAGCCTCTTCTTTTTGGGTCGTTACTTGTTTTGCTATTACGGTTGCTTCGTCGGCTTGCGTACTGAGCGTATTTGGCAATGCTTGAGCTTGCTCTTCTCTTGCTATAACTGGATTTACATCTTGGTTATTTGCTGTTGCGAGCTTTTTATCTGTTTTTTGCTCGTTGTTTGTTACCAAGCTTGTTGAACCGTCCTCTGGCGAACGTTTCTTTCTAATAACTTTTATTTTTGGTTTTGAACTAACGTGCGCGCCGCTTGCGTCATTTTTTAGTTCTTTTAACT
Organism: Pseudoalteromonas sp. SG43-1; assembly: GCF_014164415.1. Taxonomy (NCBI): domain Bacteria; kingdom Pseudomonadati; phylum Pseudomonadota; class Gammaproteobacteria; order Alteromonadales; family Pseudoalteromonadaceae; genus Pseudoalteromonas; species Pseudoalteromonas sp. SG43-1. Next base: position 66,808 of record NZ_JACJFD010000024.1, on the reverse strand, counting down.
GCGCTTTACGGTATTTTTCTCGCAGTATTTCAAACTCATTAAAACGTGTTCTTTTCTCTTTTAACGCATAGGCTTCGTTGCTGGTAGAGTAAGTTTGCAAAATAGTGTTGGAAATTTTTTCAGCTTCTTCAATTCTGCCCATTCGGTTTTTTACAAGATAGCTAAGCATTAATGCGCGAGAAGATACTTGACCCGTACTTTCATAGCGTTTTAAAAGTTCACTGGCTTTGTACAAGTCACTTTTAGCGTAATACAGTGCGGCTAAGCTAATTAATGTAGATGTTCGCTGAGAGCTGTGATTAAGTGCCTGTTGAAAGTAGCTTTCTGCATTTTCAAAATCATCAAATTCAATAGCACACAGGGCTAAATTTTCGTAGCTTTCGGCAACGCGAATATAACTTGGTACTTCAATGGCTTTTAAAAATTGATCAGTTGCACGATCGTATTCATCAATACCACATAAAAACACACCGTAGTTATTGAGGGTGTTAGGATCGTCTGGCTTGATTTCAAGTGCTTTTTGGTAGGCTTTATCAGCTAGCGGGTTTTCGCCCACTTGTTGGTAGTAATAAGCAAGAGAGTAATGTACTTCAGGTAGGTCAGGAGCAAATGCTGCTGCACGTTCTAAATTGTATTTGGCTTGAGAATTATTACCCGTTTTTAAATACTGTAGGGCTAAAGCAATTCGTGTTCGTGCTGCGCCAGTATTATTAACTTTATTTTCGACGACGGGTTTATTACTGCCGTTATAACTACTTTCACTCACACAGCCACTTAGGGCAAGTGTTGATAGTGTTATAGCAAGTATAGATCGCATTACCTTATCTCTTTATTTTTAGTCCATGTCGCCTATCTTACCTAAAAGCTTTACTCTTGCATCATTTATTTAAAAATAAACAACTTAACAGCCTTATATAGTTTATTCATATAAGGCTGTTACAGATTATGCTTGGTGGATATTAACGGCAATCGCGTTATCGTCGCGGATTTTCTTTTTAGCTAAGCGTTTAGTACGGTCAACTACGTCACCGACTAACTGACCGCAAGCTGCGTCAATATCATCGCCGCGAGTACGGCGCACAATACAGGTTACACCTGCAGCTTGTAGTACTTTTGAAAAGCGGTCGATACGGCTATTACTTGAGCGTGTGTACTCGTTACCCGGGAACGGGTTAAACGGAATAAGGTTTACCTTAGACGGTGTGCCTTTTAACGTTTGTACTAATGCATGCGCTTGGTCAGTGCTGTCGTTAATGCCATTAAGCATAACGTATTCAACAGTTACGTCTTTATTAGCCTTTGAACCGTCGATATAACGACGACACGCCGCTAAAAACTCTTCAATAGGGTACTTTTTATTAACAGGCACTAAAATATCACGCAGTGCGTTATCGGGTGCGTGAAGAGATATAGCCAGTGCTACGTCAATTTTTTCTTTTAGTAAATCAAGAGCAGGTACAACGCCTGAAGTACTTAATGTTACGCGGCGCTTAGATAAACCAAAGCCCCAATCGTCCATCATTAGTTCCATTGCTGGCACTACGTTTTTAAGATTAAGTAAAGGCTCGCCCATACCCATCATTACAACATTAGTCACTGGGCGCTTTTCGCTATGACCATCAAGGCCTATATCTTTAGCTACACGCCAAACTTGGCCAATAATTTCAGATACTTTTAAGTTACGGTTAAAGCCTTGTTGAGCAGTAGAACAAAAAGTACATTCAAGCGCACAACCCACTTGTGATGATACACATAACGTAGCGCGCTCTTTTTCAGGGATCCAAACGGCTTCTACTTCTTGGCCGCCTTCAAGAATAAGCGCGTACTTAATAGTACCGTCGCTTGCTTGTTGGCGAACTGTTATTTCTGGCGCTACAATTTCGCACTCAGCTTTAAGCTTTTCTTTAAGCTTTTTATTTACGTTAGTCATTTCGTCGAAGTTATCTACGCCAAAATGATAAATCCATTTCATCACCTGGTCACTACGAAACGGCTTTTCACCGAACGATGCAAATAGCTCGCGCATTGCATCTCGGTTTAAATCTAATAAGTTAATCTTTTTTTGCTCGGTCATGAAACAACCTCAATCGGTGACGGTGGAGATAAAAATTTACGAGGACGAATTGTACACAATTCACTCACTTTAATCATTAAGTAAAATATCAAAAAATGCACTTATGGATACTTTACGTAATGACTAAAAAAGGGCCCGAAAGCCCTTTTCATTTTGTTAACGAATTCGAATTAACGAGTACGTGAACAAAGCTCTTCGTCAGCGAAGAAGTACGCGATTTCGCGAGCAGCAGATTCAACAGCATCAGAACCGTGAACAGCGTTTTCGTCGATGCTATCAGCGTAGTCTGCACGTAAAGTGCCAGCTAGTGCTTCAGCAGGGTTAGTAGCACCCATGATTTCACGGTTTTTAAGAACAGCGTTTTCGCCTTCAAGAACTGTAACCATTACTGGACCAGATGTCATGAAAGATACTAAAGCGCCAAAGAAAGGACGTTCGCTATGTTCTGCGTAGAAACCTTCAGCTTTCTCTTGTGAAAGGTGAACCATTTTAGCTGCAACGATTTTAAGGCCAGCAGTTTCGAAACGGTTGTAGATAGCGCCAATGTGGTTTTTAGCAACTGCATCAGGTTTTACGATTGAGAAAGTACGCTCTAAAGCCATCTTTATGCTCCAATAATTTTAAGTAAAAGTGTGAATATTAACGGGCGCGAATTATACGCGTTTTAAGTGAAAAATCCTAATTTTATTAAAAACCAGTTTGATTGCTGTTTTATGATCTCGATCAAATTTAAATTATTAGCCATATTTATACTGCTGCGCTTGTGTTTATGTATTTTTCAATAACACCAATTTCACTGGATTAATGCTTAATTTTTCAATCAAATTGGTAAAACTCATGCAACTGGTTTAAACCCAGTTCGATGTATGGAGCGCACATGTTACCCGTTATTTCTTCAATGCCTTTTATTCCTGAATTATTATGCCCCGCAGGCAGTTTAAAAAACATGCGCTACGCGTTTGCTTATGGCGCAGATGCGGTTTATGCGGGGCAGCCTCGCTATAGTTTGCGTGTGCGTAATAATGAGTTTGACCTAGAGACCCTGCAAATAGGCATTAGTGAGGCGCATGCGCAAAATAAAAAGTTTTATGTGGTGTCTAATATTGCGCCGCATAACGCTAAAGTTAAATCGTATTTACGTGATATAGAGCCAGTTATTGCGATGCAGCCCGATGCGCTGATTATGTCGGACCCTGGTTTAATTATGCTTGTTCGTGAAAAATGGCCTGCGATGCCTATTCACTTATCAGTACAGGCGAATGCGGTAAATTACGCGAGTGTACAATTTTGGGCAAAGCAGGGAATTGAACGCGTTATTTTATCGCGGGAGCTGTCGCTCGAAGAAATAACCGAAATACGCACACTCTGCCCAGACACCGAACTTGAAGTATTTGTACATGGCGCACTGTGTATGGCGTATTCGGGGCGTTGCTTGCTCTCTGGTTACATAAATAAGCGCGATCCAAATCAAGGGACGTGTACTAATGCATGTCGTTGGGATTACGATGTAAAACCTGGTGTTGAGAACGAAACCGGCGAAATGGTGCATAAAATTGACCCCAAACAGGTGATTCCTACATTAGGTGAAGGCGCACCAAGCAACGATGTATTTATGCTAGAGGAACAAGGTCGCCCTGGTGAGTATATGCCTGCATTTGAGGATGAACACGGCACGTATATTATGAATTCCAAAGATTTACGCGCTGTTCAATACGTAGAGCAGTTAACAAAAATGGGTGTACATAGTTTAAAAATAGAAGGGCGTACTAAGTCATTTTATTATGTGGCGCGCACTGCACAAGTTTATCGTAAAGCAATAGATGATGCCGCTGTGGGTAAACCATTTGATACTAACTTATTTAAAACATTAGAAAACTTGGCGCATCGTGGTTATACCGAAGGCTTTTTAAAACGCCATGCCCACCAAGATTATCAAAACTATGAATACGGTCACTCTGTATCAACTAAGCAGCAATTTGTGGGTGAAGTACTTGGGCGCTGCGAAAATGGATTAGTTGAAATAGACGTTAAAAATAAATTTTGTACTGGTCACTCTTTAGAGCTTATGACACCACAAGGTAACATTACTTTTACGCTTGAATATATGGAAAACAAAAAAGGCGAAAGTATTAGCGATGCTAAAGGCTCCGGTCACATTGTAAAAATCCCGCTAGATAACGGCATTAACTTAGATCACGCTATTTTAATGCGTAATCTTGAGGATCACCAAGATACACGTAATCCATTTAAACAACCTAGTTAGCCTCTTCAGTAACTGCTCAAAGCTATTTTATTACCTTATATAATTTATAGAGTGGAGCTGAGCAGTTATGCCTATGACGCCCTTTACGAAAATTGCCTACCTGCATTCATGTAAATGCCATTTATGAAACCTATATTGCCAGTAATGCTTATTTATAAAATTTAAAAAGTAAATATACTAGCCTTACAAATTTAACACGTGTTGTTAAAGCGCTCAGCACAGATACTCTATTGTTGTTTTTAAAGGAATCATTTTAGTATGTGGATAATTTTTGCATTACTCGCAACCGTTTTTTTTGGTGCCCGAGGAGTGTTGTATCAATGGACGTCGCAGAAAAAGATTAACCGTAACTTATTATTATTCGGTGTATTTTTTGTAGGATTTGTTATTAGTGCGCTAGGTACTGTGGTATTTGAACATACATGGTATGGCTGGGCAGACATTACGGTTGGGCTAGCGTTAGGTTTTGGCTCTTTTGCTGCTAATGGTTTGTTGCATAAGGGGTTTTCGGTTGGTAAAGCGTCTTTAATTAGTATTTTATCAGGATTGACGCCTTTGTTTGTCCTTTTATTTGCTTTTTTATTGTGGCAGGAGACCTTAACAACAATTCAATTAATTGGCTTTTTCATTATTTTTGGTGGCCTTTATATCATTCGTTATTCAAGCGATATTTCGTTGAACAACCTACAAGGTGCGCAATGGGGATTACTGGCTGCTCTGTCCTTTGCATTTAATGATTTAATGGGTAAGCAATCAACACTCCTTGAGGCAGATACATTCGCCACTTTAACGTCGATGTTCGGGTTTGGTAGTTTTCTTTTTGCTGTTAGTTGGTTAGTAAAGCGTAAAAAAATGCTAGCAGAGCAAGGCACTTCTCAAGGGTATTGGTCTGCGAGTAAAACATTTTCATGCGGGTTACTGATTGGATTAACAAACGTGGCAGGTATGGTGGCAATAATATCGGCTTTTGCAATTGGTAATACAGGGCTCGTTTCGGCAATTTCGGGGATGAACATTTTAATTATTTTGCTCTACTCACGCATCATTCTAAAAGAGTCTTTTACCCGCCAAGAAGTGATAGGATTAGCAACAGCATTTTTAGGTGTAATTGTACTTAGGCTTAGTTTTTAAACGTTTAAAGCTTTCCTTTTAAAAGCATACATTGCTACTTTTCGTTGAAGTGTTGCAATGTATGCTCTATTAATAGTCGTACCCGATAAGATACTTGTTTTCTGTCGCGATAAAGCATAGAAAATGGCTGCCCTTTGCTTTGCCAATCAGGAAGAATGCGTTTAAGCTTTTCGGCTTTAATAAGTGGTAATGCTATATAATCAGGGATGTAGCTAATACCCACACCAGACTCAACTGCTTGTTTCATCATTTGAATTTCATCAACCTCCAATCGAACATGTGTGTTTGGATTAAAACTGTACTCTTCGCTCGTTGGCTGATTGTTTAATTGCCACGGAACCAACCCACGCAATTTTTGGGTGCTGCTCTAATTGTTTAGGATGAGTGATGGATTGATAATCATGGTCTGGGTGAGCACAAAGCACATTATGAATAAGCTTAAGCTCTCTAATAACCCAATTATCAATGGCAGGGTTTCTTACTCTAAATGCTATATCAATCGCTTCTTTTTCAATATCAATAAGGTTATTTGAAAAGCGTAAATCTAGTTGAATATCGGGATACTGCAGTAAAAAATCACAAAAAATAGGACTTAAAAAATGTTTACCCATGTAAATGGGGGCACAGATCCTAATTTTCCCTTTAGGTGGGTCTTTTTCATCACAAAGTGCTTGCTCGATACACTCTACTTCCTCAAATAACTTGCGATAGCGGTCGTAATATAACTCGCCAGTATGCGTTAGCGTTACTCGATGGGCATCTCGATTGAGTAGCGTTAATTGAAGAGCTTGCTCTAATAGACGTATTCTGCGGCTTAAGGTTGATAGTGACATATCAAGATTTGCTGATGCTTTTTTAAAGCTACCTAGTTTTACTATGGTGCAAAAGTAACGTAAATCATCGAGAGAATAACTAGCTGCCATCAAAACCACTTATCATATTAAGACTTAATTATTGATTATGTTGTTTAATACTAACAGCGGCGCCTTAATATTTCATTAGAGATTAAAGGGGGGAGAACTGAAATTAGGCAATCAAATTTTATATAACTTTGATTTCATGACCTTAAAATAAAAGCACTGGTAAATAACGTAACTTAATCTGTTCAGCAAATTAATTAAAAGTAGTTTTAAGTCATATTTGTTAAAGCCATTGTAAATAGATTTACATTGAGTGCTTTATTTAATTAAGTGAATTTATAAGTCGTCTTTTTAGGTGAGTACCTATAGAACAATTCGAGGCTCTACACAAAAATAGAGCCTCATTTTTATAATTTAGAAACGATAACTTGCACCTAAATAAACAGTACGGCCATTAATCGTTGTGTTGTATAAACGATCATTGGAGTCTGAATATTGCTCTTCTCGTTCATTAGTCAAATTACTGGCTTCTATAGTGAGCTTTAGCTTTTCATTAACCTGATAAAATGCTGATGCATCTATGTATGTACTGGCATGAAAACCGTTTTCGTCTTCATCGCCGTTACCCGCTTGTACCGATGCAATATAGTCACTTCTATAAGCTGCTGCAACGCGTGCGCCCCATGAATCAGAATCGTAATATACTGTAAAGTTACCAGAGTGTTCTGAAAGTCCTGGGAATGATTTATATTGATCAATACCTGAATTACCTACATTACGGTACAGCGCTTCACCATCAGCAAATGTATAATTAGCAATAACACCTAAGTTATTAAACGGAGCTGGCAAAAAGTCGAGATCTCGTTGAAAGGCGAGCTCCCAGCCACTAATATCACTTTCATCTAAGTTTTGTGGTTGAATAACGGTGAAAACAGTATTTGCTGTTTGCGGATTACCGTTTTCGTCTACGTCGCCTAAAAAGCTAAGAGGATATCCGGTTTGACTGTACGGGATATCATATGTTTCGGTGATAATGAAGTTATCGATAGACTTATGGAAGTAACTTACGGCCGCATACCCAATGTTTTCAAAATAGTACTCGACTGAAAAGTCGAAGTTAACAGATTCGTAAGGTTTAAGGTTTGGGTTTCCTGAACTGATACTAAGGCCATTGGTTGATGTGGCATCATTTTGTACAACGCCTGTTGGCACTAATGCACCGAGCGAAGGGCGGGTGAGATTTTCGCCATAGCTTGCACGAAGTACTAAACTGTTATTACTATCCCAAACTAAATTTATAGCAGGCAAAAGTCCTGAGTAGGTGTTTTCAACATCAACTACTTCTTCATTTATTAAACCTACGGCGTTGGTCTTAGTATCGTAATGGCGTACACCAGCATTACCCATTAAATAACCTGAGCCCAATTCCCATTCAGCTTCGTATTGCAAATAAGCCCCAAAGGTTTTTTCTTGTACGTTATCGGTAAAATCAGGATTATCTAAATTAGGATCGATATTCATACTTGCTAGGGTGCCTAGTACATCGACACTTACCCATTGCTGTTTATTGTGCGCGGTATTTGTAAATGTCAGGCTTGGATCTACCGTGTCATCCAGTACGCCATTTTCCCAATCGCTGCGGTTAACGTTATCAGATTTAGTTTCACCGTTTTCACTTTCAAACTTTTTATTAGATACACCGAATTTTATATTTGAAGTATTGTTAAGCGTGTAATTAAAATCTAATTTTATAGAGTCAAATGTATTGGTGATTTCTTCTTTAGATATATCAATTTCGTGATAGCGGAATAAACTACTGTCAGTAGGATCAAACCCGTATGTATTTTCCCCATAATAAGCATCCTTGCGATAATCAATAGTTTCATCGCCAAATGTTTCTAGGTAAACTTTAACACTGCCTGTATTGAACTTGGTTTCTGAACGCCCTACTAAGGCGGTCATATTTAAATCTTCTGTAATTTGCCAATCGCTATTTAATACAAACTGACTTATTTTAGTGTCTGCATATTGGCTGCGGCTTTCTGAGTGTATTGCGGCATCTTCGTATACTGAATAAATAGCGTCGTTATTTTCATTTATTTCAAGAGTTGTGAGCTTTGAGCATATTTGCTCGTTGTTATAAGCTGGTCCAGTACAACCAATAGCTGTTGAGCTAGAACCTCTGTTTTGTAAGTGGTATTCACTGCGGTCATTATTCAGTTCACCATATAGAGCGTCAAAACCGAATTCAAGGTTATTACTCGGGCGATACTGCAGGGCAAGTGTTGTCCCTAAGCGTTCTTGATCATTCTCAAATAACGAATAGCGACTACCGCGTGAAAAGCTCACTTCTTCGTTATTTATTTTGTCTTGTAGTTCACCTGAAAGATTTGAGATATCAGAGCCTGAAGCATTTTTTTTGCGCCAGCGATACGTATTGTAACCTTGCTCATTTACATCACGTTTGCTGTATGCAATTGAAAATAATGCGCCAAATTTATCATCCCAAGTATCTGAGATCAGAGCTGCAAAACGTGGACTAACATCATCGGTTTGTGAGTTGTCGCCAAGTTGACCTGATAGAGCAGTATTAAAACCATCAAAATCAAATGGTTTTGCTGTATGAAGTCCAACAGTTCCACCTATACCACCTTCATCCATTTCGGCTGAGAAGGATTTTTTCACATCAACGCGCTGAAATAACTCAGACGCAAATATATTAAAATCAAAAGCGCGAGAGCGACTTACGGAACCTCGGCTATCCATTGCTGAAGACGATGTACCTAAAGCTTCCATACCGTTGAGTTGTACTTGTGTAAAGTTTGGACCCAAGCCTCGTAACGAAATTTGTCGGCCTTCGCCGCCCTCTCGAGTTATGGCAATGCCAGGTACACGTTGTAGTGAGTCTGCTAGATTTAGATCGGGAAAATCTGCAATATCTTCAGCCACAATAGAATCTTGTGCGCCCACAGCATTTCGTTTTAAATCTTTTGCTTTTAACAAACTGTTGCGATAACCCTGTACAACAATTTCTTCCACTTCTGTTTGCGCAGATTGTTCTGCATACACATAATTAGACGCGCCTAATGAACTCATTATAGCCGTTGCTAAAAGCGTACGAGATGGTTTGTTCAACATGATGCTTCCTTGGTTTTTAATTTAAAGTTGATTATTAATAAAAGGGTTTGTGCGCACTAAATGACCTCCGTCAAATTGCACCACATAGTTAAAGCGCGCCTGCTGTGGCGAGCCGGGTATAAAATCGGTTGAAATTACTTGTGCGCCGCTATTTTTTGCAGCATTAAACTGCATTGTTCGTTGCGAATTAGTGGCACTTAAATTTGCATCTGCGCGGGTACGCACCATGAAGCCTTTTAATACAAGTTGCTGAATTTTATAAAAGTCGCGTATAGGGTTGTTCACAATCATAAAAGCAGCTTCGGGGTGGTTTTCATCATAATGGGCAAACATGCTAGCCCCTTTTAACGAAGGCCTATTTTGTTTATAAAGTGCGGATTGTTGTGTATTGCCATCAAATAAGAATATGAACTTACCTGCTAAGGCACGTGTACTTGGCCACCCAAACTTAACGACTGTTTGGTTTAAAGATAATGGCGTTTTGCGTAAATCATCTGGCGTGAATAATAAGTTAGGTAACGATTTTTGAATTACTTCATCGAGTAAATAATAATCTGTCGGTGTAAATTTAAGTGGATTATTCCCCAGAACTAAATCAGATCGTGTTTCTTTTACATTGAGCATTACAACAATTGGAAAGTGCTGCGGATTTGCCTCTGACCATGCTTTCAATGTATTCAAACAGCCACTAAACAACACACAATGGCTTTGCACATCAATGTCGGGAATGTGCATTACTTTAAATCCAGGAGTAGCTAATTGCTTTTTTTCTAACTCATTAAACAAAGGCGTTGTTGCAAAAGTATTAGCCCAAGGTTTTATGTATAAACCCCCATTAGGGTCTTTTAAAACGTCAATTTCTAAATGGCGAACACCGCTATTTAACTGTTTAATAATAGATGAATGACCGTAATCAATACGGGCCATTAGCTTGGGGCTTAAATCATTTAATTTATGTTTAACGCTTACGTTTAATGTTTTTTTATAGCTGTTATGTGAGCCAATCATTTGCAGGGTGTTTAATGGCTTAGCGCTAACACTGCTTACATAACCTGCAAAAAAAATAAAAATAAAAAATGGCATAGCACGTCTCAATTGTTGAGTTTGCTATCTAAGAGCGAGCATTTATAAATTAGGGGACACAAAAATATGCATTTAATAAAAGTTTCATAATAGAAAAGCATGTTTATAAAATTTTATGTCCCCTTTTATCCATTACCTCGCTCTAAATAATGAGTGAAATAAAAACGGGATAAAGCCATCATGATTAGAGTCAAAGTACTATGGTTAGCACTATGGATTGGGTTATGTATTACATGCAAAGTAAGTGCTATTGAGTACTTTGAGGTTAAAAGTGCGTCGCAGATGGAGACGGTTAAAGTGGCATTTTTAGCTGATATTCATCTACATGATATTTTTGCTAATTTACATGACGTAGATAATATAGAACTACCAAAGGACGTTACCTCAAAGCAACCATTACTAGTGCGTAGTATGCTTGCCCAGCTTCATTCAACACGTCTTTTTAATGAAAATTATTTTGTTTTTTTACATGTATTAGATGAATTAGCCGAAAAAAAAATAAAACTAGTCGCCTTACCTGGCGATTTTACTGATGATGGTCAACCTATTAATGTGCGGGCACTGGCGCGTATTTTAGGTCATTATGAAAAGAAATATGGAATGCGTTTCTTTGCCATACCGGGTAATCACGATCCCGTAAAACCATATACAACACCGGCAGGTAAAGCTGACTTTTTAATGGCGCAAGGTAAAGAGTTTGGTGTTTATAGTTATCAACATGAAAAGTGTATGGCTAAGCAGTCTGTATGTGATGATGGTTTAAAAAATTGGGGATACGCTGAAATACTAAGCACACTCAATGACTTTGGGTTTAGTAAGCATAAAGGTGATGTGCTATATGAAACGCCTTATAAAAACCGAGAGTTTATATGGTGTAACCCCAATAACAAAAAACACTGTATCACCATGCCCGATGCGAGTTATTTAGTTGAGCCTATAAAAGGGGTTTGGTTAATGGCAATTGATGCCAATGTTTATGCACCGCAATGGCAAAACTCACCGCTCACTTTTAAAGGGTCGTCTGGTGCCGGCTATAATGCTTTAATTGATGCAAAGCCTCTATTGTTAAAGTGGATAAAAACGGTTGTAAAAAGAGCCAAAACGCAAAATAAAACACTGGTTGCATTTAGTCACTTTCCAATGGGGGAGTTTTACGACAATGCAAATGACGAATTACATAAAGTGTTTAGCCGTGGTCATTTTTCTCTACCAAGAGTGCCAACACCACGTACAGCAAAAATACTGGCAGATACAGGGTTAACGCTCCATTTTGCAGGGCATATGCATTTAAATGATACGGCGCTGATAACCAGTAATCAGCACTCCCAGTTAGTTAATGTGCAAGTGCCAAGTTTAGCGGCTTACAAAGCGGCCTATAAAGTTGTAGAGCTAAATTTAGCAAAGCAAACCGCGCTTATTAGTACCCATACATTAGACGATGTACCTGGTTTTAATGATTTATTTAGTTTATATGAAAAGGAATGGCAATACCGTAACCTGCATAATCTTAGTAATTTTGACCGCACTATTTTGAACTCAAAGAGTTATGGTGATTTTACCAAGCAACATTTATTTGGGCTGATTAAACAGCGTTTTTTAAAACGCGATTGGCCTAAAAATTTAGTGGCATGGTTAAATGACAATCATCATTTAGCCGATTGGTTTACAAATATGCAATGTTTAAATGAAGCACCGCCTAATTTGCTCTCTCAGCTTGAAGCTGTATCGACAAAAGAATGGCTTCGAGATTTTTATTTATTAAGAAATGGTGATGTAACAGCAGATATAACAGCTAAAAAACGGATTACTTATCAACAACTAAATACTTTTTTAGCACAATCTACATGTAAAACAGATACGCAAATACAGCAATACTTAGCCCTGTTAATAAAAGTAATGGCAAAATTTAGTCAACATACCCAGGGGGAGAATTTCCGCGTTGATTTAAAAACAGGAAAAATCATTTAATACTGATAACTCAACCCTAAGTAAAAGGTACGTCCACTTGTGGTTGAGTTGTAAGCTCTGAGGGTTGAATTACTGTATTGTCGCTCTTGTTCATTACTGAGATTAAATGCGCTAAATTTAAGTTTCCAATAATTAGAAAAATAATAATTTACACTTGCATCCCAATATGTGGTCGGCATAAATCCGGTTTCGTTTTCATCGAGTAAAAGGCTGCCAGCACGCACTAAATATTTATCTCTAAAAATAGCGCCGAGTTTAAAATTGAATTTAGGGTGGTCGTAAAAAATCATACTTGATGCGGTAATTTTAGATAAAAAAGGCAGGTTTTTTTTAAATAAAGCAGTGCCACTATTTGAGTCATAATAGGTGACTTTACCTTTATTATAAGCCGCTTGTATATTAATGCCCCAATCAGAATTATGTATTAAGTAGTTTAAACTTACCTCGGCTCCCCACTGATAGGCCGTTTCTGCATTACTTAGCCAAAGTAATTGACTATCGGAGGTTGTAGGCGGCGAATCTTCAAATAAAGGCGCTTGTGTTGTGACTATGTAATCCTCTAGATCTTTATAAAAAAGTGATATGTTAAACGAACTGCGACTACTAAAATCAGCCTCTAAGGAAATATCGCTATTATAAGATAAGTAAGGTTTTAGATTTGAGTTAAATATGTATTTTGTACTATTGGGGGTATCGTTTGAGCCATCAAAATTGAGTGAATTTAGTAATGGTTTTGAATAGTTTTTAGAAAGTCCTGCACGAAATCGCCAATTATCGTTAATAAAATATGACCCATTAAAAGTTGGAAGCCATAGACTATACAAAATCGGAGAGTAAGGCGCTTGAGTGTAAGATGTTATAGATTCTGATTGGTAACGTACACCTATATGAGCCTCCCATTTTTCTTGCTCTGTACTTAATAGAGTATAAGCACCTCTGCTATATTCCTTTATATGTTCAGCTTTAGTCGTGATTAAAAAATTATTGGCTTGTACATTAAATGGGTCAATGCCATAAAGCTTAAGTGCCTCATTAGTGTTTATTTTTAACCACTGCTGTTTTTTATGTGCATTTTGCGATGAAACATACGATGCAGGAAGGTCAATTAATTGTTGTGGTGTATCGGATATTTCATTAAAAAAAATATCGTTTTGCTGTGCGTTATTCATTTTATTTTCAAACAGCGTCCAATCAGCCCCAAATTGAAGAGTTATTAAACTATTAACGTCATATTGAAAATCTAATTTTGCGAAGGTGTACTCACTATTTGAATTGTATTGCTCTATATCACCATGATGCATTTGCCACATAGTCGGATTTTTCAAGTTTTCGCTGTACTTAATATCTGCATAAAATGGCGTTTTACGATAATCAATTGTAACGTCACTTATACCTTGGGTATAAATTTTATTGCTGTAAGGAATGTCATACTTTGAGCGCTCGTTTCCTAATATGGCGTTTATTTTCCAATTTTTATCTAGTTGCTGGGAAAATGACAGCACGCCTTGCTGATATGCCGTATTTATTTTTTGAGTTCGGCTTTCGGTTGCCACGCGTGCATTTTCATAACGTGCATACTCAAGCTCATTATTTTCATTAGCTTGAATGTCTTTAATTGTTGTTAGCCCTTTAATTATAGGCGTTGACTGATCCCCTCTAGGGTATAAATGATATTCATGCCGCTCTCCTTTTAAAAAACCTGAGAGCATATCAAAATCAAAATGCGTGGTTTCGTTTTTATACTCTACAGATAGGTTTGCCCCAAATCGCTGCTGGGTTGCTTGCCATACCGAGTAGCGATTACCGCGAGGGATTATATAATCGCCTTGAGTTAAATGCTGAGCTTGTGATTGAGTTAACGCCGAGAGATCAGCGCCTTCTATGGCAATATTTCGCCAGCGAAATGTATTAGCGCCTTGCTCTAACGATTCTCTGTTTGTGTACGCAACGCTTGCAAGTACCCCCCAATTATTCCACGTGTTAGAAATTAAGCTTGAATAGCGCTTTGCGCCTGTACCCACATAGTCGTTGTAGCCGACTTCTGGTGTAATAATAAATTTAAATCCTTCATTATCTAAGGGGTTTATAGTTTGCAGTGCCATAGTGCCAGATATTCCACCTGCAATTTTGTCGGCAGAATAGGCTTTAATTACATGAATTTGTTTAAATAGTTCGGCAGGTAAAATATTGAAGTCGAAAGAACGATCGCGCTGTTTTTGCACTCGACTATCCATTGGTGAATCATTATTTGCCAATACAGGCATACCGTTGAGTGTTACCAAACTAAAATCAGGATAACTGCCACGTATTGATACTTGGCGACCTTCGCCTGCTTCGCGAGTAATGGCTACACCCGGAATATACTGTAAGGCTTCAGCCAAGTTAGTATTGGGAATGTCGGTAATATCTTGTGCAGAAATGGCTTCGCTAATCGTTTTATTATTGTGTTTTAAGTTTCGTGAGCGAGCCAACGAATAGCGGATACCCTTTACTGTTATTTCTTCAAGTGTTTCTTTATTGGTCGTTATTTTTTGTTGAAAAATAACAAAACCCTTGTCTTGAATTTTATATGTTAACTCGCTGCCTATTAATAAAAAATCTAGTGCTTGAGCAAGTGTATGATCGCCAATTAAGGTGGATGTAGTTTTGTCGTCGATAAGTGAAGGGTTACTACTAAAAGAGACTGCATATGCATTTGCTACTTCTCTTAAGCTGTCACTGAGAGAACCGGCAGGTATATAAACAAACGTATGTATGTTTTTTGCGGCACTTGGCATTGCTGTTAAGCAACTAACAGCAATAAAAAAGTACACTAAAATACGTTTATCTAATGTACATACATGTTTTAGCATAAGAGTTTAATCAACATACTTCATTTAAGGTCGCGTTAAATGAAGTTCGTTGCTCTTTTTTTCTACATTCCAGTTGTAAGTAGATGCTATCAGCATAAGGCTTTGTTGCGGCGTTTCGAGATTAAATCGTCCGCTAATTAAAGTATTATTGAGTGCGTTATCTACTTTAATTACCATAGGGCTATAACGCTGCAATTGCTTGATAACAGTGGTTAGAGGTTCTTTTTTTGCATCAATCCAACCCATTCGCCAAGCAGGGAGTTGTGCCAACTGCTGGCTATAATCTACAGCTATATGTCCATTTTTTATAACAGCTTGTTGAGAGGGAGTTAATATCACTTTATCTAAGGCCGAGACTTCTACCCTGCCTTCGTACACTGTTACCACTACTTCATCCTTATTGCGCTCTACATCAAAAGAAGTACCTAGTACTTTAATGCTTGCTTGTCCGGAATTTATTATAAATGGCCGTGTTTTATCTTTGGCTACATCAAAAAAAACCTGTCCTTTTTTTAATTCGATTTGCCTAGAGTGTGGTAGTAAGTGTGCAGTCAACTCACTATCTGCATTTAAGTGTAAATATGAACCGTCATCTAATAACTTAGATACACGTTTGCCTAAACGTGCTTCTAAAAGCTGAGGTAGGTTAGTTTCAACTGCTGTTTTTGCAATAGGTGTTGGTGTAAACGCTTGTTGAGATATAGCAAGCCAGTACACTGCAAAGGCAATAGCGCTAAAGCTTGCCGCTAACGCGAGCACAGGGAAATTTCTAGAGCGTTTAGTGTTAGGTGCAATTTCTGGAGTCGCTAAATTATTTTGTTTAGTGTAAATGTATAGAGCTTGTTTAACAGCAGGATCGCCAAATACATTGGCTATTTTTTCAAATGCAGCCTTATTTTCTGTGCATTTTAACCAAAGCGATAGTTCTTCACGGTCATGATCATTTAAATCATTAATCCGGTCTACCCAATCTGCTGCCTGTTCTAAGCGTTGTTCGTTCATTAAAAAACCTAATCTGCGTTGATTAAATATAAAGAGCGTAAAAATTTAAAAAAGGGGACATTGTTATTGATTTTTTTCTATGTGAAGCGTTATTTGTATCATTGCGCGCGTAATATGTTTTTTTACAGATTCTTGGCTCATATTTAACTGCTTAGCAATTTCTTCGCGACTTAATCCATCAATACGACGAAGCTTAAATACATTTCGCCTAAGTGGTGGTAACTCTTGAAGTGCATTTTTAACAAGATCGAGCTTTTGCTCTGTAATAGACTGCGCCTCAGGGTCGCTATTCTCATCTGTAAACAGCTCAATATCGTCAGTATTATTTTGTTGGCTTTTGTTTTTTTGCCAATCGCTATACATAACAGACTTTGCTACCTGATTTATATATGCCTGAAGGTTTTCAATTTCTAATGTGTCATTTCTATTTAAAGTTCTCAGCAAAGCTTCTTGGACTAGGTCGTCTACGTCATCGGTATTATTTGTTCGACGACTAACAAACTTACGAATATGGCTGATAACGTTTTTTACATCGCTTTGTTCAGAAGAAATATTTAAATTCGATGGCAGGGGGCTTTTAAAAGTCTTCATTACTCAGTCTAGAATTTTATTTTAAATAAATACTAAGTGAATAATATGACCAATTGATTACAGGTACGGTTGGGCGATTAAGTAAATTAAAGTAATGATACGAAGAATAAATTATCATTTAGAGCATCTTAACGCTTTAGATAGGGTTTAATTTTAGGCATAGAGTATTTGAGCAAATAACGCTTTGAGAAAGACTAAATTTTTGGAGGTACTATATTCCCTTGTTATCACTTATTTGAATGTTCTTTTGGCGAGATTAGCGTATGACTAGAGGGCTTAAGCGCTTTTCGGCAGATCAGCTAGTTTTATATTAGCTTAAAAAATGACATAGAAAAGTTAAAATAATAGTATCAAGCTTAGTAAAAGTGCAGCTATTTTTATTGATTAGGATCAACAAAGCAACAGAGAAAAATAGGCATAATTTATGGCTGAAATTTACACCTAAAAATAAAATGGTGTGTTACGAATGTGTGCTACGATTAAATGAAAAATAAAGGTTTTTTATTGAACTGGACTTGTATCAAAAGTAGTCAAAAATATTTAGTTTAACTCTATCTTTATGTTTTTTAATGATTTTAATTGGAAAGGCTAAAAAGTGGCTTTACTCATAAATAGTAAATGCATTAACTGCGATAGTTATAAGGTTTTCAATTAAAGTCTTTAAAAACAACTTGTTACTTTGTCGTGCTATGGCTTGTGCTACGATTTTACGTAACTCGTTAGCACTTAGTTAGTATCTTAAAAATAACCTTAAAAGGCAAATTGTATTAACTGAATAGTTGAAATTTTAGACTTGTAGAGTCTTTGAATCTTATATTTGTGTTTTGTAGGTTATAGAATTAATTTGGAAAAGAGAATTGGTAGTTAATAAAAGTAAAACTTAGATTTTTCTTTTTTAGTCCTGACCATAAAGTGCCTTTTAGGGATTTTTAAGCTGCATTTTGGGCCTTAAAGTGACTTGTTGGTCACTTTAACTACCGTCGGCTATATCAAAAAAGTTAAGTTTTTTACTTAATCTACTTTCTTAGCTTGTTTAACAAGCTTAATTAGAATTATCGTCAACACAGCAGCTGGTAATAGCCATATAAAATCACTCATTTTAAATTCTCAATATTTGAAACAATATCTTAACCTTAATGTTTTTGAGGTGTTTTGCAAATTTACGTCGTTTGTATATTACCTTTCAATTTTTCTCCTCACTTATGCCTAGTTAGTTTTAGGACAAATAATTAGGAAAAATCATGAAAGATCAAAAGTCACCGTTTATACGCCAATATGTACGCGCTAGTAAATCCCCCTGGGAGGATGCTTCCACCATTTTGCTATTAGCTGATGTTGTTGATAAGCAAGAACTTGAACTGGGCTTCACCAATTACGTTTATTTACACCGAGATAGCGTGGGGTGTGTGCTAGGTATTAGTATTTCTCAACAGTTACTAGCTGCTAATCCTGAGTTCTCGGAGAGGTATTTGGAAGGTATTGAGATGTATGCTTTTTTACTCATACATATTGAAGACATAACAAACTTTTGCAGCTTGTTTAGTGCAGAATTTGAGCAGCTGTTTATGCTAAAACCCAACGTATATTTTGCAGCTGCAGAAGACAGTTGGTTACGGTTAATAGCAAGCTCATAAACTCTGGCGAGCCTTTAGGCTCGCTTTTTAGTTTTAAAGATTCTGATCCAATTGTGTTTTAAATAAATAATTTAAACTCACAAAAAAAGTCATTATTTCTCCCTGAGAGTGCCTATTTATAAATAGCCTCAAAATAAGAGAAGTAAATAATTATTAACGGACAATAATTATTAAGTTAATTTAAAATAAGGAAATTATATGACTTGCAGATATACCTCTACTCTAGACATTATCACCCTGTTAGAAGATGTAAAAACGGTTGTTAGGGATAACGATCATAAAATAAACAAACTCATGCTAAGTGCCGACAACCCAAACTTTAAGGGTTTATGGGCTATTGTAGAGCCTCAAGTTTTTAATAAAAAGCACCTTAATTATCGTGGCGTAAAATTGTTGATATATAAATTAATGATTTGTTTAATAAACGATGTATACCAACCCGTATCAGCATATCCTGATTACGATGACGAGTTTTATGAAGAGCCAGAGCAAGCATTTAGTGATGCGCCAGAAGAGCGCTTTGATTCAGTTTTTGGCAGCAAGTTCGAGGATGAATTTGAAGACGACTATAAAAATGATATTGAAAATGAATTTGTTGACGAGTTTGAACAAGATCGTATTGATCGTAATATCCAAGATTCAATAAACAGTCTTCTAAATAAATAATAAAGGACAAATATAAGTTATTTTAATAATAAAATAACTGCCTAATCATTACCCCTAAAATATGCCATGAGTCATTATTTGCAGGCTCACTGCTGAAGCTGAAATCTGGTTTCAGCAGCTCAATCTCATTAGTAGAGATTACACCTCTAGGGGAAGGCGTGATGCAAATATAGCGCCTTGTTATTACTTCACAAAAGCGTGTTTTTAATAATAATGTTGGCAAGGCTTTAAATAGGCCAAAAGCAAAGGGGGAATGGATTAATATCCATTCCCCCTTTGCTTATCTATCGCTTATTGATAAAACATTTCATTAATTTCTTCACATAATTTAGTACGGAAAATAATAGATGAGTGAAGTAATTCAGCATCGCTTTCACTGAGAAGTGGTGCTCGTGTCTTCTTGTCAAAACGTTGCGGCATTTCCTCAAATAATTGTGTATGAAGTCGTTTTATATCATCGAATATTTGCTGTGACTGTGAAAATAAAAAAATCTTACTGTAATCGCCATTTTTTAGTGACGACAAATACTTTAGCAAAATGACCTGCCGTGCAGTTTTATTTTTAAAAGAGTGCTCCACCTCAATAGCGGCTATTGAGCCATCAGGAAGTAGCACAGCGCCATCCACTGTTCGTGCAGCGGATAGGCCGTTAATTCGTTGAAATTCTGGCTCGGTAATAAATCCCTTCCACATTGGGGCGTACGTTTCATCACTGTGATAATTATGTATACCGCGCAACATGACAAATGCGTTAATCAGATTATGCATTATATGGTTACTATTGAACTGCAGAGCAGGGTTCTTATTACTCCTAAAATACACGTCGATGCCCATTAACTCCTCGGCAAATTTGGCAGCAGTATACGTGGGTACATAGACGCGACCATCAGGGCTTCGGTGTGTTTTTACCACCCGCAAAAACCCATCTTTTTCTAGCCGGTTTAGATGCTCTAAAGCTAACCGATGATTGATGGCATATAGCCAACGTACAATGCCTGGTGTAACAATAGAAAACCGAATAGCAATTAAAACGGTTAATCGTGTTCGGTTAACCCCTTTTTGATGATTGTTTACGCCTGGATAATACCGCATATCAATATCAAAATAGCGAGGGTAGTGAGTATGAAGAGTGTTGTTCGTTTCCAAATTTATTGATGGTTGCTGAGTCAATTTACAAAATCCTTTTAGTGAGTTAATTAGTAAAATTAACTAGTATCACAGTACACAAATTACCGTTATTTGATGACTTAAACCCCGTTTTTCATTCCGAGATGCTTTAACTGCATGCACGGAATCATTGTCGCGATAATTATCGCAACAAAAGCAGCTTTCAGCTGATGGTCTCTCAACTTCGTTGTTCAACCATAGGGTCTAAAACGCCCGTCAGCTCTGGTGTTGCTCCGCAACGAGCTGGCTCAACGCGCTATCGCGCTAGCGTTTTATACCCAGCGCGAATGCACCGAGCTACGCTCTGTACCAACCGCCATACTGCCGCTTCAGACAATGCGATGGGTGCCCCATTATCCGCATTTTTCTTCGCTTTTATTTTCTGACGAAAATTATGGTTCGATATCAATTTGTGCCAAATTGATATCGAATTTCGCTGATGCGAAACACTATCGCGGTTGGTACAGACCAGCTGTACATTCGCGCGGTCTCCATGTGTCTGCGGCTTCGCCTACAACACATTACGCGCTTGTTGGCCTCATTCTGAGGCGCTTTTTTGCAGTTTTTCGTGCCGAAAAATGCGTTTTTTATAACGTCTTTCAGACAAAACCGCCTTCAAATTAAACTTATTAATGAATTTTTTAGATAAATAGGAAAGGTTTTTTGCTTAAAAAAAATTAAGTAAAAATAGAAGAGGAGTTAATGCCTTATACAAACTGTTTGTTGCTGAGCTGCGCAGTCAAACAGTTTGTTTTTTATCACGAAATCATTAAATTTGAAAGTATAAATTAATGATTATTAAGGTTAAAAAATGAAAAATAATGACGCTAGTGATATTGCTATTAATCCAACAACAGGATTACCTATCACAAATGCGAGCGCTAACATCTTAGACGTTGGGGGCAATGTGATGGGCCAATCTAATCGAGTAATGACTGTTTACGAGATAGAAGATTCGATAGCGGATTTAAACGATGATGGCTGCTTTGATGCTTTTGACCCGTACGATGACGGCTTTTAATGCCCAAAATTTTGAAAGCTATTAGTCGATATCGAATAGAAATTGTTTATTCGACTATTACTTTTAGTGGCTCATCTATATTGTTTTTACAGTACAAGTCGACTCAAAACTTTGCCTGGTTTATAGCTCTGAGTTTTTTTTGCACTAAAATGATTATTGGCATTATTAATTATGAAAAATATTGCCAGAGTAATAAACGCGCCATGAAAAGCATGCTCAGATATTTGCTATTTAAATTTGTATAACCCTTGTTTATTTGTCCGAAACGTAAAGCGTCCTGATTTTATTAAGGCGCTTTTTTGTTGAAAGCATTAATTAGACTATCACCAGATAAAAAAGATTAAGGTGTATATAAAAATGAGTTTTTAAAACTATTAAATACGACTGAATAGGAGGAAGTAACTTAGAGGTAGATGGTTCAATGAGTCGATAGATATGTAAAAATACATACCTACCAACCACAAGGAATATACAGATTAGTTTTCATATACCTATGCTTACGCGGAGGGTAAAAATTAGTAGTTACAATTGCTAACTAAATTTTCTTTACTACAGTGTTTTGTCGCTCACCCCCGCAAAAGCGGGGAACACAACTTAGTAGCACAACAGGCTAACTAATTTTTTATAAACTAATTGTATATTTTTATTTATCTCCATTTACTGAGGAGACTGCAGAGGAATAGCATTGCTACCCACCTATGTTTCGAACTTTAAATGCTCCTGTTTTATAATGCAAGCCTTTAGTTGTTTTTAATTTAAAAAATAACATGAACGGCAATATTTGTAGGTTTTTAATGGCTATTTCGAAGTAGATAGGTGTTTTTAATGGCAAGGTTTAAATTTAGTCCAATCGTTTTATTAACATTAAAAGCAAAATTACACTGTGTTTTTGTTTTTTTAAGTGTTTTTATATAAAGGGAGCATCTCGCTCCCAGATATCAGTAATACGATTCATATGGCTTTACTTTATTAAAATATAGAGAAAGTAAAGCCAGCAAATTTACGCTAGCTACATTTCTAATTCCCAGCTTATCAGGGTGGAGCGAACCATATTTATTACGAAATATAGTGAACGCTGTGATTTAACATGTATGTAGTCTGGGTCTGCGGTAATTTCGCGCTCACAGTCACTAGATTCATAGATTGGAGAGTTTGATTCGTACCACATTTCATAAGAAGTTTCACCAATTTCGTCTTCATAGATTGTATCTATTAGCTCATACTCAAAAATACGTAGGCTGAACTTATTAAGCATATTACATAAGAGGTCTGCATTGCTTTCGGTTGCAGCCAATGGTGACGGCCACAGCTTAGTACCATTTCCATTGCCCTGAATGAAAACTTCGTTTGCAGGGTAGATAAATGTATCTGCCTGTCCACTATTCTTGTCTACCATCTCTTCAAATGCTATTAGCTGTGAGTTATATATTGTATGGGTGAAATTTACTTCCCCCTTCTCTTCATCTTCATCTAATAACTCATCTTGTTCGTCTGACTGTTCACAACTTTCTTCGGTCATTGCTTCTACCGACGTTTTTTCTGGATTTAAAGCTGCTTCTGGTAACGTTAAAACTTCCTCGTTTAAGGATGTATTTTGTTCATAAACGTTGGACGACAAAGCCTTTAATGCTTGCTCCCAAGTTAAATTCATTTCACTTTGAGCAATTTCATCTAGTGCTTGGTTTAAAGGAATTGCCTTTGCTTTTTTTAATTTTTTTGCGTCTTTTTTGGCGCGAGAAATAGACAGGCCAGAAGGAAAGTATTGTGCTAACTGATTCATAGTGTAAACCTTAAATATGCTTACGTCCGCCCACTAACATTACGCATGTTAAATGTTTAACTATTTTTATTTGAGAGTATGATTATCCGACAGGACTGCGCTTAAAGTGGGCGAAACGAGCTCATCAGTAAAGCTCTGAAAAGATTATTAAATAAATTAAATAGGATCGCAACCTCTTTTATTAAAACGCATAAAAAGGCTGTATTAGCATAAAACAAGCCAGCTAAGCTTTTAAGCAATTTACCAATCCATTTGTATTAACCTTTATATAAAAAAGAAAGTTAAGTAGCTATTTTTTATGGGTAAATTATATTATTTAATGTAATATACTTTACAAAGTAACAATATGAGCAAACGGACTGTGAATATACTTCTTTCTTGGCTGGGCACCAAAGACATTGATAACATGCTCGATGGTGAAAAAAATGCCTCAATATCAACTCTCGCTACTAACTCTCAAACTCCTTTTGATAAAATTGTAATACTCTCTAATCATCAGCATAAGTATTGGGAAAAGTTTGAAGATTTTGTAAAAAAGCGAATGGCTACAATTGGAAAACCATATCATGATATTCAGGTACATAAAGCCAATATAGCCAGCCCAATTGATTATGAGTCTATTCACCAAGTAACAGCGCTTTGGGTTAATAAATTAAGTGAAGAGGCGGATTCGTTATCAATAAACCTGACATCTGGCACGCCTGCAATGACCACTTTATCTGTACTTATCGGTAAAGGTAAATCGAATGTTCAATTTCTTCAAGCAACCCCACAAAATGAGTTGCTACATGTTGATATTCCTATTGATTTTGGCCAAGAATATGTAAAGTCGGCATCTAAAAACATAGCCAATACTGCTACTTCGCAGCCTAAAATTGAGCAAGCTTTTTCAAAACTCACTGCAAAATCAGTGCAAATGCAAAATGTAGTCAACAAAGCTAAAAAAATTGCAGCCTCAGAAGTACCTGCACTTATCCTTGGCGAAACCGGAACCGGTAAAGAGCTAATGGCCACAGCCATTCATAAAGGAAGCTTGCGAGCAAATAAGCCATTAAAAGTAATCAACTGTGGAGCATTTGCAGAAAATCTTGTTGACTCAACCTTGTTTGGTCATAAAAAAGGGGCCTTCACTGGAGCTGAAAAAGATCACCCAGGGCTTTTTGAACAGGCCGATGGCGGTACTTTATTTTTAGATGAGGTTGGTGAATTACCCCCCGAAATTCAAGTAAAGCTTTTAAGGGCATTACAACAAGGCGAGATCAACCGTTTAGGTGACACCCAAACCACTAATGTTGATGTACGTGTTATTGCAGCCACACATAAAGATTTATCAAAGCTAGTAGAAGAAGGTAAGTTCCGCGAAGACTTATTTTATCGCTTAGCAGTGGGCATTATACAAATGCCAGCACTACGAGAGCGTATTGAAGACATCACTGTTATTGTTAATCAACTTGTAGAGCAAATAAATAAAGCAGCTAGCAAGCATCCCGACTACATAAGTAAAAATATTTCCGAAAAGGGAATAAAGTTTATTTTATCTCAGCCGTGGCAAGGGAATATTAGAGAGCTGTGGAGTACACTAAACCGTGCTTTTTTATGGTCTGACTCACAAACAATAACTGAAAATGACTTAGCAAGTGCCATGATTAACCGCGCTAAAAATGAAAGCTTTACAGATGTTACACTGTCATACGACGACAAAATAGATATTACACAATTAGTTGATAAATATAAAAAAGCTTATGTTTTAGCTGCTTTAAAAGCAAGTGGGAATGTTAAAAGCCACGCGGCCCAAATGCTTAATTTAAAAGATCACCAAACGCTTAGCAATTGGATGAAGCGCCTAAACATCAAACACGAAAAATAAAAAGGACAATAGTGTTGGTATATAAGTTGCCAATACCTATTGAGTAAAAGGAGAAGTAGCCAGTGAAAAAATCAAACTTTGAATTCTTAAAAGGTGTGAACGATATTCTTTATCGCATAGCGTTTGCTGCGGAAAAGAATTTTCCTGACGATCCTAATACCACATTAGTAAAACTGCGCATGTTTGGAGAAGCGTCAGCCAAGCACATTGCTAAACTTCTTGATTTAGAACTCCCCCCTACGCAAGTAGACTTAATCAGAGAGCTTGCAAAAATATCGTGGGTTGATGACTCTATAATCAATATTTTCCATATGCTGCGTAAAGTAGGTAATCAAGCAGTTCACGACTATCACAACGATTTAGACGATGCCGAAATGGCACTGCGTTTAGCATTTCGTTTAAGTATTTGGTATTACCGACTAATTAATAAAGATGTTGATTTTGCAGCGCCTATATTTGTACTACCAGACGGCCAACAAGAAAACGAATACCAACACCAAGTAACAGAGCTAAAGCAAGCGCTACAACAAGCATTAAATAGTAACGCGCAAACCGACACAGAACTTGCCCAAAACAAAAATCAACTTACCGCGCTAAGTGGCTATATTGCTATTTTAGAAGGCAAGCAGCAAGAAACCGAGCAACAAACACAAGACCGAGTAAACGCACTTGAAGCACAGCTACAAGCCAAAGAAGCAGAGCTTGCACAAAAAACACAAGCAGAGCGCAAAGCATATAAACAAGAGATCACTCAGCGTGCAGCCGCCCGCCGCTTAGACCTATCAGAAAAAGAAACGCGCTTTCTTATTGATCAGCAATTGCGTGATGCAGGCTGGGCTGCCGACACGCCCGTGTTAAATTATGCAAACGGTACGCGCCCACAAATAGGTAAAAACCTAGCTATAGCAGAGTGGCCAACCGATGCTGACGAAACAGGTAAAACAGGCTTTGCCGACTATGTATTGTTTGTGGGTTTACAACCGGTAGGGGTTGTTGAGGCTAAAAAAATAAATACCGACGTATGCGGCAAATTAACTGAGGCTGAGCGTTACAGTATTTACTTTAACCTTGATCATTTAAGCGCCGAAATTCAAGCGCGAGTTGCAAACGATGCAGAGTATCAAAAAGTAGCAGAGCAACTACAAGCTCAAAACAGCTACCAAATTACGTGGAAAGAATCCAAAGAGCCAAACGCACGCAGCTATAAAATACCGTTTGTATTTTCAACAAATGGGCGAGAGTACCGCCGCCAGTTATTAAGTAAAAGCGGTATTTGGTATCGCGATGTTCGTAAAGTGAGTAACCAAGCTAAAGCATTACCTGCATGGCATACACCAGGCGAACTAAAAGCTAAGCTCGATGGCAACATAGATGCCGCGCAGCAATGGCTCGAAACTAACGAACCAACAGGCTTAGGCCTTCGCTATTTTCAAAAAGAAGCCATAACAGCCACCGAGCAAGCCATTAAAAAAGGTCAGCAAAATATATTACTTGCTATGGCAACTGGTACAGGTAAAACCCGTACCGCTATCGCGCTAATGTATAGGCTAATACAATCACGCCGATTTAATCGTATTTTGTTTTTGGTCGATAGGCGCTCATTGGGTGAGCAAGCATTAAACTCGTTTGATGACACACGCATAAATGATGTGCCTTTTAACACCATATTTAATATAAAAGGCCTGACCGATAAGTTCCCGTCAGACGCAACTAAAATACATGTATCAACTATCCAATCGCTAGTTAAGCGCACGCTACAAAGCGATGAATTTATGCCAGTTGAGCGCTACGACTGCATAATAGTAGACGAAGCACACCGTGGTTATATTCTTGATAAAGAACAAACCGATGGCGAAATGGAATTTAGAAACCAGCTCGACTACGTATCAACATACCGCAGAATACTTGACCATTTTGATGCAGTAAAAATAGGGCTTACTGCAACACCCGCATTACACACCACCGACATTTTTGGTTTACCTGTGTATCGTTACAGCTACCGCAAAGCGGTGATAGACGGCTACTTAATAGACCAAGCACCGCCTATAAAAATAATTACTAAGCTTAACCAAAACGGTATTTATATCGATAAAGGCTCAGAAGTAACACGCTTAACATCTCAAGGGGAGCTAATTCAAGACACCCTTGAAGACGAGCGCGACTTTGAAGTAGCTAGCTTTAACCGCGATATTATTGCATCAAACTTTAATAAAATAGTTGCCGAATCACTAGCAACAAAGCTTGACCCAACAGGTAAGCAAAAAACACTCATATTTTGTGTAAACAACACCCATGCCGATAATATGGTGATTGAGCTGCGTGAGGCTTTTAAAAAGCATTACCCAAACCTCGAGCACGACGCCATTATTAAAATAACCGGCGAAAGCGACAAAGATCCTAAAAAAATACAAAGTATGATCACCCGCTACAACAAAGAGCGTTTACCTAATATTGTAGTAACGGTAGACCTACTCACTACAGGGATAGACGTACCGAGCATTTGTAACCTGGTGTTTTTACGTAAAGTAAAAAGTCGTATTTTGTACGAGCAAATGAAAGGGCGCGCCACACGTTTATGTCCAGAGGTTGGCAAAGTAAACTTTACTATTTACGATGCCGTCGATTTATACGACTCGCTCGAATCGGTAGATACAATGCGCCCAGTGGTTGTGCGTCCAAAAGTAGAGTTAAACACCTTAGTAAACGAAATAACCGACTCACAAACTTATAAAACATTAGAGGCCGATGGCCGCTCGTTTGCACATCACAGCCACGAGCAACTAGTGGCTAAAGTACAGCGCATTGTCGGTCATGGTGTATTTAATCAAGACAAGTCAGCTCAAATTGACCAATCAATAAAACGCTTAGATACCGTATTAGCCGGCGCTGCTGGTTGCGATTTTGCAAGCCTTGCCCAAACCCTAAAAACCAAAGGGCCAGAGCAAAGCGCCGAAATTTTTACACAACTTCCAAAACTGGTCGAAAACCTAGAGCACCTTAAAAAGCAAATAAACGAGCTACGTCACGAGCCTATTTTCACCGACATAGAAGACGAGCTAATAGAGTTTAAAGAAGGCTATGGTGATTACGATAACGCCGAAGACTTTTTAGAAGCGTTCGACAAACTCGTAGAGCAAAGCGAGAACAGCCAAGCTGCACTACAAACCGTTATAACCAAACCAAAAGACTTAACCCGTAAAGCATTAATAGAGCTGCAAGAGTGGTTTGATGCGCAATCGTTTAACGAGTCAACTCTTAGGGTTGCATGGAAAAAAACCACCAACCAAGATATTGCTGCACGGTTAATAGGGCATATTCGCCGCGCAGCACTCGGCGATGCATTACTCCCGTTTGATGAGCGTGTAAATAACGCACTGGCTAAAATAAAGCAGCAAAAACCTTGGAGCAACGAGCAGCTACAGTGGTTAGAACGCCTAGCCAATAGCTTAAAAGAGCAAGTAGCCATTGACGACGACACATTTAAAACCGGCAATTACCGCCGCCGTGGTGGTAAGCGCAAGCTCGATGCTATTTTTAATAACGAGCTTAACCAAGTGCTAGAACAATTTAATAACTATATGTGGGAGCAACCTGCTTAATTAATGCAGGTGTATCTTAACCCTTATATTACAATACCAAATACTGTGAAGCGTTGGCCTTAATGCCACCCTATAAATGAAGAGACACTATGAACAACAATGATTTAGTAGCCAAACTTTGGAAAATGTGTGACACCCTGCGCGATGGCGGCGTGTCGTATCAAAACTACGTAAACGAGCTGGCCACATTGCTGTTTTTAAAAATGACCGAGCAAACAGGTACCGAAACCGACCTGCTACCACAAGGTATGCGTTGGAACGACCTAAAAGGTAAAATAGGGCTCGACCAACTGCAATTTTACCGCAACATGCTAGTACAACTAGGTAACGACAAACACGCTATTGTGCGTGCCATATTCCAAAACGTAAATACCACTATTACCAATGCAGGGCAGCTAACAGAGCTTGTAACCACAATGGATAGCCTAGATTGGTACCAAAGCGGCGATGGCGAGAATGTTGTTAAAACTCGTGACGACTTTGGCGACATGTACGAAGGCTTATTACAAAAAAATGCTAACGAAACTAAATCGGGCGCCGGCCAGTACTTTACGCCAAGGCCACTAATAGAAACTATGGTACGTTTACTACAGCCACAACCGCGCGAAGTTATTCAAGATCCCGCAGCGGGCACCGCAGGCTTTTTAATCGAGGCCGACAAGTACATAAAAAGCCAAACTAACGATTTAGACGATCTAGACGACGACACTCAAGAATTCCAAATGAAGCGTGCCTTTGTTGGGCTTGAACTAGTACCTGAAACCCGCCGCCTAGCATTAATGAACTGCTTATTACACGACATTGAAGGTAATGACGAACTAGGTGGTGCAATACGCCTTGGTAACAGTTTAGGTAATGATGGCGAAAACCTGCCGAAAGCCAACGTAATACTTACAAACCCGCCGTTTGGCTCTGCAAGCAGTACTAATATTACCCGTACCTTTGTATACCCAACATCAAACAAGCAACTGTGTTTTATGCAGCATATATACAATAGCCTTGAGCCAGGTGGCCGTGCTGCCGTTGTAATACCCGATAACGTATTATTTGAAGGCGGCAGAGGCGCTGAAATACGCACCGACTTAATGCACAAATGTAACCTGCACACAATTTTACGCTTGCCTACTGGTATATTTTACGCCGCAGGCGTTAAAACTAACGCGTTGTTTTTCCAAAAAGGCACACCAGAGAACCCACATCAAGATAAAGACTGCACAACCAACACCTGGGTTTACGATTTACGTACCAACATGCAAACCTTTGGTAAACGCAGCCCATTTACTTATAAATACCTTGAAAGCTTTGAAGCGGTTTACGGCGATGATGCTAACGGCCAAGCAGAGCGAGAAGAAGGCGTTTACAACATTTTAGGTTGCACCACACCTATCAATGATGAAGATATTAAAAACACTGACAGCTCAGAGCTAATAGAAAATGCTCGTTGGCGCAAATTCTCACGTGAGTTTATTAAAGCTAAAAACGATAGCTTAGATATAACATGGCTTAAAGATAACTCAGTAACTGATGCTGCGAACTTGCCTGAGCCCGATGTATTAGCGACTCAAGCGATGACAGAGCTTACCGAAGCGCTGCGTGAAATGAACCAGCTAATGATAGATCTTGGCGCAAGTGACCAAGCTGAGGGGCAAGTTGCTTTGTTGGCTGAAGAGTTTGGGCTAGAGAAAAAAGTTATTGAGGGGGCTGAGTAATGGCTCAGCAGTATATAGAAGAATTACCTAAAGGTTGGGTGCAAGATGAGCTTAGCTCAATTTGTAGTGTGATATCAGGTAATGCATTTAAAAGTAAAGATTTTGTAGGGTCAGGTGCTCCAGTAGTAAAAATATCAAACGTACAGAGCGGCTATTATTTAATTAAGAATCAGGAGTATTTACCATTCTCCTATTTGGAAGATACAAGTAGCTCTTTTTTAGTAAAGTCTGAAGATTTATTGATGGCTCTTACTCGTCCGATTACTAATGGGAAGTTAAAGATCTGTCATTACCCTAAAGGAAGTGAAAATGGACTACTCAATCAGCGAGTTTGTAATTTGAAGTTTAACGCTGAGATGGATAAAAAATATTGTGAGTATTATTTACTAACAGATATTTTTATGAAGTTAGTTGAAAGTAACTTATCAGAGACTTTACAGCCAAACTTATCTCCGAAAACGCTATCAACTTTACCCTTCATAGTTTCTCCACTCTCAGAACAAAAGCGCATTGTTGAAAAGCTTGATAGTTTATTGGCGCAGGTCGACACCATACAACAACGCCTAAACAATTTACCGGATATTATCAAACGCTTCCGCCAATCCGTCCTTGCCGCCGCCGTCTCTGGCAAACTCACCGAACAATGGCGTGTTGATAGAGAAAAAGAAAACTTGAAAATGACTAAAATTGTAGATTTAGTTACTTTTAAACAAGGAACACAAGTTCCATCACCAAATCAAATTGATGAAGCTAAGATAGGGTATGAAAAATTTTTAAGAATTATCAATTTTACTCAAAGGTCAGAAGATTTTAAATTCGTTCCTGTAGCAACTAGTAACAGAAGAATTGAAAAAAAAGATGTTGTAATGGTACGTTACGGCGCAACAGCCGGTTATGTGGGAACTGGTCAAAGTGGGGTGCTAGCTAATAATTTATTTGTCATGATACCGAAAGAACAGTTATCAAATGAATATTTATTTATTTTCTTAAAATCCCCTGTGTTTCAAAGCGAAATATCAAGAAAGGTAAAAGGAGGAGCTATGCCAGCTATATCATTTAAACTTTTTAATGATATAGATATCCAGCTTCCCTCAATTTCAGAACAGACCGAAATCGTTCGCCTTGTCGAACAATACTTCGCCTTAGCCGATACCTTAGAAAAGAACCTCGCGAATGCTAAACAGCGTGTTGATAACTTAACGCAATCGATATTAGCCAAAGCCTTTCGCGGTGAACTTGTACCACAAGATCCAAACGACGAACCCGCCGATAAGTTATTAGCGCGTATAAAAGTCGCCCGACTTGAAGCCGAAAAGCTAGAAAAAGCCGCTAAAAAAGCAGCAAAAACCAGTAAGAAATAACACGCTATTTTGTAGGTCGGCATTGTTGCCGACATGGTTGAGAGTAAACAACCATTGATGGGCACAAAGCGACCTACTACGCGAAAAGCGAGAATGTGCCGAAAAAAATAGCTGTGATGAATAAAGCTGAATGTGTTTTAAAGTAGTTCGGCCAAGAAATAAGGACGTTGATATGTCAGGTTCAAACTTTAAATTTTTAGAAAAAGAATATACAAGGCTAGCAAAGTTAGGAGATTCGGCAGAAGGTTATGTTTACAGTGACCCTCAGGCTGCATTGGTTAAACTAAGATGTTTTACGGAGTCATTGGTTGGGCATATATATTCAATTTTGTCGATTGAGATTGAACCGCAAGCCGATTTGTATAAACGCTTAAATCATTATGATTTTAAAGATGTTGTAGACCACTCTATTATCGCCAAATTACATGCTTTAAGAATGCACGGTAATAAAGCGGCGCACGACAATATTGAACACTCTACTGAACAGGTTCTGTGGCTAGTTAAAGAAGCTTTTTTAGTGGGCAAGTGGTTTGTACGAACTATGCTCAATAGCCCAGTTGAATTACCTGATTATGTTGAGCCAAAGCCTATTGAAAGCGATCACAATGAGGTGTTTGCTAAAAATGAAGCCTTACAAGTAAAACTTACTAATAACTCAGCGGCATTAGCAGATGCTGAAACAGAATTAGCAGCATTGCGCACAGAGCTTGAAACGGTTCAAAAGAATATTGTTGCCAGGCATAACGATGGTGAGTTAGCTGCGTTTAAAGCAGCGAGCAGCGAGTCAGCGACTAGCTTTGATTTGCAAATGAATGTAACTCGCAAAAATATCAACATATTTGATTGCTATAAACAACACTCGCTAACTACAGGGCAGCGTAATTTAGTTGAGCAGTTAAATGAGTTTTTGAATAAAAGTAATGAGTCAGTTTTTTTGTTAAAAGGTTATGCAGGTACAGGTAAAACCTTCATTACTGAAGGACTAACGCAATACCTTAATGCGATTGGGCGACAATTTGAATTGATGGCTCCTACTGGCAAAGCAGCAAAGGTAATTAGTGATAAAACATGCCAAGCTGCGTCCACTATTCACCGTGTTATTTATAATTATGAAAACGTTAAAGAATATAAATTAGAGGGGATAGAAGGGTCTGAAACGTTTCGGTGCTATGCCGAAATAAAAGTTAATCAGAGTACATCTGAGGCTGTATACATTATTGATGAATCATCGATGTTGTCTGATACCTATTCTGATTCAGAGTTCTTTCGTTTTGGCTCAGGCTATTTATTAAAAGATTTACTTAACTACATTAATCTCGATCATAACGATCATCAGAAAAAAGTCATATTTATTGGCGATAATGCACAGTTGCCACCAGTAGGTATGGGGTTTTCACCTGCATTAAGTAAGCGGTATATATTTGATAAATATCGCTTAGCGTCAAAAGAGTGCGAATTGTCGGAAGTGGTTAGGCAAAAAGCTGAAAGCGGCGTAATGAATAATGCGCGAATTTTACGTGAAGCTATGCACGCAAACTTATTTAATAAACTTGAGTTTCAAGTTAATAATCTAGATGTACAGGCGCTAACATCGGATGTTTTGTTAAAAACCTTTTTGAAAGTTTGTAACAATAAGATATCAAATACTAAAAACGCTATTTTAATTGCGTCTTCTAATGCTCAAGTAAGCCAATATAATAGAGTAGTGAGGGAACACTTTTTCCCATCTCAGCTGCAAGTGGTTTCAGGCGATAAAATTATTTCGGTTGCCAATCATTATATAAATCAGAAGGTCATTGCCAATGGTGAATTTGGCATGGTAAGGCAAGTTTTGTCTGCGCCTGAAATACGAAACGTTGTATTGCGTAAAAAAGGAGAAGACGGCGAAACCATTACCATTAGTGTTGAACTGCAATTTAGAGATGTTGAACTTGGTTTTAGGGATGAATATGGGAACGCTAGCTTTTTTAGATCTAAAATTGTAGAAAACTTACTTTATAGCGATGAACCAGCTTTAAGCTCCGACGAGCACAAAGCGTTATACGTTGATTTTTGCAATCGCCATGCTGATTTGCGCGCAAAAGCTAAGCGCAATGAGTTTCGTATGGCTTTGTTATCTGACCCTTACTTTAACGCATTTAAAGTTAAATTTGGTTACGCAATTACGTGTCATAAAGCACAAGGTAGTGAATGGCAAAATGTATTTGTGAAATGCAGTTCTCACCTTAAAACACTGAGCCCAGACTACTTTCGCTGGCTTTACACTGCAATAACTCGTACCTCGTCTCAGCTTTATGTTATTGACCCGCCAATGGTTAAGCTTGGCTCAACAATTAAAAGGGTTGGAGGAAGCTCGTCAGCATCTACACCAGTTAACACAATGAGCACTACAACAAATGATAGTCTAGTAGGAGACAAGCAAGAGTTGGCGACTACCGTTAATATACCTGAAGGTAATGTGTTTTTAGCGCAGTTATTTGCAGAGATTAAAAGTGCTTTGATTGGCACAAATGTAGAGATACAAAATATAACTCATAACCAGTATCAGGAAGTGTATTTATTTCAGCTTGCTGAAGAGTATGCTACTGCACGCATTGCTTATAATTCAAGACAAAAGATTAGCTCAATTGCATTTAATCAAGATGGCCCGTTAGATGAGTTAATAAAAGCACGCCTTAACCATTTAGAGGGGATATTGATAAGTGGGTATACGAATACCAAGCCTTCGCAGTTAGAGTTTCCTGAAGCGTTTTTGAAGGAATTTCATGAAAAATTATCAGAAGTATTTACGCTTAATGATATTTCTATTCCTGAGGTGAGAGCCAGAAGCTTTGCTCAGCGTTATTGTTTTCAAAAATTTAATGAGATTGCTGTAGTTGATATTTATTACAATGGCAAAAGCCAATTTACTAAATTTATGGGCCAGAAAAATCTTTCTAGTTCACTAGAGTTTTTAGACACAGTTGAAAACCTGATTGAAGAGGCGTTGAATTAAGATGGCCAGCATTAATCATGGGAGTAACACCTTAAACAACTCGGCATCATTCACAAGTAAAGATGTATTTGCCAAACGAAAAGCTGGCGATTTAAATGAGGCTTATCAAATAGGGTTTAAATTGGTTCAATCTTTACCAAACGATGAATGGAACGTTAAAGCTTTAGGGTGGTGTTTGATTGATTTAGTAAAAAGAGAATCACAAGCCAACAATTTTGAAGCGGTAAATGTTTATCTTACTCAGCTAAATAATCTTTCGTTTGACCCAAGCGATAAAATAATAAATGACCAAATTGCTTTTGTTAATAACTTATCAAACCCAGCTAATAAAGAATTACAAAAAGCCAAAAAAGCCAGTAAAGACGGTCAACATCAGCTAGCTATAAACATCTACAGGCAAGTTCTTCATGAGCAGCCTGATAACCAAGAAATAATGATGAACATTGGTTGGGAGCTTTATAGATTAACTAAGCTTCAATTTAACTCTGAAAACCTTAATGTATTTGCTGTTAAAAAATTACTTAATGATTATTTAAAACTTAATTGTGAAAAACCTTCATTATTACACTCTTTAGCACTAGGCGTTGCTGATAAATTAACCAAGGAAAATAACTTTAGTTTAGTGGGCTTTATTAAAGTATGGGGTATAGAGAACCTTCGTGATGAGGACTTTGAAGAATATCACGATAGAAATACAGGTAAGGTATATCCGAGTTTAGCGGCTAAAGTTATACAACATGCGAGTAAACAAGCTATTGAACAGAGTGAACTTGATTTGTTATCTAAGATGTTGCCTCTGATTGATAAAGTTTTAGAAACATCAGAAGAGAAAATCTGGTTAGAATTAAATAAAGCTAGAGCATTAAACCTATTAGGTGATTACCAAAGTAGCTTTGAACTTGCTGTTAAAGTGGCCAAACAAAAGATTGGCGACTATTGGGTGTGGGAGTTATTAGGTGATATACAAATAAACTTAGATATTAATAAGGCGTTTAATTGTTATTGCCGTGCTTTATCATCCAATCCTGAAGAAAAATTTATTGCTAATTTAAGGTTGAAGCTGGCGCGTTTATTAACCGACAAGGAAGATTTTTCTGCTGCTAAGTATGAAGTGAACTCAGTTGTTGAAGGCAGAAATAAAGAGGGATGGGCCATACCTGAAAAAGTTAATGAGTTTTTAAGCCAACCTTGGTTTCATGATGCTGAAGCCACCAAAAATAATGATGACTTATATAAAAAGTTTGCGAGCCAAGCTGAAGAAGTACTTTTCCAAAACTTGCCGTGGATAAAAGCAAGCCTCGGTGGGGCATTTTCGTTACCTGATAAACCTAATAAAAAAAGAAGAAAAATATACCTTTATAATTCCGCCAACCAATTTCCAACAGAGATAACTCTACCAGAGCGCAGATTTCCTTTTAATAAATTTAGTGAAGGTACGCCTATACAGTTTAAAGGCGAGTTAGATCCAACAACGAATCACTTTACTGCATTTCAATTTGAAGAAAGAGGTGGTTCCCATTGGGATGTTTTTTCTTTAGTTGTTGGTGTTGTCGATAATGTTAATGAAGATAAAAAATTAATACACGTGATATTTGATAGGGATGTAGACACTGTTATTCCTTTTTCTCGGTTGTCTCAAAAGTATGAGGTGGGGGATTCAATCTCGGTCAAGTTATCTAAAAGTAAAACTAAGTATGGCATTAAGTATTACTCTGTAGAAATTTACAGTACTAGTGAGGCTCCTAGCTTAAAAATTCTTAAACCTTTTAGCGAGGCAGTGCGTGTTTCAAATGGGCTTGGCTTCACTGATACAGATGTATTTATTGACCGTAATCTTGTCGATAAATTTAATATTCAAGATGGGCTTATTGTTAGAGGTAAAGCCATTTTAAACTTTAATAAAAAGCGCTCAACATGGGGATGGAAGGCGCTAACAATAGATGGTGTTGACTAACAAACTATGAGAGCTGTTAACAGTTAATAAACGAGCAAAACTCAAACGAACTATAGAATGTAAATTATAAAAATAGCGATGTATTACACGCATCGCTATTTATTTGCAAAGGTGTTTTTTGTACAACGCACGCAAAATAAAAGGATAAAAAATGGAATTTGAAGAGTTTTTAACAATATGTATGGATGACAACAGTAAGACATTTTTATTATCTAAAAGCGATCAACAAAAAAAATTGTTTGTTGATTCTTTTAATTTGATTCGTGAGTATTTTCCACAATGCGATTGTTACGCAATTAATAACGAAAAAGGTAATTATAATCATGCCTTTAGATTCGGGATTAAGACTTCAGAAGAAATTGATGGGACTCCACAAATCACAATAAAATTTACTAAAGAAGCTTTGAGAGTTTCTTTAAAGAAAGGTGTTGTAAAAGAAGAAAATAGGGTCTTAAATCTAGTAACCATTGATCAGCTTCGCTCTATTTTAGACAGCATAAAAAGTAAACTTAGACATAAAATGGAAGGTAGTAAAAATACTCCAATTAATTATTTTAAAAGTGAGAAGGGTTCAGATATGGCTATGACAAATGACACGGATAAATGTGCTAATGAGATACAACCTTCTCCTTTAAACCAAATCCTATATGGCCCTCCAGGAACAGGTAAGACTTACCATACAATTGAAGCCTCAGTAAGAGCCGCTGAGCCAGAGAAATACGAAGCGCTAAAAAGAAACCTCGCATTGAGTACAGCAAAATCACAAAGAGAAGAGCTCATAAAGCTCTACAAATCTCTTGTAGATGATGATCGTATTCGTTTTGTAACATTCCACCAAAGTTATGGTTATGAAGAGTTTGTAGAGGGGTTGCGTGCTCTTACAAATGAAGAAAAGCAAATAGAATATAAAGTTCTACCAGGTGTATTTAAAAAAATCAGTGATGATGCTGCTAACACAAATATTAAGAAAAGCCTCGAACTGAATGCAAATCCGAGAATTTGGAAGATATCTATTGATGGTGTAAAACCTGGTGCGATTAAAAGCTATTGTTTTGAAAATAAAGTGGCTGCAATTGGTTGGGGGCATACCGGTGATATGGCACAGGATGAGCGCTCTCCTGAAGAAAATGCTTACTTTGAAGGGCTAACTAGCCAAAATAAAAATACTATTACTCAGTTTTGTTCTGCAATTAATGAAGGTGACTTACTGTTATGTATAAGTAGCGCGAAGACTATTCAGGCTGTTGGTGTTGTTAAGGGTGATTATGAATATAAAGAACAAGGGATTTTAGATAGAAATGACTTTCGCCATACTCTACCCGTTGAATGGTTGAAAACAGATCTTGACCTTGATATTCATTCTTTAAATGATAATACCAACCTAGTTCAAAAAACAGTTTACGAGCTTGATAGGTTTACAGAGGCTGACTTTTTTCAGCTTATGGAAAAAAATGAAATATCATTTGGCCAGAAGCCAGTTCCAGAGACTAAAGATAATTATGTTTTAATTATTGATGAGATTAATCGGGGTAATATTTCAAAAATATTTGGTGAACTTATTACGCTTATTGAGCCAACTAAGCGAGCCGGAAAAGACAATCTAGAAACATTAAAAGTAACTTTACCTCATTCTGGAAATCCATTTTCAGTCCCTGATAACCTTTATATTATTGGCACTATGAATACGGCTGATAGGTCGTTAGCGATGATGGATACTGCATTGCGACGTCGTTTTGATTTTATAGAAATGATGCCTGACTGCCGTGTCTTAAATGATGAAAGCGGTATGCCATATTGCTTAGATATTGACGGTGTTAAGTTGAATCTATCTAAGCTGCTTTTAACAATGAATGAACGAATTGAAGTACTTTATGATCGTGAGCATACCTTAGGACATGCGTTCTTTATGCCAGTACTAGATGCATTGAATAGCGGTGAGGAAAATAGTGACGTTAAAGCTTTTAGTGAGCTTCAGCGTATATTTAAAAATAAAATTATCCCATTATTAGAAGAATACTTTTTTGAAGATTGGAACAAAATACGTTTAGTTCTGGGGGA
Organism: Pseudoalteromonas sp. SG43-1; assembly: GCF_014164415.1. Taxonomy (NCBI): domain Bacteria; kingdom Pseudomonadati; phylum Pseudomonadota; class Gammaproteobacteria; order Alteromonadales; family Pseudoalteromonadaceae; genus Pseudoalteromonas; species Pseudoalteromonas sp. SG43-1. The sequence goes on along the minus strand of NZ_JACJFD010000024.1, from coordinate 28,035 downwards.
TAACCGCAAAAAGACCGATGCACAGAGCCAGTTTGTATTTATTCAACAGCATACTGCTTCATACAATGATATTTTCGGTGAAGAACATGGTTTAGAAACCTACGACGATAAAAAGACTACCTACAAACTAACTGACTTTAATGACGAAAGTGGAGCATGGCACCAGGCATTGGCTTATCAAGCCATTTATGATGCGTCGGTATTAGAAAAACAAGACAAATCGGCTAATTCAGATAAAGAACCTAATTTGGCTGAGCAGACCGTTACAGGTATAGAGTCTGAAACGAGCAATTCATAATGCTAGCAGTAAAAAAGCAAACTACTGTTTTTGAGTTTGGCTATTTAGGTAATGATGAAAGTGACAAAGTAAAAGCATCGCTCCAGATAAAACCTATTTCTGGAGAAGCATATAACTATTTAAAAAAATTATGTTTATGTGATGAATCAGAAAGCCGATTTATGCGCTTAAAGCAAGTTGATAACTGTGAAGTATTACAAGTTAAAAACTATGCTGGTGTGATTTTCACACCCGATGGAACCCAAATAGAGGTATTGCCTAAAGTAGCTAAAAATAGTGATGACAGCGCCTCGCGCGCGTCATTACTAATGATGCTTAAATCACTTAAGCAGTTTAGGCACTTACAAACTAATAACGCTAATTTAGCTGAAAATAAAATATCTTTACTAGAGGTTTTTATTAGCCAGTTTTTAGCCTCTGTAAATACTTTAATAAAGCGCGGGCTTAAAAGTGACTATGTACTAAAAGAAGATAACGTTGCCTTTTTAAAAGGTAAGCTTTTGGTAGGTAAACAAGTTAAGCATAACTTTATTAATAAACATAAGTTTTATGTTGAGTACGAAGAGTATTTACAAGACAGGCCGGTTAATCGATTAATACACACCGCACTTGTAAAGGTGAAAGGCTATTGCCGCAGTGCTAATAACCAAAAGCTACTGCAAGAGCTGTTATTTGCTTTTGCAGACATACCACTAAGTAATAATGTAAAAAATGACTTTGCCAGCGTTAAGCTAGATAGAGGAATGAAGTATTACGAAGCTCCACTTGCCTGGACAAAGCTAATTATTGATGGGTTTTCTCCGTTAACATTGCAAGGAAAAAGTAATGCATTTTCGTTGTTGTTTCCTATGGAGGCGGTTTTTGAAAGCTTTGTTGCTCAGTATTTAAAAAAGCATATTACAGGTTTAGGTGAGGTATCTGCTCAGGTGAGTACTAAGTCTTTAGTTGATTATGGCAATACACCTTATTTTTTACTAAAACCGGATTTATATATTTCACGCAAAGGTGATATTAATAAAAATAATGACATTGTGCTTGATACAAAATGGAAGTTAATAAACGAGCAAAACTCTAAACGAAAAGACAAGTTTGGGCTTTCTCAGGCCGATTTTTATCAGATGCTTGGTTACGGTCATACTTACTTAAATGGTAAAGGTAATTTAGTCCTTATTTACCCTAAAACAAAAGCGCTTGAAAACCCGTTTGAGCATAGTTTTAATTACAAAGACGGAAAATTGAAGCTGTGGGTTGTGCCTTTTGATATACAAGCTAAGTGTGAAAAAAGAATAGATTTGAGCTGTTTAAATATCGGTTTTATTTAATATTAACGTTGCGAGTGGAGCAGTCGATGCAACCAATAGAAGAAATGATCAAAGAGTTGAGAGTACATGATTTAGATAATGTTGGTTGCAGCAATGTGGGAACTTTGTATTGGAATTACAAAAATAACCCAACAGTTAGAAACCTAAGCATATTAAATAAGTTTGGTAACGTTGCTAACAATACATTATTTCAAAGCAATGAAACTTGGTTAATAGATTTACTTGATAATAAAGATAAAGTTTATGCTAAAACATTAATTGATGAGCTAGGTTTAAAAGATGTTATCAGTCAACTAACAGTTAGATTTGAAGATCAACAAAGCAAAATACATCAATTAGAAAGTAAACTTATAGACGTTAAATCTGAAGCTGATTTTTTTAAGAGCTTAGATATTGCGTCAATTATTAGTAATGATAAAAAATTTATAGAAATAGACATTACAGAAGAGTTTATTGAACTTAATTTTACTTTTGTTAGGCCTTACGTCAGAGCAGTTAAAGTTAGACAGCAAAATGCTAAGCATGAATTAGTATTAGAGCTAAATTCAGGCGTTGAGTTAACACAAGAAATAAACATTCAAGCAATGTTTAAGCGACCTTTTCAAAGTCAGGTGAAAATGTCGGCTTATGTGTACCAGCATTTGCTCTGTCTCCATGATGTATTTTTTAGCTTAGTTAAAAATCATCAGCATGCACTTGAACCACTTAATAAGTTAGCACCAGACTTTATAGATGCAGTATTAAATAACGATATAGTTATTGAAGGCAGGCACACATTTGAACTATGTAGGTATTTAGGTGTGCTATTTGAGGTGGATTCTAGTGAGTTTCTTAGTTGTGTAAACGAAGTGAATAAAAGCCAATATATTCAGGTTGTAGTTGATAATAAGATTGAAGTGAATTTAATTGATTTTAGAAATTCACTCTCAATTTATAGTGCAGATATCGGTCCTGGGGTAATTGGCGAGTTAAGTGTGTTTAATATGGCTCTTTATCAAGCCGTTCAAACTTTGAGCAGAACACAAATTTACGAAAGGACTTAACGAATAAATAAATTTATATCTATAGCTCATTTGATGGTAATTTTATTCACATAAAAGTAATTTAATTACCATTTCACAATGTAGTTATTTAATTAAATCTTTATAAAACAGTGCTTTATATTTTGGCATTAAGCTTGTAATAGTTTATTTGTATTTAACTATTATAAGGCTTAGCCATGACTTCTAAAATTATCCTTAATGCAAACGATTCAATAACCTGTCCTCATTGTGATACTGATTTTCATGTAAAAGATGCGATAGCAAAGCATTTAATTGAGCAACATGAAAACGAGTATGAGCAACTACTCAACCAGCAATTAACTTCCTTTAAAGCCCAAGCCACAAAAGAGGCAGAAAAATCAGCGTCAAAAATATTTCAGCAGCAATTAACCCAATTAAAAGAGCAGTTAGAAGATAGTAAGCAAAGTGCAGAAATACTAAATGCTAAGATTGAATCTGAAAAAGCAAAAGTAGAGCAGCGCGTGAGAGAGGCTGTCAGTTTAGAACAACAAAGCCTAGAAGAGTCAATTAAATCTAAAGATGAGCAATTAGATCAATTTAGAAACGAAGAGCTTAAACTCAGAAAAGCTAAAACAGAGCTTGAAGATAAACAAAAAAACTTTGAGCTTGAATTCGCACGTAAAGTTGAAGAGCAAAAGCAGTTACTTCGTGATGATGCTGCAAATGAGTTCAAATTGATAGAAGCTGAGTACCGTAAAAAAATTGATGATGCTTCCAAAGCTAATAACGACCTTAAGCGCAAGCTAGAGCAAGGGTCACAACAGTTACAAGGTGAAGTTTTAGAGCTTGAGCTAGAGACTACATTGGCTCAGTTATACCCAGTAGATTTTATTGAACCTGTAAAAAAAGGAGCTAAAGGCGCAGATGTTATACAAACGGTTTGCATGCGCTCGGGTACTGTATGCGGAAAAATAGTTTGGGAAACAAAGCGAGCTGAAAATTGGTCAAACGCCTGGGTCAGCAAACTTAAAACAGATGTACAAAATGCTGCTGGTGATATTGGAGTGCTAGTAACAACCGTATTTCCTGCAAATACAAATGCACCTATGTTAATGGTTGATGGAGTTTGGTTAGTTAAACCTGCTTTAGCAAAAGGGCTTAGTGAGGCGCTTAGAATCGTACTTTTAGAGTCACAGCGCCAAAAAACGGTTAGTGCGGGTAAAAATGAACAAATGGAAGCTATTTATGATTACATATGCAGTCCTCAATTTGTTCATCGTTTAAAAGCTGTTGTAGATCATCAAGAACAAATGAAAGTTGAACTTGATAAAGAAAGAAACGCAATGCAAAGGATCTGGAAAAAGCGTGAAGGGCAAATTACAGGTATCACAGCGCAAATGATGTCAATTTGTGGTGAGCTGCAAGGCCTCTCGCATGGTGGTATGCCTATGTTGGATGAGATAGCTGCTATAGAGTAATAAACAAAAACCAGTTAAGAGCATGTTTTGCTCTTAACTGAGCTTCAAAAAAGGTGATTTGTCTCAATAATCACTTAACCACTTGATTTGAGTAAAATGAATGGTAGATTAACACTAGTAGTATATAACTATCCCAAGGTCGGGAAGCAGTAAAAAGGAATTGCAGTGATAATACCCCAGCGTTACCCCTCTATTTATAGCTTTGCTCGGATAATAAAAATATCAAACGAGCCAATCATCCTTCTACCCGTAGCTTTTTATAAAGCTTGTGCATCAATTGATGAGGGAATCCCCTGTGCAAAATAATTTTTTAACTCCATCTCAATGGCTTTCTCAGTTTCTTTCTTCTCGTAATTTGGAGTCAGTAACTGGCGGGCCCTTGTTTACTTATCAGATGAGGTATGGAGCTGTTAATCATTTGCACAAGTACGACATGGTAAACAAAATTACCATTTCGTACTTTAATGTACTAAAGCTTACTTTCTATAAGTGGTTTTTTATTTAAGTGATTGTAATTATTGTTTTTAATTTTGGTCTGGTTTTCGCATTAAATGATTATCTAATCATATGAGGAAAACGTAATGGCTTTTATTGTCACAGAAGATAATCGATTTTTTGTATTACCTGAAGTAACCAATAGTAAACACGCTCAGGTTAGAGAGGGACAAAGGGGCATATCAAAAAAGCAGGTAATGCTAGCTTATAAATATGGACGAGTAATTCATTCAAGACGTGCGGTTTATCATGTGATTGGAAATAAGGAAATTAAAAAATACGGTGACATTGAACCAGAGTTAAAAAAGATGAATGGAATTCAACTTGTTATGTCATCAAAAGGGACTGTTTTAACTACTTTCCGTAACAAGGACTTAAGAAAAGTCCGTCCGTATAAGCATAATCATAAACATTTACATTAATTGAAGTTTGATTGGCATAAAGTCAATCAAAATTAAAAGGATAGAAAATGAGTTTAAAAAAATTCGCAGTAGCAAAAGCAAGAGCACTCCCTGTCATTATTTTAGCAGATACCAGTGGCAGTATGTCGGTAGGTGGAAAGATCGCCGCGCTTAATGAAGCTGTTCAGAACATGGTTTCTACATTTAGACAAGAATCAGCACGACAAGCTGAAATTCAAGTGGGCTTAATTACCTTTGGCGGTGATAAGGCTGAAATGCATCTACCACTTGCTAAAGCATCTGAAATAGAAGCTATGCAGCCTCTAGATGCAGTCGGCCGCACACCAATGGGACATGCTTTTGAATTAGCAACCGAGGTACTTGAAGATAAAGAACTGATCACATCTCGCGATTATCGCCCTGTATTAATTTTACTTTCAGACGGTATTCCAACTGACGCGTGGCAGGCAGGTTTAGAGCGTTTAACAACAAGTGAACGCGGTCAAAAAGCCAGTCGTTTTGCAATGGCGATAGGAGCTGAAGCTAATATTGATGTTCTTGAGGCATTTAATAATGACTTAGAAGCGCCAGTATTTAAAGCTAATGAAGCAAGAGATATTCATCGTTTCTTCAGAGTTGTCACAATGAGCGTAACAGCTCGCTCTCAGAGTAGAACCCCTAACGAATTTGTACCGATTAACTTTGATGAGTTAGAGAACGATGACGACGATTTAGGCTTAAATTTAGAAGGCCAATGGTAAATATTCGTCACCTAAGTGTTTCTGTCATAGGGCCTAGTCATTTACTAAATGGTCAGCCCAATCAAGATTCAGTGCTAGTAAAAAGGGTGCCAAGCGGTTGGCTCGCAGTTGTTTGTGATGGTATGGGATCTAAGCCTCATTCGGAAGTGGGATCAAAACAAGCATGTCTAGCTGCATTTGGTGTGATTAGGGCTGTTGATTTCGGCATTGAAAGTAAAGTGCTTATTAAGCAAGTTTACCAAATGTGGTTGAACTCACTTGGCGATATTAAAGCCAGGGATGCAGTGACAACGTGTTTGATTGCTTGGGTTTCTGATAGCGGAGAACTAAGAACGTTTCAGTTAGGTGACGGTTTAATTTTAACTTCGCAACAGACAACAGAGCATTCGGATACAAATGATTTTGGCAACATCACTACAGGCTTAGGTAAATCTAAACAGTTTTCAGACTGGCAGGTAACGAAGCAGCAATTGAGTGTAGGTGATGTGATTGCGCTTATGACCGACGGCATTAGTGAAGATCTGCACCAAGGTATGGAGCTGGACTTTGCAAATTCGATTGTTGAAAGCACTAAGGGCAAGAGTGTTAGGCAAGCTAAGTCTTGGTTAAAAAACGAATTTAGGAACTGGGGTACACCGAATCACACGGATGATAAAACCCTCGCATTAATGGTTATAAACAAATGACAAGTGAACAAACAAAAAAACGCATTGTAGCCGATACTTTTGGTCAAGAGTTTGAGTTAGTCAAAAAGATAGGTCAAGGTGGTCAGGGAGTGGTTTGTACAACTCAGGTTGATAACGTGCTGGTTAAAATGAGCACGCAGCGAGATAAAGATAAAAAAAGAAATTGGCTTGAGCATGTTCATTGGTTAATGAGACAACCTTTAGAGCAATTAAACATTGCTAAGCCATTTTCGCGCATTGCCATGAAAGGGAATAACTTTGGTTATGCAATGGAGCTGATGGACGGATTAATTCCTCTAGAATCGCTAATGAATGAAACTGAAGAGTTAATTGCAGCGGAGGGTTCACCAGAGCATTACTTATCAACGGGTGGCTTAAAACGTCGAATGACTATTTTGGCAAAGCTTGCCAGAACACTGTCAGACCTTCATGCAAGAGGTTTAGCATACGGAGACCTATCTCCGGCTAATATTTTTGTTTCAGAAAACCCTGATTACTCTGAAGTGTGGTTGATTGACTGTGACAACATTTGTGTCAATCAACGAGAAAGTTTTGACTCTTTGGTTAATGAAGAAGGCAAGCCTGGCCGCATTTTTAGCCCAGGCTTTGGTGCACCAGAAGTTGTTAATGGCGACAGCTTTGTTTCCTCGCTAACGGATGCATGGAGCTTTGCAATCGTCGCGATTAAGCTATTAACAACTAACCATCCATTTATTGGTGAAGCTGTTGAAAATGGTACACCTGAAGACGAAGAGCGAGCGTTTGCGGGTGAGTTACCTTGGATATACCATCCAACTGATCATGCAAATGCGCTAGATGAAGATTACCCTAAAGGCATTCCATTAGAGCTGGTTGCGCTAAAGCCTCTTTCTAATTTATTTGAGCAATGCTTTAACGCGGGTAAAACCGATCCGCTAGCCAGACCGAATTTAAGTGAATGGGCGGAAGTCTTTGAACAGCTGACGCATATGCTAGTTAAGTGCCAAAACAGCGAATGTAATGCTTCTTTTAATTTCTTGGTGAGTGACGGCCATTTAGAGTGTCCTTTCTGTGGCTCCTCAATGAACAACAGCCAGGTCTTGTATATTCGTAATAACCTCCAAGATTTATCAATTCTAGATCTACCTAACACAACGATTTACGACACATACGTTGATACGGGGTATCACCAAACGCTTAATATTGGCGAAACCATTGTACTCAAAAACTCTTGTCCTGGTTCTATGTACTGGTCTGAATCACAAGAGCTACTGTCGATACGCTTTACCAAAGAGGGTTTAGAGATTACGCCAATAGGTGCTAAATCTTTTGAGATGGGGATGGGGAAAAACAAACTTCAAACCTTTAACTCGAAAACACCAATATCGGCTTCGACAAGAGCTAATCAATGGCTAATTATTAAGCCAATTGTCGAGATCCCTGAGCCGCAAATAGTTAACCTGTTCAGGTTGAGGTGGTGAGCTGATGAATACACAAGATCTAAAACATTTAACTCAAGAAAAGATTATTGAAGTTGCTATAGAGGGGGCTATTTCGGCGCTTGATTGTGAACAAGATATCTCTTTTCACATTATCCATGACGAGCTGTTTATTAAGCAAAATGACCTTTTGGCACAGGTTACTAACGCTGAAGTATTTGATAGCTATGGTGACATTGAGCACTTTATTTGGATACCGATTTCTAAACAAGAAAATAAGGTGCTTATTCAAGCAATCCCCTGCTTACCAAATAATTTAGATTTTCATGAGCTGCAAGTTTCTGTAGATGAAAACATTATTGAGCAAGTTGCTAAACTCGCAAAGCTAAAAAACAAAGACATTGATAGCGTTACAGAGTGGCTAAAAAGCGAGCTTGTACTCCAAGTTAATAACCAATCGAAAGTGTTAACTGCGATCAGTAGTGCAAGCATTGCTGAAAAGAGAGGGTTAACGATTGTAGGTAAAACTAGCTTGCTTGAAGTGCAATATACTCCAGATCAAAGGATGTGGGCGAAATCGGTTAAGAAATTGCGCCGTAAAGTGAAGTTCGATTTGAGTTCTATAGATTGTGAATTATCGTTTGTTGACTATACCGCAGTTGCTCGAATCAATGATCCATTGATTAAACAAAAACTTGAGGAGTTAAACCGAGATAATTCAACATACATAAACTTATGGAACCAATATAACCAAAAGGTTAAAGAAAAAGCGGTGGAACTAGCCAATAATGCTGGCTTTGTTCGATATATCAAAATCGATAAAGAAGACTCAGTTGATGGTGTGAAATGGAATTTTTACTTTCAAGAAAAAGATATTGAAAAAGTTAAACAGCTTGCCGCTATTTTAAGAGAAGAGCCTAACCATACGTTAGAGATAAACAAGCGCTTGCCTAGCTGGTTAGAGAATAATATTGGTGATATAGGGCTGGAAAAGGATGAAAATGTAGAGAGTATTGCTGCTCAATTTTCGGGGCACACTAATCAGTACATAACACTCAACTTAAACTCTTACGGAAAGCCTGAAGAAAAAGGAGTTATTTATTTGTCGATTAGTGGCTCAATTGTGCAGATGCAACGACGGGAGCAAGCAAGAGATTCTATTACAGGCTTTTTGAATCCAATGAAGGACCTACGTCTGTTAATTGAAGATCAAGACTTTAGTATTTCTAGGCAAAAACAAGCCAAAAATAAATTGAAACCGTTAACCGCTGCTGCGAGAAGGTCATTTAAAGGTAAGCCAACGGCAAAGCAGATAGAAGCATTAGATGTTGCTTTAAATACACCTGATATTGCGTTAATTCTCGGCCCTCCAGGTACGGGAAAAACCCAAGTTATTAGTGCGCTACAAAATAGGTTGGCAGAAGAGCATAAAAGCAATTTAACGGGACAAATACTGCTTACTAGCTATCAAAATGATGCAGTGGATAATGTCATCGCTAGATCCGAGGCGTTTGGTATTCCGGCTATTAGAGCGGATGACAATACTCGCGCCCCTTATCTATTAGAGCAGTGGAGCCAGAAACAAACAAGCAATTTAACTGAAGTTGCGAATGAGTTAGCTCAAAATGAAGGCAGTTATAAAATTATAAAAAATATTCGAAAGGATATAGCGACTATTTTAGCTTCTCGTGTAGATAAAAAACAAAAAAACGAGCGGATAAAAAGTCTTCTTGAGGATATTGATAATCTTAGGATAAACCACGGTTTTGATATACCCCAGTCTCTGAAAGCAAAACTTGAGCAACAGTTTGTCACTCAAGCCGATGAAAAAAAAGCAACCTCTAGCCCATTGTTACTAAGCCAAGTGAGAGGGTTACGAACGACTGAGCGAGCGTATGACGATGATGGCTATGAACAGTCTTTTAAGTGTCTATCCGCTTTACGCAGAATGGGGCGATATGAAGAAGAAGTAGAAATTCTCGAAGAAATTATAGAAAAGCTGACTCTCAGTGCTGAAGACTTTGAAAAACTCAGAGAAATCAAAAATAAGTTACTCGATGATTTAATTCCCGATTACCGACCTAAGTCGTTACAAGTTGAGCTTTCAAAAGATGAAATATCAACGCTCCATCAATTGAATGAAGTTATCGCTAAGCATGCAATGAATTGTGCAGCGGGAATACCTGATGTTATCGAGGAATATTTAGACTTAATCAAGTATCAACCGAATTACCTTGCAAAAAGTGTTAGAGATTACACAACGTCAATCGGTGCATCATGTCAACGCTCTGCGGGTCAGCAGGTTGTAAAGTATAAAGAGCAAATTAATGCTTCTTTAGATGAAGTTGGTGGAGACGTTACCTTCGATACGGTCATCGTGGATGAAGCAGCTAGAGCAAACCCACTTGATTTGTTTATTCCAATGTCTTTGGCAGCGAAGCGAATCGTATTGGTAGGAGATCATTTTCAGCTACCGCAAATGTTAGAACCCGAGATTGAAAAAGAAATGATTGAAGCAGGTGACTTGCAACAAGAGACTGCTAAAGCAATCAAAATGAGTCTTTTCGAGCGATTATATAAGCAATTAAAGGCTCGTCAAGCCAAAGACGGAGTTCAACGAACTGTGATGTTGGATACTCAATTTAGGATGCATCCAGATATCGGTGGGTTTGTTAGTCGCTCGTTTTATGAAGCTGAGGGGGAGCCAAAACTTGAAGCAGGCTTAAGCGAAGGTGATTTCGATCTCGGCATTGCTAAGTATAAAGATAAAGTAGCCGAGTGGATTGACCTGCCATTACTGTCTGGCAAAGAACAGCGTTCAGGGACTAGTTGGCAACGCGATTGTGAAGCACAAAAAGTTGTTAGTGAAGTGCAAGAGCTGTTTGCAGAGAATCCTAATTTAAGTGTGGGTGTCATTACCTTCTTTGCCGCACAGCGAGAGTTAATTTTAAATAAGCTTGCCCAAGTAGGTATTTGCCAAAAATCAAAAGATGGTTGGGAGTATCTACCTGGCTTTAAAACTACTAAAGAAGGAGAAGAAAAAATTCGAGTTGGCTCTGTTGATGCTTTCCAAGGAAAAGAGTTTGATGTGGTGATTCTATCAACGGTTCGCTCAAATGATTTTTCGGCATCAGATGAGAATGCATACCGAAAAAAATATGGCTTCATTCGTACACCAAACCGTTTAAACGTGGCGTTTAGTCGAGCGAAGAGCTTGATTAAAGTTGTTGGTGATAAATCGATGTTTTCTGGTGAGGCAGCCGAAAAAGCTATTCCACAAGTGTGGGCATTTATTCACGAACTCTGTGAGGTCAAGTCATGATTATACATAGAGATATTCAAGATGTTTGCTACTTAAAAAGTAGGCAAACTAAAAAAACGTATTACGAAAGTCAAAAAGATATTTTTTGGCCGTTTTATTTATGGCGTGTTGCTGCACCTAAAAGTAAGCCGAGTTTGAATATTTTTCAGACGTTGGTATTGAAGCTTATATTAGCTGGGTGTCGTGATAACGAAAAACTATGTAGATATAGCAATTTAGATAAAGAGCTTATCAGACACATTTTAGCTGAGTTAACTAATGAAGATTACCTTGATAGTTGGAGTCTTACAGAAAAGGCCAATAAGCTATTTTTAGGTGTAGAAGAGTCTACAAACGAGAAAACAAGCTATTACATACTTCAAGATGCGACAACGGGAAAGTTGATGCCGAGAGTACTTCCGACATTATCGCATATAGAAGGTATGGATTTTAATGAGCGCTTTCCTCAATTTGTTCGAAGTAAAGGCTCAGGAAAGCTAGTAAAGCCTTTGTTAATAAATAATACTGTTCAGCCGGAAGCGCCAACGTCAGACCAAATGAGCACTAGCTTAAGAGCCTATCGCAGAGTATTGAACCAGTTAAAGCAAGCTGATTTTTATATATCTGACGATGCGTTAGAAGTTACCTACTCAATTGAGTTTATTGAGCCTGAACCTATTGCAGCGTTTATCCACACTAAGCTATTTTCAACAATTTCTGGTGAGCGCTCGTGGTATTTATCTGATCCCACAGGGTTAACGGAAACTCTTCCTGAGCTAAATGATTGTGCAGAACAGTTGTTAGAATCAAATCGGCACTTTGCTTCTAGAGTAGATGAGGTGATGGGTATCGCTGAAGATAAACATACGCTCAATTACAAGCAACAAGAACAGCTATTTGAGGAACAAGCAAAAGTAGAGTTGTTATCTAACTATCCCTGGGTTCAAGAATATTCACTGATAGAAAAGCATGTCTTAGCAGCACTGCGATTTAAAAACCAGGCTGAACAATTTCAAACACCTAGGCCAGAGATCTTGGAAGGATTGTTGAGCGAGTTGCAAAAAATCATCGAAGCTTGGTTAAAAACCTTAATGAGGCCTAATGAAGCTAATAATAACTGGGAAGTCTTAGTTATGCGGTGGAACGGTAATAGACCTGTTTTTCAGCATGACAAAAGACTGATTGAGCAAATTTACTCAGGCGTTAGTGGAGTTAGTGTCTATACCGCGAAAAGGTTAGCAACCGTCAGAGGGGGCAATGTTCAGTCAGCAATGACAAGGGGTAATCAATCATTAAAGCCTATGCTAGCCGCGATGTTATTAACGTTTCCCAGAGTTGTAGAGCAGTTATCAATGCAACTGCCTAACTGGTTAGACAATGCAATTAGGCTTGCTGATGACAGAAATCAAAAAGCCAGTCATGCCAGTGGCGAAGTTTTAACAAAAGAAGAGGCTATAAATCACCTCAATTCAGTAGATGAATTATTAAAAGTTTTAGAAAGAATTTTAGGAAGTAAATAATGGCAAAACGAAACAAAGCACGGAAGCAGCCTGTAGCTGCAAATGCAACAAATCCATCAAATTCAGCAGCGGATAAAATAGATAGTGCATTAGCTGCTGTAGATAACCTAACAGAAAGTGATAACGGTACAATTCTTGGCGCTATGGCTGAAAAGCTCAAGCTAGCAAAAACGTCACATGATGCAGCGAGTGAAGAGCAAAAAAAAGAAGCATCAGAATCTTATGGCAACGACATTCAAACTTTGGTTGGCGAACTAAAAAAGCTAGTAGAGCAAAACAAGAAAACTGAAGCGGATAATAAACAAAGTTTATTAAGGTCAAAGCAATTAGAAGAGTCGGTAGAAGAACTTAAAAAGAAAATCGAGTTAGAAAAAAAAGAATTAGATAAGCAATCTAAAGAGCTTTTAACGAACAAAAAGAAGAATGCAGAAGATAGGGCTGAAATTGCCAACAAGCTCGAAGAGCTAAAAGAGCAAGAACTAGATGCTGAGAGTGGTTTTGCGGCTAAGCACATGGAAATGCTTGAATCGTTTGAAGAGAAGCAAAATAAGCTTCGCGAATCATTGGAAGAGAAAAGGTTAAAACTAGAAAAAGAAGTTGATGAGCTTACTAAAGCCAAACAATCGTTGAATGAAGCAGAAAAAGTCTTGCTCGAAGAAAAGCTACAAGAATTATCTTGTAAAGAAGCAAAATTAGACGAAAAAGAGTTTCAATTAAATCAAGAAAAAACATTAATTGAGAGAAAGCGTAAGCAAGCACAATTAACTAATGACGAAGCGAGTATTTATAAAGCTTCACTAAAAGGTGAAATCGAACAAGAATTTATTTATCAAATATCTTCACTGGAAAATCAGAAAGAAAACCTCGAAAAGCAAATTGCTCAATATGACCTGGGTGAAAAGCAGTTACTCGCAAAGTTGAGCTCATTTAAAGATATAGAGAGACAATTTGGTGACGATACTCCGCAAGAGGTTTTAGAGCAACTTAATCATTACAAACAAACTGTAAATAAGCTTCTCTTAGAGTTAGATGAGAAGCCTAGTGAACAGCTTGAACAAAATTATAAAGTGCTAAAAAAGACCTACGAAGCATTAGAGCAAGAATGCAATAATGCTCATGCAGAGCTACAGCAAAATAAAGTGCAGCTTACGAAAAGTAGAATGTCTGTTATCGACTTAGAACAGGTTGAGAAACAAAAACAAGCTTTATTGAAGCATAACCAGCTATTGCAAACTTACGTTGATCAGTTAAGTGAAGATGTTGATGATTTAATTAATAAGCAACAAGCTAAAGCCGCATTCCCAGCTCTATTAGAACTTGATAGCAGACTAAGAGCAAAAGGGATAACAGAGACTGTTCCTTCATTAACAGACTTTGCTAAAGACCTTCAACATCGTATTGCTTGGGACGCTGATGAACAGAAAGAATTGTACTATCGCCTTGAAGATATTTGGCTATTCATTGCTGGCCTTTCTATGAGCCGTTTACATATCCTACAAGGGATTAGCGGCACAGGTAAAACAAGCTTAGCAAAAGCATTTGCAAGAGCAGTTGGTGGAGGTGTGAAAACCATATCTGTTCAAGCTGGCTGGCGTGATAAAGGAGATTTAATCGGTCATTTTAATGCGTTCGAGAAGAAGTTTTACGAGCAAGAAACTTTGCAAGCTTTATATGAAGCACAATCTCCGGCATACAGTGATCGTCCATACATCGTTTTACTGGATGAAATGAATCTTTCAAGACCTGAACAGTATTTTGCTGAGTTTTTATCAGCTTTAGAGTTAGACCCCAAAGACCGAATTCTTACGTTAATGACAACAGGACAGCCTAATGGGCCAGAAAAGTTAATTGATGGGAGAAAAATTAAAATACCTGAAAACCTCTGGTTTATTGGTACAGCTAACCATGATGAAACAACCTTTGAGTTCGCCGATAAAACTTATGACCGTGCCCATGTAATGGAGCTACCTAGGCATAAGAATACGTTTGAAATCAACAAAGATCTTGAGCCAGTTACTTACAGTTTTGATTCACTAGAGGCAGCCTTTGAAGCGGCAGCTAACAAACATAACTCTAAAGTCACTAAGCTTATAAAAGAACTAGATGGCTCTGAGCTGTCAATGATATTAGAGGAAGAATTCAATGTTAGTTGGGGCAATCGACTAGAGCGGCATTTTGTTAGATTTATACCTGTCATGCTTGAGTGTGGCAGTGATTTGGGGTTCGCCTTAGATCATATGTTAGCAACTAAGGTGTTAAGAGCTGGTAAGGCGACTGGCCGTTATGACACTGAGCATGAAGACATTTCAAACCTTATTGATGCATTAAACGACTTTTGGCGTACTCAAGGTTTTAATTCCAAACCTGAAGCGTGCTTGAAACTCTTAAATAATGAATTGAAGAAAAAGAGTAGTCTTTGATGATTACTTGGTATGACAGATTTAACGGGAAGTTAGTAAAACAGCTTCCTGAAAATATTACGTCTGGAAGATATGCGGCTCAGGATTCGTGCATTTTTAATGGATATTCAAATATCCAGCCAGATGATTTTCTTATTAGTGATGGAACTGAAAAGTTTCACATTGGCTCTCAGGTAGGCTCATTTATTCATAATGAAAAGACGGAAAAGCTTGAGACTGAATTAGAAATTATCGAAAGTGCAATACTCGCATACCAAGAAGCGGTTGACTTGGGGAGAGATAGCTCTTTTCTCATACCAGATAAATTACTTGCTCGCTTTGAATTAACTAAATTTGAGGAATTACTAGTTGATGTCCTAAAAAAAGGACATCTCCAAGAAATTGCCAGACGGCCTAGAATGGAGTTAATTTATAAAGAGCACCTTGTTCCTGTATCCAGAGCTAAAAAAGTAGCTAGTTCTGCCAATGCTCACCTGGCTTCTCATTCAGAATGTTGGCAAACCAGAACACTAACAGGTGTGATCCCCAAACAAATTCTCGCTTTAGAAAGTGAAGATCAGCTCAATATCTATGAAAATCGAGTGTATGTGAAACTGCTGGGTAAAATTGAGCAATATTTAATTAAGCGCATTTTAGAAGTTAAAAAATTGGAAGAAATATTTAAGCAAGCAGTGAATTTCCAGAGTGCCAAAGATATATATTTTGAGTTGAGAGACAGTATATTTACCTTGTGGGGGGAAGGTTTTTCCGATAATGAACAAGTGGATGATGCCGCAGTATACGGTATAGCAACACTTGAAATCCTAACCATGATGTTAAAAAGAGTGAGAATATTACAACATTCAGGCTTGTATCTTTCTTTGGCCAACAAGGTTCATGTATCACTTAAATTAAATATGACAAACGTTTTGTCACATGACCAGCATTATCGTCATGTAGCAAGGTTATGGAACAGTTGGTTGGATACTCAGCAATCTAATAACCTCGACCCTAAGCAAATTTTTCAACGAAATAAGAAGCTTTCCGCTGCATATTCGCAGTATTGTTGTGACTTAGTGAATCGAACGCTGCATGAACTTGGTTTTAATGAATTGACACCAAATTACTTTAAAAGAAATGAAAATCAGACCATCTACCTTGAGGTAACAGCTGCCTCTGAAATTGTGTTAAAAGCATCTAAACAAAGTTTGTGCTTTGTTCCATGCTTCACTAACAATATTGACCTATCAGACACTGTGGCGATGGAAAGCAACCAAAGGGTATTGCTTTCTTTTGGTGATGTTGCAGAAATGAGTGAACATCATCTTTGTACTTCGCCAATTAATTTTTATTCATTAGAACAGCTAGCTATATTGATTTCGAAGTGGTTAGTCAGGCAAGCATTTCAAGCTCTTGGGAGCACCATATCTAAAGCTCCGTCAGCACTCGTGCAAATGTTAATTAGAACGAATGCAGATGGCTATTGGAAGGTTGAAAATAATAGCGTCACCATAATAAAACCATGTCTAGCTATTAAACCTAAACTATTAGAATTTAAGAAGGAACACAGTAGAGATGTTTCATTAGATCAAGCAGTTGGTGCTATTGTTGAGGCTACCGAAAGATTCGAAGAGCTATTGTATTGCCCTTGTTGCGGTGTAAAAGCTGATGCAAACCAATGGCTCCCTAGAGATGACAACTGCTTTGCTATTAGAAAGTCTGGATGTAACCATAAGTGGGAAGTTAACCGTCAACCAGATGGGACTAGTGTATTAGTGATAAAACCAGCTAAATTATCAGAGCCTGACTTCTCATATAAGTTTGAAGATTATGGTCGATACCTAATGCAGATTAAATTATGATAATTCAATAGATATGATTTTGACTTTGAAAAACTTCCAAACAAAGAAAAAATAATGTGTTTAAGTTAGCTGGAAATAATTATGGCCGTTTTTGTGAATAATGCATTTATCTTTGCTGCCACCTTTAATTACAGGTTAGATGATAGTAAATCAAAATTCTATTCTGTCATAAATATTATGATGTAGTTGAAGTGCTGTTGAAAATGTTTCGTATGATCCCCACAAGTGGCAACTAAACCCTGTTATATTTTAAATCAAATGTGGGGTGAGGCTTTTGAGATAATGTTAATTCAACGCTATAACTTAATTTTAGATTGTATTCCGCTGGCGCCACAGCGTACTTCAGTTTGCGACTTGAGAGTCAAGCTTGTAGATCGCGGCTTTGAAATTTCAACCCGTATGCTGCAGCGCGATCTTCAATTACTTTACGAGCAGGGTTGCTTCGGTCTTGAAAAAGACATGCGGAGTAAACCGTATGGATGGTCTATTAATTCGCAGTGGCGGGGTGGTAACTTAAAAATAATGAGCAGTGAAGTCGCTGAGCATTATTTGTTGTTGGAGCAGTTACTACCGCAATCTGTACCGAGTGATGTTAAACAGTCGGTACATACTAAAGCAGAGCAGGCGCTTAAGCGTTTTACTGGCCGTGTACCTAATTGGCTTTCAACCCTGCCTAAACCATCCTTAAAAGTGAATATTGATACTCAGCTAATTGCGCAAATTGAGCATGCGATTAAACATAAACGAGCAGTGAGTGCCGAGCTTTATAGGGTGCTTTACGATGAGGCACATTGGCTTAAGTTTGCTGAATTGAGTTTTTATAACTTAGTTGAGCAAGGTGGGATATTAATGGCGCAGTTCATGGTGGGAGAACTTCACGAAAAGTGCTACCAAATGCCGGTTTACCGCATTCGTAATGTACATATTCTGCAAAATACACGACGTGAACCAAGCACTGAGCAGTTAGAGTCGTTACGTAGTGCGATTAACAAAGGCATGTCGCAAGAAGCGATTGAGTTAATTGTAAAAGTACCCAAGCACTCGGCGGTTAATCAAGGCTTTATTGAACTTGGTGAGCTGACTGACAAGCAACAGATTGACGATAAAAACGTATTACTTACCTACCAGGCTATTGATACTGAACAACTAACCGATGAGCTATTTAAATGTGCTCACTGGCTTGAAGTCATACAACCTGAGCGCATTAGGAAAAGAATTACCACAAAGCTTAAAGCGGCTGCTAACATTTATAAATAACTCCAACTAGTTTAGGTGCGTCAAAAATTGACGCACCTATTTGTTATGCTCCTTTAAAAGTTAAGGAGTGGTTATGTTTCAATTAATTCAACAAAATGATGGTTTATCAATCGGTGTATTTGGTATTGGTGGGTGTGGCTGTAATACGCTGAATAGTATTTTTGAACAACGCGAGTCTGAGCAGGCGCACTTGTACAGTGTTAATACCGACAAAGTGGTACTTGAGCATACGCAAAGTGATGAAGCAGTACTAATAGGTGCAGAGCTCACTCATGGGTATGGTGCAGGGGCCTATCCCAAAGTTGGACTGCAAGCGGCAGAAGAGAGTAAAGAGCAGCTTTTAACGCTTATTAATGGCTGCGATATAATTCTGTGTGCAACAGGCTTGGGTGGTGGAACTGGGACTGGCGCTAGCCCTTACATTGCACAACTTGCTAGTGAGCAAGGTAAGCCCATTATATTTGTTGCTACATTGCCATTTAGTAGTGAAGGGCAGTTTAGAAGCAATATAGCTCAAGCCGGTTTAAATGAGCTTAAAGAGCATGCTAATGCGGTTATTACGCTCCCTAACGACCAACTAATAGAAGTCCTTGGTAACGATATTGGTTTATTTGATGCGTTTAAACACTCAAACCAAATACTCCACTCACTCATAAAATCATTAATCGATATGCTTTGCTTTCAAGGCTTAATAAACGTGGATTTAAACGATTTTGCTAAAATTATGGATTGCCAAGGTGATGCTGTACTGGGTGTTGGTAAATGTGATGAAGAAAGCGAGTTAACTGCTGCGCTTGGTAGTGCACTTAATAATCCGCTTGTTAATCAGGTTGATATGTCATCAAGTACTGGTGTGATAATACAAGTAAATTGTAAGGAAGAAATTTCACTAGGCAGTTACAACCTCATTACCGATACAGTGCGTCAGCAGGTAAGTCCAAATGCTTTGGTTATTTGTGGTGTGTCAAAAATAGAAAGCTTAGCGACCAATTATGAGCTACTCATTATAGCTACGGGTGCTAGTACCAAAATGATACTCGATGACACTAAAAGTGAGTCAAGTTCTAAAGTAGTCGCTACTAAGCCAAAACCATCTGATATTTTTGATATCCCCGCTTTTATACGTAACCAATCTGCACCACCGAGTAAAAGCTCTTTATAGGTTTTGTAAGTAAATACAAAACTGTATAGCTATATGTAAATGCTACTCTAGTATTTTTAAAGGGCGACCCTTCTTAAGCTTTTGGGCTTGCTGGGTTATATTACTCCAGAAAGTGGAATAAGCACTTACTGTGCTTTTGACTTTGACGATAAATTTATTTGAATAATCAAACTTTAAAAATGATTTTTTAGCCGTTTTCTTTGTTAACTTATTTTGCTTTTTAACTTCGTTAAGGATCTCCTTCTCAAATAGGGAAAAGTTTTTATAAAGTGCTTTAATATCAGTGTTATATATTTTATTCGAGTGGTCATAATGTTTACTCATCGGATCGTGCTCTGAAACAGAGTGATGAAGCATTTTTTTAGACTCAATCTCAGCAATTGTTGATGACCCAATTTTTTTAGTTAGCACTTCTTTCATATGTGATTTTAAGAAGCTGCGAAGTAGTGTTGGAAATGCTCCGGCTGAGCCTTTTATATTTATGTTATCTCGCGGGGCCGCCACCATGTTTTTTGGTGCATGATATTTAAGAGTTCGGTTTAAACTCTCTTTACTAATGGGTTTTGAGTTGTCTTTAACCTTGCAAAATAAGTAGGTGCGGTTTATGTCTGGGTTTAATTTTAACTCTTGCTGTATTGCTTTTTTCATCTCGGATGTGAGTTGTATTTTAAACTCTTTTTGGTTTTTCATTGCTCCGCGAGCAGTATGAGTTGTTTCAGGAAACGTTAAAAATTTAGGATTATCTAAATCATCTATATACGATAGGCGCAAGTTGCAAATATTTAGAGGCCTTAGCCCAGTAAACATCATCAGTAGTACCGCATTTATTAATGTATTATTTTTAGCTGTTTTTAGGTTTATGTATAGCTGAGAAATTAGAGATATATCAGTATATGCCTTACAAGGAATAGGCTTCGCCGTTCGAGAAGATATATAATTATTGTCTACCTCTAGGAATGGATTAGTGCCGTTATTATATTTATTTTTTGCGAACACCCACAGCTTTTTCATTTGCTCGAATAGCTTAGCCACATGCGGACCACTTTTCTCTGTTAGTAGTTGGTCAAGCGTTGCTTCTATTATCTCAGGCGTAATAGTTTGAAATAACGTATTTTTACCAAAGGCATTTTGAATTGCATTAAGGTAAGAGGTGTATGTTGTTACTGTGGTTTCAGCTAACTTGCTAGGGCTATGCTTATTAATTGACTGTAAGTTTTCTATTTGTTTACTCACTACAAATTCGAATGTGTAATCAGAGGTGTTCTTTTTGTATATTTCGGTCGCTCTTAATTTCGCTGCCGAAAAACTCATAACATTAGAATCACCAATCTTGATATTTTTTATGCCATGTTCTTTTTTAAAATGAGTAAAAAATTTAATAATGCCATCATGCTGGAATACAATTCTTATTTGATCTTTAAGCTGATACTTTGAAAGCCTCCTTCCTTTATCCTGCGCCAATATAATAGTCGCAAGACTGGCTAGCTCTTCAATTGACTCGTCATTATACGGTGGCTTATTCGCATTAAATTCAGCCATGCAAAGGTCACGACTTTTAATCGTGACCTCACATGGTTTTATTGAATTTAATACTGATGTTGCCATTAATACATAAGCCTTAAAAAGTTAAAATCATCAAATAACTGATGAGGTATCGCTCTAATAAGGCAATGATATGAAATTAATTTTTTTTACAAAAACTTTGGTAAGTCGAAATTAAACTTTTTTAATTATTTTTTGCTTTGGCCTCTTGGTCATTTAAATATCTCTCAACGACAGCTCTTCCCTCTGCTGTTAAGATCAAATCTTTTGCTACTCTACCCGTATCACCAAGTGGCTGATTAATGAAGTTTACATAACTGCCTTTGTGAACTAAGTGAGCTTTAATTCTATCTCTCAGGGCTTTCTTTTGGTTATTTTCTTCTAGGTTCTTAGCTTGTTTACTTTGCATACCCGTAAGTTTGAGTTGTTGGTTTTCGAGTTCCTTGGCTCTTTTTAAAATACTTGCTTCATGAATTTTGAATACATTAAATTTTAGCTTTGTTGAAGTGCCAAATAGCTCTTCAGATTTATCATAGTTTAAGCCGTTTGGATCGTCCTCTTTTCTGAGGTGATGAAGCGCGAGTCTGGTGAGTTCCTCTGCGTGTTTAAAATGATAGCCATTGGCAACCATAATCGCTTTTGCGTTGGATTTAAAAAAGCTTCGGCACATTGTGCAAAATGCACCTGCAGATCCTTTCATTACAATATTTCTTTTATCTCCTTTTACTGCATCAACAGGGGAGTAATCTTTGATGATTTTGTCCAACGACCTTTTAGCAAATGGTTTGTTAAGATCGCGAGGCTGAAGAAATATGTGATCAGGGTTACAGTTAGGGATCGCATTTTCCATCCAGGCTCTTTGCTCTAAAATAATGGCGCGCATGGCTTTGGTTAAGGGTAGCTTATATTCTTTTTGATTTTTCATTTCTCCACGAACCCCAACAACAGATGCCGGAAAGGTAATTAAGGTTGGGAAATCGATACTATTGAGCCACTCCCACTTCATTTGTGGAATGTTGATAGGGCGTATGCCTGTTAATATCATAAATCGAGCAGCATTTTTCTGATGCACATTAGGGGTTGATGCTAGGTTTATCCATAATTCAGCTATCGAATCTAAGTCAGTATAAACTTGGCAAGGTCTAGGGCTTTCTACGCGGTCAGATACGTAAAAGTCATCGATATCAGCTGCTGGGTTTTTACCTGAGTTAAATTTGTTCTTAGCAAATCGCCATACTCTTCTAATCTGTGCAAAAAGCTCGATTGCCTGGTTATTGGACTCTGTCTGGATAATTAAATCTACAATCTTTTCTAACTCTCCAGCTGAAAGAGACTGGAACGCACGCTTAAGTGGGAAATGATGCCTGAGCTTTTTTATTCTGCATTGATATGTTCTGAGCGATGAAGCTGCAAATTTGGTAGGTGCAGTGTTATGGCGCTCTATTAAGCTTTGTTCATAAGCATCAAACACAGTTTTAATATTATGATTATTTAAAATACCATATTTCATTTGCTCAGTAAGCTTACGTGCTTTTGCTATTGTTAATTCAGGTGCTTCACCTAACTTGGTATTAGCTATGCCAGATGATTTAGGGAATGCTGAGTAAAAAGAGACTGTTCCAGATTGGGTAAATATAAGACGAAGATTGTGTTGTGCCTCATATTTCGATAATCGCTTCGTATCTTGCTTCTTAACCTCTTGTTTTGATTTTTCTTTTCCCTCGAAAAAGATGATTTGAGAGGCCAAAATAACACAGCGATTTATGTGCTGCATAGAAAATGGCGATTTAAGTTGCTTCCATTCTAGTTTCGCTTTCGTGTATTGAGCTTTGGTAAGCGTTGACAGTGATTTTTTCACTTTGATTAAACCTATATAAATAAAGGCCTTGCGGCGATTTTTATTGATTAAGATCAACAAAGCAACAGAGAAAGATAGGCATAATTCGCGGCTGTAATTTACACCCAAAAATAAAAATTTGTGTTACTAATTTGTGTTACGATTTAATGAAAAATAGCGGTTTTTTATTAAACTAGAACTGCACAAAAGTTAGCCTTTACACACCTTTGTTTTTACTTATCTTTTTGTTTTATAATGATATTAATTTAAAAGGCTTAAAAATGGCTCTACTCATAAATAATAAATGCATTAACTGCGATATGTGTGACCCAGAATGCCCTAATGAGGCTATTTATATGGGCGCTAAAATATACCAAATAGATGCAAACAAATGTACAGAGTGTGTAGGGCATTATGATAAACCTACTTGCGTAAGTGTTTGCCCTATTGACTGCATAAAGCCCGATCCGAATAAGCGTGAAACTTTGGACGAACTAGCAGAAAAATTTGTGCGGGTAACTGGCAAATAACTCGTCAGGTATTTTGCTAAGCAGCTTTTAATTTAGGCTAAAAACACTACTTACATTAATTATTTAGGTTGTAGCTAAGGTCCTCTGTCATGCATTTTTAGTTTCAATCAAATCTTATTACCTTCATTAATTATCAACTATATTGTGTTACCTTAAGGCTTTATAAACTCAAGTATTAATCTAAGTTTTAGATTGCATTCTATAGGAGTCTATTTTGGATATAGGTATTAACGCTATTCAGGCTGTATCTTCAAAACAAGCCATATTTATTAATGATGAGTGCCGAGTATTTGTAATTGGCGATCTTGATGGTGATTTACCGGCCTTAAAAAACGCACTTAATAACGTAAATTTTAATCCTGAAAGAGATACTTTGTTTTGCCTAGGCGATTTTGTTGATCGCGGGGATAAAACATATGACTTATTTACATACTTACAAGCCATTAGGGCATGTATGATATTAGGTAATCATGAGCATTTAATGTTGGAATCATTATTAAGTAATGATATAGCGGCTTTTAAATTATGGACTGACAATGGTGGCAATTGGCACAAGTCGGTATCGAGTGAAAAGCTCAGTGTTATGTGCGATGAGTTACTAACTAAACCGCTTTCAATAGTACTAGAGTATCGTGGTTATACAATAGGGTTGTCTCATACATTTGCACAATCGTGGGATTGGGAAAATTACCCTGATGATAAATCGCTAATCGTGCAATCTTTGTTGTGGGATCGCGAAGTAGTTAAACAAAATAAGGTAGTTAAAAGTCATGGAGTCGACTTTTCAATACATGGACATAACTCAACTAAAGCGCCTTTTTGGGTTGGTGATAGTTATCATATAGATACAAATTATTATGGTGGAAAGCCGACATTACTCGAGCTTTCAGAGGTTATTGCTACGCTTGATTAACCAAGCGCTATTTAGCAATTATTACTTCTTTCAAATATCATCCGGCAGTTTTGCTTTTTAAAGTATAAACTGCTGACTACCACATCAAATTATCCCCTTCGTATTTTTGTATACACTTTATGATGATTTATGCATTGTAATTATTCATTAAGCTATTAAATACCACAAAGCCGCTCTTAGTTTGTTAATTGAGAGTGGTTTTGAAGTGTGGGTTGGATTTTAAGTTTCATTCAATAGGTATTAATACAGTTATATGAGACGTTTATTTAGTTTTAATATTGATGATTAACAAACGGTTAAGTTTGGCTGTGTAGAATTGGGAACAATTTTTGCCATTTCGTAAATAATTTACGTAAAAGGACTAACTTCTCGCTTTAGGTTTTATATAAGCAGATTTAAATGGAACAGCCTCTCACATGATAGTAGCAAGCATATACCCTTTCCCTTTTTCAACGTTTTGTAAGTCGTCACTTTATATATCAATTTTTTCTGCTTTGGGTTCTACGTGTGCTTTTGCAGCGCAAGAAAACTCGCAGCACGCAAAAGGTATGGAAGTAATAGAAGTACGTGGTATCCGTTCAAGTATGGCCGAAAACTTAGATGTAAAACGTATGTCGGGATCTGTAGTTGATGCCATTACCGCGGAAGACATTGGAAAGTTCCCTGATAAAAACGTTGCAGACTCACTTCAGCGTGTACCCGGTGTGGTAATTGAGCGTGACGGCGGGGAAGGTTCATCGGTTAGTATTCGTGGTTTATCGTCAGAACTTACCTTTACACAACTTAATGGTAATTTTATTGCGTCTTCCCCGGGGGAGCCTTCGCGTTCGTTTGATTATGCTTTGTTACCGTCTTCAATGATTGAAAGCGTAGAGGTTTATAAATCGCCAGAAGCACGCTTAGATGAAGGTGGGGTTGGTGGTACTGTATTAATGCATAGCCGAAAACCTCTGAGTATGGATGCAAACTCAGGTGTATTTAATGTAGAGAGTACTTACGCTGATGTTACAAAAGAGTACGAACCGCAGTTTACGGGTTTATATTCATGGAAAAATGACAACGAAAACTTTGGTGTATTAGTTGGCTATACCTATCAGGAACGGACAAACAGAACGCTTTCGGGCGGTACTGATGCTAATGTATGGCGCTATACTGGCACTGGGCAAGCAACAGATATACATGGTAATACAGTTGATAACAATAACGGTTGGGATACTATTAATGATGCAAACGGCAACAGTTACGATGGCGTTTGGTTTCCGCAAGTTGTTCGAGGTTCTGTTCTTAACGAAAAACGTGAGCGCGAAGGGATTCAATTTAGTTCCCAGTGGCGACCAACAAATCGTTTAGAGCTTGGCTTTAATTATTTTGGTTTTACACTTGGGCAAGACAGAACAGAATCTGTGATT
The DNA here is from genome assembly GCF_014164415.1 of Pseudoalteromonas sp. SG43-1. Lineage (NCBI taxonomy): Bacteria > Pseudomonadati > Pseudomonadota > Gammaproteobacteria > Alteromonadales > Pseudoalteromonadaceae > Pseudoalteromonas > Pseudoalteromonas sp. SG43-1. Next base: position 2,440 of record NZ_JACJFD010000024.1, on the reverse strand, counting down.
GATATACCAGAGTGGTCTTTAAATCCTGATTTTTTGACGGATGTAAATCTTGATGAGTCGGGCACTATTGTTACTGGTATGCAATACGATGCAATGGCAAGTGGTGTCGAAAATGATATGCAATTTCCGTGGATGCGTGGCAGCTACGTACGTGAGGAATCTACCTCCGATACCTTTGATTTTAATTTAACCTATGAAGGTGATAATTTTAAAGCGCGCTTTGTAATTGGTAATACACAATCAGAGGGCGGCCCAGAAGAAAGCTGGGAAGCGGCGTATAAAAGTTCTAACGCGGGCGAAAACGCAGCCACTATTCAAAACGCAGCTCAAACGGCTGGCTGGTCGCTCAATCAAAATAATGTGTCACTTAATATCGACCCTAATACATTAGTTAATTTACAAAATGGAGTTGGAGGCGGTCGTGATGCGGGCTCTTCAAACTCAAGCTTTGTACGCAGTGAGCTAGAAGAAGATTACTACCAAGCTGATGTGGATTTTTATGTAGATTGGGGCTTTTTAAAAACAATTAGAACCGGTGTTAAGTACCGCAACTCAATTCTTCACCGTGAAACCGGCAACACCTTCTTTTTAGATCCAAATTTTGATATTGCTGCAGGGGAAGCAAGTGAACAAGGTATTACCCGTTTTGATAGCTACCAATGGAATGGTGGAATGCCATTAGCTCAAAATGTATTTACTAGTGAGAATAATATTGCAGGTGGTTTTGATATAAACCAAATGCCAAGTATCGACTGGAATAAATACCGCGATATGGTCACTGCTAGTTATGTACCTTATACGCGCATTGAAGATAATTTTGTTTACGATATAGAAGAAAAAATATCGGCTTTTTATATACAAGGTGATTTTGAATTTAGTGAAGTCAGAGGTAATTTGGGTGTGCGTGTTGTGCAAACAAAAACACTTACTTCATCTACTGACTTATATACCTACCAATTAGATCACACAAATGATGAAACAGGTGAGCCAGTAACAGGTGACGCTCGTTTTGTAGAAGACTATCAATTAGTCACTCAGCAAAACAAAGACACTCAGGTTTTGCCAAGCTTTAATATAGCGTGGGATGCAACCGACGATTTAGTTATTCGTGGGGCAATAGCTAAAGTAATATCTCGTTCTGACTATAGTGATTTAGGTGCGCAGCAGCGCATTACCTATGTATCAGGTGAATGGGCAGAAGATAGAGCCGCATTTAACGAGCTTCCTGGTTTTAGCGGTAGTGGCGGAAATAAAAACTTGAAACCATTTGAATCAGTTCAAGCTGATTTATCTATTGAGTATTATTATGGCGAAGGTTCTGCTGTTGGGTTGGCACTTTTTCATAAAAAAGTAGATAACTTTGTTGTGCCACTGGTGATCGACGTAGAGCAAAACTTTGCTGGTAAAAATAATATAGTGGATGCAGGGACTATTAATATAGCCCCTTACAGCACTGTAGGTAATGGCACCGATGCAGTATCAAAAGGCGCGGAAGTATTTATTCAGCATGCCTTTGATAGTGGTTTTGGCTTTTACGCAAATTACACCTATAACAAAACCAATAAAGCAGATGTAACAATTAATGGTGAAGAATTTGGTCAGTCGGCCTTAATAGGTAGTGCAAAGTATCAGTACAACACCTCTGTTTATTATGAAGGAGATTATTTTAATGTACGTGCTTCTTATAATAAGCGCGGCGAAACAGTACTGGGTTTAAATAGCGGATTAAATGTATACCAAGACCCTTACGAGCAACTCGATGTAAATGCATCTGTAAATTTATACGACGGGCTTAGCTTTACCGCAGCGGTTATTAATTTAACTAAATCTGAATCAGTAACGCGTTTAGGAAATGACACCGATGCGCGATTACTCAATACTAGCTACTCAGGTCGTCGTTTTTACGCGGGCTTTAACTATAGCTTTTAGCTAAATGACTTAATAGCAGGTCTGTAGACAGTTTTTTTTTGATAGCGCAGGCCATAACAAACACTTTAATAAGCGTTAAATGTTAATAAAATGCTGGTTATGTTGTGTTTTTAATGCGTTTAGCTTAAATTCTCAGCGAACAGTGCTTTATTTAAAGTTTTGTCAATAAAACGCTTGCGTAAAAATCTGTTCTCCCTATAATGCGACCCCACTGAGACGGGATATGGCGACGCGCAGCGGACAACGCATAGCGAGGCACGAACTACTCACAGAGTTAAATAAAACTTCGGTTTTAAATTGTCGAAAGAAAGTTTAAAACAAAGTGTTGACTCGAAAAATAAAGGGTGTATTATTCGCATCCCTTGAGACGCTAAAGCGACTCAAAGCGTTCTTTAACAATATAAAGCAATCATCTGTGTGGGCACTCGTACAGATTGAGTTCTAACAGCCAAGCTACTTCGTTCTTTATTGAGCAAGTAACGAGGCAAACAAATTAGAGTCTCAATTGAAA